>DATFSI010000013.1:0-19260 GCA_035262705.1 Candidatus Acidiferrum sp. | reverse complement strand
GATCGCCGGACACTTTGACGGAGTAATCTTCGCGCGCGGACGTGTCGAGATTCAGCCGAAGGGTGTGGTGACCGGCGAGGTGCATTCCCCTTGCATGGTGATTGATCCCGGAGGCATCTTCGATGGCCGCTGCCACATGCTTGCAGCTTCTGATGCCTCGACGGGAGTCACAATTCCGATCCGAGCGGCAAGCCAAGCGTAATAGCTTCTGATAACTATTAAACTGAATGACATAGGTTAATGGTTCTATGGAACCCTATCGTTCCACAGGCGACGTGCGTTCTGATCCCTGAAAATCCTGGCAAGCTTGCCCATCCCTTCCTGGAGCCTATTCGGGATCATCCTGAAGGCGGACCTGCGCGTCCCAGGTATCATCCGGCCGGCAGTTAGGCCGAGGCAATATGCTCTTAACTGCCTCCACTGCTTTTCTTTTAGGGGTTCGACAAGGGCGGTAGCTTCAGGAGTGGTGGTCTTAGGAGGCCGATAAGGGCGAAGGTGATAATGGGCCAGTGGCGGCCATGGATGTTTTCGCGACGCAGTGGCATGAGCACAGAAACCTCCCGGAACGCGCGCGGCTTCGAGGGGTAGGATCACGAACCCGCGCAGCAGAGGAGAAGATACGTAGGGGGGAGCACCCTAAAGTATAGGTGGGCCCAAAGGGTCAGGAGGTAAGACAGGCGTTTGACAGCGTGGGGAGCGCGGACTATCGTCAGGATTCGGCGAAGCAAGGGGATCCACGATGAAGATTCTGGTGATTGGCGGTGGCGGACGGGAGCATGCGCTGGTGTGGAAACTGGGGCAAAGCGCAGCAGCGGAGAAAGTCTGGTGCGCACCGGGCAATGGCGGAATTGCAGGTGAGGCGGAGTGCGTGGCCGTGGAGTCCGGTGATGTGGCGGGACTGGTAGCACTTGCCCAGAAGATTGGGCCGGATTTGACGGTTGTGGGGCCGGAGCTCCCACTGGTGAACGGCCTCGTGGACGCTTTCGCAGAGCGCAAATGGGCCGTGGTAGGGCCCGACAAAAAGGCCGCGCAACTCGAGGGCAGCAAGATTTTTGCGAAGGAATTTTTGCAGCGGCACAACATTCCGACGGCCGAGATATATGGAGCGCATGATTCGGCGGGTGCGGCCTACGGAGCATTGTGCGCGGTGGATTGGCCAGTGGTGATCAAGGCCGACGGGTTGTGTGGCGGCAAAGGAGTGTTTGTGGCGCCGAATCCGGATGCGGCGACAGATTTCATCGAGCGCGTGATGGAGAAGAACGAACTGGGCGATGGCGGGAAACGAGTAATGCTCGAAGAGGCCCTGGAGGGCGAGGAACTCTCCTTCATTTTGCTCACCGACGGGGCGCGCTACGCGGCGCTGGCGCCGACGCGCGACCACAAGCGGGTCTTTGACAACAACGAAGGGCCGAACACCGGCGGCATGGGCGCGTATTCGAGCGACGATCTCTTGCCGGCGGATCTGCGGCGAATCATCGAGACCACGATTGTCGACCCGACAATGAGGGGACTGGCGGCAGACGGGATTCGCTACCAGGGGTTTTTGTACATCGGGTTAATGCTGACAAAAAGCGGTCCGAAGGTTCTCGAGTTCAACTGTCGGCTCGGAGATCCGGAGACACAAGCCATGCTGGCCCGCGTGGATTTTGATTTGGCCGAAGTACTCGCGGATACGGCCGCGGGAAAGGTGCAACCGGAGAAACTGCAATGGAAGCCCGAAGCAAGCGCGTGCGTGGTGCTGGCGTCCGGCGGGTATCCTGGAAAATTCGAAACCGGCAAAGCGATCCACGGATTACCGGAGGCGGAGAAAATTCCGGACGTGAAGGTGCTGCACGCCGGCACAAAGCGCGTGGGAGAACAAATCGTGACCAGTGGCGGCCGCGTGCTGGGAGTGACGGCAACGGGATCCACGTTGGGCGTCTCGTTGCAAAAAGCCTACGACGGCGCGGGGAAGATTCGCTTCGACGGCATGCATTACCGGAGAGACATCGGGAAGCTGCAGCAGAGTTCTGCCGCGGGAGATTGATAAATGGCCAGGGTCAAGCACTTGTTTCGTGTGCCGAAAAAGCGGGCGCCGATGGAAAAGTTGGCCGAAGCGCTGGCGGTCGAGGATGTGGGCCTGGAAGGATGCGCGCATGCACGGCCAGGAGGAAAGCGGCAAGTTCTGCTGATGGACCAGGAAACGTTGGAGCATTTTGGACTGCAGCCGGGAATCGGTCGCGAGAACATCACGACGGAAGGCCTGGACGTAAACGGATTGGCGGTCGGCCAGCGGCTGCGCATTGGCGCTTCAGAATTTCAGGTGAGCCTGGTATGCGACCCGTGCCAGCAGATTGAGGCGCTGCGACCGGGGTTGCAGGCGGCCATGCAGGGAAAACGCGGGATGCTCTGCAAGGTTCTGCGCGGAGGGATGATCCGACGCGGCGATGAAATTGTGATACTGCAGACGCCTGCCGCCTCAGAGCAGTAATCCGCGCGTTGCATACCGCAGGCGCGGCACCAAGCGACAGAATTACGGTTTAGGTTTGCGTACGAGCGTAGGGGCATCCGGGGGACGGTTCTTGTCCTCGGCGGTCTTTTCCTTTTCGCGGGGCTCTTCCGGTGGAACAATCCACTGAAAGCCGCTGGTCTCATTGAGCGAACCAAGAACAAACGGAGCGTCGCCGGCCATGATGGGCAGCGCGGCGCGAAGAAAGTCCGCCGCATCCGTGGGATTTGCTTTTTGCGCTTCCCCGCGCTGAATCAAGTCGATCACCTTGCTCATGTGCTGGTCTGATGTCCGAAGTCTGGCAATGGGCGGCGCATTCTGCTGAATCAAGCCCAGCAGGGGAAGGTCGGGAAGATCAGCGGGGAGGCGAATCTCTATCAGCGTTTTGGGCCGGCCCTTTTCCGGCGGATAGAGCTGCGTGAAGTGCGGACGAAGAAGGCGCGTCTGCAGGAAATCGTCGCGCGAACCAACGACTTTTTGTTCCACCAGATAATCGATCAGCCAGACTTCCGGGCCGTAATATTGAGGAGCGAAACCGATAAGCACGACCTGGAAGAGGGGTTCGTCGGGCTTGAGGTCGATCGGATGATGCAGTTGCGCGACAAGAGGGCGCAATTTCTCTAGAAAGGCTACACCGATTTCCTCGAGGTCCTGTTCGGTTTCGCCGGGAACGGTAATCCGCGGGTCAACGGGGGCGATGTGCGGGATGTCGCGATCGAGCCGAATGGGACGCGGTTGGGCGGGAATCTGCCACTCCGAAGCGCCGAAAAGAATGCCGACGTGGCGGCTGTCAAGCGAGGCGACGCGCAGGGGCACGGATTTGGACTCGAGAGGATGGTCAATGGCGGCAAGAAGGATGGTATCGTTGCCGGCGACGTGTATGATGGCGCGTCCGCCAGCCAGATTGGCGACAATTTCGTCCTCTTGGGCGCGGCTCGACGGGGCCGCAAGCAACACAGCCAGGAGAAAGAATGCGCTGCGGATCGGAAATGCCTTCACAAGGGCAGGGTAGCACAGCGGCTAGATTGATGCGGGCGCATTGGTACCAGCGGGGCAAGGAATCCGATAAAATAAAGGGTTGTGAACTATGGAGTGGAAGAGGCTATGGGGCTGAAGAGCTGGAAAAAACTGAAGCACAATGGCAAGACCATGGAACAGATCCTGAAGGCCCATGAACTGTTCTGGGCCAGCAAGGAGGGCGGCGCGCGGGCCGACCTGACCGGAGCGGGCATGGCCGGGTTGGACTTGAGGGAAATCAACCTGGCCGGAGCCATTTTGCGGAATGCGAATCTGGAAGGCAGCGACCTGCGCGGCGCGCGGCTGCCGGGCGCGGATTTGTCCGGCGCGAACTTGCGGAAGGCGGACTTGCGGAACACGGATTTGACCGAGGCGGCGTTGGGGGGAGCCAACCTGATGGAGGCTCAGGCGAGCGGCGTGGAGTTCTTCCGTTGCGACCTGACGAACGCGAATTTCCAGAGGGCGTTGCTCCGCAATGCGAATTTCCGGGATGCGCACCTCGATGGGGCGAAATTCGCAGGCGCGGATATGGGCATCGCTATTTTGCGGGAGACGGATTTGCGCAATGTGGATTTGTCGGGAGTCGATTTGCGTACGACATTGTTGCCGCCTGGATGGGTTGCGAAGAAACGAGGCGCATAGAAACGAGTTCCGGCGATCTCCGGATTCGGCTTCTGAAGCATCCCGAGATAGCAAAATCAGGGGCCACGTGTTAGCCTCACGCGAAGCTCCGAAGCGAAGGACAATCTTGGCTACAACTTCCCCACAATTGGACCTGCAGGACGTGCACGAGCGCGTTCTGAGTGTGCTGCGCGGGCTGCTGGAAGAGCTGGGCAGCCACGGCGCGGTGGCCGAGCTCACCGTCCATTCGAATCTGGACCGCGATTTGGGATTAGGCAGCCTGGAGCGTGTGGAGCTGTTGACGCGACTGGAGAGTGCGTTCGACTTGCGCCTGCCGGACACATTGGCGGCAGAAGCGAACACTCCGAAGGAACTGATCGCGGCGATCGTGGCCGCGCCGGCGATGCAGGTTAGCATCGAGGAAGAACTTTCCGGCTTGCGTGCGGCGGCGGCCACGAAACAGGGGGCGCGCGATGCAGCAGAATCGATTGTGGAGAAGGCGGAGACGCTCGTGGAGGCAATTCGTTATCGCGGCGTCCATGACGCGCAGCGCACGCACCTGCTGATTACGGAGGATGACGAGCACGGGGAACATCATTACACGATGACGTTTGGCGAGCTCTACGCCGCGGCGCAGAAATGCGCAGAGGAGTTGGCGCGGCGCGGCGTGCCCGCCGGGGGCCGCGTGTCGTTGATGCTGCCCACATCGCGCCAGTTTTTTATTTGCTTTGCGGGGATTCTGCTGGCGGGAGCGGTACCGGTGCCGATTTACCCGCCGTTTCGCGCCGACCGGATTGAAGAGTATGCGGAGCGGCAGTCGGCGATCCTAAACAATGCCGGGGTGTGCCTGCTGCTGACGTTTCGCAGAGCGGAAGCGGTGGCGAAACTTTTAAAGCCTCGCGTGAAATCTCTGCTGGGCGTAATGGATGCGGAAAAATTGCTGGAAGCGGCGGAGAAAGCTCCCCCGCCTGCGCCGGGAGCGCTGCCTGCCTTTATCAGCGGAAGCCGCGTGCGTAAGAGCAGTGACATTGCGCTGTTGCAGTACACCTCGGGTTCGACGGGAGATCCCAAAGGCGTGACGCTGACGAACTCCAACCTGTTAGCCAACATGCGGGTGATTGCCAAGGGTGTGGAATTGGATGCAACTCACGTGGGCATCAGCTGGCTGCCGCTCTACCACGACATGGGATTGATCGGGGCCTGGCTCACGCTGCTGCTACACGGTGTACCGCTGGTGGTGATGTCGCCGCTGGCGTTCCTAACGCGGCCGGAACGCTGGCTGCAAGCCATGAGCAAGCACAAAGCGACGATCACTGCGGCCCCAAATTTTGCTTACGAGCTTTGCGTGCGGAAGATTTCCGACAAGGCCATGGAAGGCGTGGACCTAAGTTCGATGCGCGTGGTAATGAACGGCGCCGAGCCGGTGAACCCGGAGACGCTGGAGCGTTTTGCCAACCGCTTTGAGAAATACGGCTTCCGCAGGGAAGCGATGCTGCCCGTGTACGGCTTGGCGGAAGCATCGCTGGGAGTGACTTTCCCGCCGTTGAACCGTCAGCCTCGGGTAGAGCGCGTGGAGCGCGAAACGTTTACAGCACAAGGACGTGCGGTGTCAGCGGCCGAGGAGGACGAGACGGCCATCGCGTTCGTCTCTGTGGGAAAAAAATTCCCCGGGCATGATGTCATCATCGTGGATGAGCACGGAAATTCGGTTCCTGAACGAACAGAAGGATTCTTGTGGTTCCGCGGCCCTTCGGCGACTCGTGGCTACTTCGAAAATCCGGAAGCGACCGCGAAATTGATGCCGCAGGGGCCGGAGCGGCAAGACGGAGAATTTCCATGGCTGAATTCGGGCGACCGCGCATTTCAGGCCGACCAGGAGATCTTCATCACCGGCCGAACCAAGGACATCATCATCAAGGGCGGACGCAATCTGTATCCGCACGAAGTGGAAGAGCTCGCGGCGCGGGCCGAAGGGATTCGCAAGGGTTGCGTGGTGGCGTTCGGGCTGAGGGATGCGGGTAGTGGAACAGAAAAACTGGTGATTGTGGCCGAGTCGCGGGAGCAGGACGCCGCGAAGCGGGCAGCGATGGTAGCAGCCATCAACGAGGAGGTTTCGCGCGGCCTGGGACTGCCTCCGGATCGCGTGGAACTGATTCGGCCCGGCAGCATCCCGAAAACATCGAGCGGGAAATTGCGGCGCGATGGCACGAAGCAGTTGTACGAGGCCGGAACGTTATCGCACGGACGTGCGCCGGCGTGGGTGCAGATCGCCAAGCTAGGCACGGGCACGTTTGTCCGCGAAGGGGCGGGAAATGTTGGCCATGCCGTTCGCACAGCGCTTGAAAAGATTTACGGCGTGTATTTCATCGTGGTGTTTTTCCTGTGGATTGTGCCGTCATGGCTGATCGTAAAGCGGATTAAAGATGAAAAGAGGGCAGGACGCTTTACGTCTACGGCTCTGAAAGTGCTGTTTGGGTTGACGGGCATTCGCTTGAAGGTGATGGGCAAGGAGTTCATGGATACGCCCGGCGCGAAGGTGTACGCGTGCAACCACGCCAGCTATTTCGATGTGCTACCGGTAATGATGGGGCTCGGCGTGAGCTACCGGTTCGTGGCGAAGGGTGAAGTGAACCAGATGCCGTTCATCGGGACGTTTTTGAACCAGATGGGCCACTTGTCATTCGACCGGTTCGATGCCAGTTCGCGGCTCAAGCAGGTGGATGAGATCGAAGGGTGCCTCCGGCAAGGAGATTCCGTGTTTGTGTTCCCAGAAGGTACTTTCACGCCGGAAGATGGCGTGCGTCCCTTTCAGTTGGGGGCGTTTCGCGGAGCCGTGGCCACCGGCGCGCCGATTGTTCCGGTGTCTTTAAAAGGTACGCGGCGGTTTCTGCGCGACGGAACCATTTTGCCGCGGCCGACTAGCGTGACGATTACGCTTTCCCCGCCGATTTATCCGGTGCGCGAGTTCCCTGCCAACGACCCGAATCATCTGCATGAAATTGTGCGCCTGCGCGATTTGGCGCGTGAAGCGATTGGCAAGTATTCCGGCGAGCCGGTGCTGTAGCGGTTCTCGTACGGTAGTCAAAGATCCGTTATCAGAAAAGGGCCCAGCTTCGGCTGGACCCTTTTTGTTTTGCCCGCGGTTTAGTGGCTGAGGGTATAGATGACGGTGATATAGGTGTCCACCTCGACGGGGCGCCCGTTGAGAGTGGTCGGGCGATAGCGCCATTGGCGAACGGCTGACAACGCCGATGGTATGAAGAATGGATCGCCGGAGATAACTTCGAGCGATTCGATTTTCCCTTCCGGCGCAATTAAGGCACGCAATTCAACGCGTCCTTCTTTATGAGTTTGGATGGCAAGAATTGGATAAACGGGCTCAACACGAGTGATGAGCTGCGCCATTTGTACGCCTTCGCTAACAAAGCGGCGCTCCGCGCGGGTGCGTGTCGGTTCCTCTTGTGGGGCTTCCGGGCGTGAAGGCATTGGTGTATAGGCACCCTGTATGCCTGGAGCGGGGACGAGCCCCGGAATAATTTCTCCCTCCGGGCCTTCGCGTTCAGGGGGTGGGGTCGGATCATGCATAACGATGTGGCCCGGGATATACCGCGAGGCACAAATCCGACACACGGCGGGCGAATGCATGGTCTGACGGGGTGTCGCCGAAGGATGCGTGCTACCAGTGGGAGTGTAGGGCGGAATTGGAGTCATGTCTTTAAGGGAAATACGTTGGCCCTTGCTGAGCAGAGGGAAAAGAACGAGGGCGGCAACAGCGACAGTCTCGAGAATGATGGAAACAGCAAGGGCCCGCCGTTTGACGAGGCGGGCGCCTTTTTCAGATTGCGCGTCGCCTTCGACAAGGCACCCGCGGAGTGAGCCCAAGCCGTCTTCGGGCACACGAAGAGCTTCGAGAGCCATCACACACCTCCTGAAAAATTTCCTGCGAGCTGTGGGACGTGATTTGCGACGCCGGCCTTCGGAGGTTGCTGCCGAAGGCCGACGCCGCGCTCGCAAGGATGTGAGGTGCGCGCGTCCTCTGTGGTGTTGGACACCGGCGACGGTGACAAGTGCCCGGGAGAAAGAAATCAGCGATCGGAAATCGGATATCAGTCAACGGATTCCTGCGCCGCGGAGCCTCGAGGGGTGGTGATTTGTGGCCAGCCGGGTGTGTGCAGGGAGGGGGAAAGGCTGCGCCGGCGTAACTGAGAGCGGATCGAAAGGCGGAGTAGAGTGAAGCCGCCCGGGCAAGACGGGAGCAAAGGCTGCGCAGGCAAGTAATGCGTTTGCATTAGACTTGGGGCGGCAGAATTGCCGGATAGAGAAGTTCAAAATTAGTTACATCCGTAGCGCAATTTGCTGCATCGAATGGGATGGACGTGGAACTGGAAGGAGAACCCGATGGATAGGCGAGTACCAGAAGTAGTTGGTGTCCGCCGCACGGGCTGGGCAGCTCTGGACCGCGATCCGCAGCAGGACGTGGTGGAATTTATGTGTCCTCATTGCGGCGCAAAGGGCCAGAAGAAGGCGCGGCGCGAGCGGACCGAGTATCGGTTTACAGACGGCTTTCTGCAGGACTTGCAGGGAGAAGGGGTGCAGTGCCACTTTTGCAAGCAGTCACTGCGGGTGGTGCCGGTGGTGATGCTGCACGATCAGGACGAGACCCGGCGGTTTGAAGCGATGTTTTCCGAAGAGCCGCTGGTGCACGCGGAATAATCAAGATTTGTCAGAGGCAGCGAGAAGGGCGCCCCATGCAGGGCGCCCTTTTTGTTTTCAAGTGACACCGGCTTGCAAACAACCGTCAGCGCCTGAGGGAGGCTGCGGCGCACCCGCCGCACCGTTCACACAGAAAGAAACTCAGAGAACACCGAGACGCTGTGCCTCGCAGAAATAGTGCCAACCCAATAGCAAAAGCCCCACACGCAACGGTGGCGTGTGGGGCACCATGTCCCTAGACTAGTAGCGGTCGTCCCAGTCGCGATGATGTTCGCGATATTCATGGCGCAGGTGCTCGCGGCATTCGTAAGCCTCATGGCGCTCGTGATTCCAATGACGAGCCTGCCGGCTATAGGGGCCGTAACGCTCCACCGCTTCGCGATAGTGGTATTCCGTGTAGGAGATGCGGCGGTTGCAATCGTCCCAATCGTTGGCCTTGGCTGCGGGCGCACCGGCGGCGAGGAAAAAACCGAGGGCCGCAGTGGCCAGAGCAGTCTTTCCGAGAATGGGCCCGAGGTTGAACGAGAGAAGTTTCATGGCTAAGCCTCCAGGAGCTTGGCCCGGGCTGTGGATCGGGGTGCGTCCTGAGGGTTCAAACACTTGTTTGGGAGAAAGGTTGCGAGGAGGACGAGGAGGTCCGCGGCAAAGAAAAATGGCGCCGTGGAACCGGCGCCGCAATGTTTGACTCCGGCAGTAATTTAGTGGCGATCATGATCGTGGTCGTGATCGTCCCAGTCGCGCTGGTCGCGCCAACGATGGCCGTCTTCATCCCACCAACGGTGAGAATGTTCCCAACAGTAGGAACGCGCTTCGGCAAGTTCGTGGCGCCAATGTTCTGCCTGAGAACTCTGCCAACCATGGTGTTCGACAGCCTCGTGGAGCTGGTGGTCCGCATGAACAATGCGCTTTTGGCAGTCGTCGTCAGCGTGCGCAGCAGGAGCCGCGAGGAACAAAGCAGCGGCAAAAGCCAGGCCGAGGAGACTCGCGGAAAGTTCTTGCGATTTGAGTTTCATAGTTTCTCCCGATATGGAATGTGGTTCCGAGCGTGAGAATGGGTGGACGAGGAGCCCAAACTGTAAACCCTACAATGGGCAAATCCAGCGCCAAATCGCGAAAGCTGAAAGCAAAGGATTTACGGGGAGTTCTAGAATGAAAATTTTTCAGTAGGCCTGAAGAAACGGATCCACCTGCATGTGATACTTTTCCAGGCCCATGCGGATCTTATCGAAAGCTTCATCCACACTGTCGGCGTATTGAAGGTTGTCGAAGTCTTCCTGGCTGATGGTGCCCCAGCGAACCATGTTCTTCAGCTTGAGCACTTCGTCCCAATATTTGCGGCCGTAGATGAGAATCAGAGTGTGCTTGGGCATCTTCCCGGTTTGCGAAAGGGTCATCATTTCCCAGAGCTCATCCAGTGTGCCGAAACCGCCTGGAAAAACGATCAGCGCCTTGGCGATTTGCGCGAACCACAGCTTGCGCATGAAGAAATAGTGGAAGTTGAAGCTGAGTTCCGGACTGATGTAGGGATTCGCGAACTGCTCGTGCGGCAATTCGATCGAGAGGCCGATGGACTTGCCTCCCGCTTCATAGGCACCACGGTTGGCAGCCTCCATGATGCCGGGTCCGCCGCCCGAGCAGATCACGAATCGCCGCGGGCGGGGACCCAGCGAAAGCGCCCAGGTGGTGATTTTGTGCGAGAGCTGGCGTGCCTGCTCGTAGTATGCCGACATTTCGAGGGCGCTCTTGGCTTCGCGCAACTGAAGGCGATGCTTCTTCAGGCGCTCTGTGCTCCAATTCGAGGTTTTCGTTTTCTTCAGGCGCGTGTAGCGGGCGGAGGCGGTTTCATGCGACTCAATGCGCGCGGAGCCGAACATTACGATGGTATCGCCGATTCCTTGATTTTTCAGTTGCACCAGGGGATGAATGTACTCGGCGATGATGCGGATAGGCCGCGCCGGGGTGCTGGCGAGAAACCTGGCATCTTCGTGGGGAGCTTTCGGGGCGTGCTGGGGCTTGAGTCGTTTGCCGTCAGGCATGGTTTTTCTCCAAACTATACGAGCCTCGATTGTAGGCAGGACGAGGATTCGCGGCAACGCCTTTGGGTCCTGCCGCGTCGAATTGAATACACAGGGACCTTCGGAGGGTGTGGTAATTGAGAAAGCATAGATGGATTCCTGCCGCAGCCGTACTGGCGAGTGCGTTTTCCCTCCCGTGTGCCCGGGCGCAGGCGCCGGCGGGGCCCCTCGTGCTGGACCCCGGCGCTCCCCTTCCCAAAGAGCCGTCGACCATCAAGGTGCGCACCGTGCTGGTGAATACGCCGGTGACCGTGCGCAACGAAAAAGGCGAAATGGTGAACAACCTCGAGGAGTCCGATTTCCGGATCACCGACAACGGCGTGCCGCAAAAGATTACTCATTTCAATCTGGGTGGTGATCCGATTTCACTAGTGGTTGTCGTCGAGACGAGCGCGAGAACCGGACCGATTCTTCCGCAAATCCGCAAGTCCGGCATTTTGATTTCGCAGACCGTTATGGGCCCGACGGGCGAAGGCGCAGTGGTGAGCTACGACGATCAGGTAAGAACCTTGCTGGATTTCACCACGAGCACCGATGAGATGGACCGGACGATGTCGCGGCTGCAGGAAGGCTCCTCTGGCTCGCGGCTGTTCGACGCGATGTCCAAGGCCGTGGAGATGCTGAGCGCAAGGCCTGAGGTTTCGGAGACCGATCTCGGTCACCGGCGAGTGATGCTGGTCATCGGTGAAGCGCATGATTCGGGCAGCGAGGAGACTTTGGGCGACGTCCTGCGGCGTGCGCAACTCGCGAACATCACCATCTATGCGGTGGGAATTTCGGGTGCGAAGGCCGACTTGAAACGCAAGCCGGAATACAAACCGCCGCCAAAAGCGACGCCGGATGGAACGTTCGGAGAGCCTCCGCCGCCGGGAGCGGCGCAGACGCCGACTACGGAACTTCAAGCGCAGGAAGCCGGGAGCCCGCTGACCCTGGCGGTGGCACTGGCGGTGTGGGCGGTGTCGCACGCGAAGGACAAGATCACCGCGCATCAATTGGAAATTGCCGCGGCGGCAACCGGAGGGACACACGTCTCGGCCTGGAAAGACCGCAACATCGAAAAAGTGATTGATGAAATGGGAGGCGAACTGCATTCGCAATATACATTGACCTATACACCGAGCGGCAATGTCCCCGACGGGTATCACGAGATCAGCGTGACGGTATCTAAAGAAAGAGAACGGGGCTTGAACGTGCGGGCACGCCCGGGGTATTACTTGGGAACCCCGGAGATTTAGGGACGCTCGCACGTCTGAGTCGGAAACTTCAAGAACGACGCGAGTCTCTCCTACATGGATGTGAAAACGCATAACGAACAATTCGCGATTCGGCTGGCAAGGCCGGAGGATATTCAGCAGCTTCGGACATTGATTGAGGAATCCGTGCGCGTGCTGCAGCGTGATGACTATTCCAGCGAACAGCTCGAAGCAGCGTTGGGGACAGCTTACGGCGTGGACACGCAGTTAATCGCGGATGGAACTTACTACGTTGTGGAGGCGGTAGGAGCGGCTGGTGATAAAGTGCTTGTGGCTTGCGGCGGATGGAGCATGCGCAAGACTTTGTACGGCAGCGACCACGGGCCGTTTCGCGATGATTCCATGCTGGATCCGGCGCGGGACGCTGCGAAGATTCGCGCCTTTTTTGTGCATCCGGAGTGGACACGGCGGGGATTGGCGACGCTGATTCTTAAAACCTGTGAAGAAGCCTCTTACGCGCGCGGCTTCCGGCGATTCGAAATGGGGGCAACACTGACGGGCGTGCCCATGTACGCCGCGCGGGGATATGAGGCGAAGGAGCGGCTGGAAGTGCCGCTGCCAAATGGTCTAACTCTGCCGGTAGTGCGCATGGGAAAGACCGTCGAGTAAGAAGGCCGACCGTCTGGGTCCGCCCACAACCAGAGGCAGCGCGACCCGATCGGGCCACACTCCAAAAAAACTAGGCGACCTGGTGCCAGAAGGCGGCTTCCCGGGAGGCGAGAAGCGCATCCTTGCGGGCGTTCCAGCGGAGGAAATGCGGCGTGCGGGTGTGCGCGGTGTGGTGGTCGCGGGTTTCCCAGACTTCGTGGAAGAGGAAGGTTCCGGGCTGATCCGCGCAGCGGTGCAAATCGAACTGCAGGCAGCCTTCTTCCTTCCGGGACGGGGTAATGAGCGCGCGAAGTTCGGCCTCGAGGAGCAGGTTTTGGCCTTCCTTGGCCCGCATGACCACGACCAGGGTGACGGCGTTCCTGGGGAGTTTGACGACGGTGGCTCCGCGAGGGCGGCGGCGCTTAGCGGATTTGCGGGGTTTCGCCTTGGCCATTACGGCGGGGATTGTACTCCAAATGTGCGCAAGGGCAAGGGCGATTTGGTGACCAATTAAGGGTTCGGAAGGAAAACCAGGCAGACTGGGCTGGGGACACCGTCGAGGGCGGAGACTTCGGTGAGGCCTCCGGTGGCTTGGTTGATGCGGAAGGTCACAATGGAGTTGGAGTTCTGGTTTTCGGCCAGAAGGAATTGGCCGGTGGGGTCAAGGGCAAAGTGACGGGGTTCCTTGCCGCCCGTTGGGTAGTGCCTTGTTGGTGTAAGGGTTCCGTTTTGCGGATCGATGGCAAAAACAGCGATGGAGTCGTGGCCGCGATTGGATGCAAATAGCCACTTCCCTTTAGGATGAATGGCGATTTCGGCGGCATCGTTGCGGCCCGAGTAGCCCATGGGCAAGGCCGAAATCTGCCGAATAGAGCTTCCGGGCTCGTAACGATTCTTGAAGACAGTGACGGTAGACTGCAGTTCACCGAGGACGTACATGAAATCGCCGTTTGCAAGAAAGGCTGCATGCCGTGGCCCGGTGCCAGGGGAAAGGATTAACCGATCTGTCGATGCCGGTAGCTCGGCTGAAGGCCCCTCGGAATAGCCCAGCATCGGTCGTCCATAGTTTGCGTAGCTGGGATCGAAGCGATAGATCAAAACTGCATCCAGACCCAAATCCGAAACGTAGGCAAAGCGATTGTCGTCTGAAACCTGGACCCAGTGGGCGTGGGGAGCTTCCTGGCGTTCTTTGTTGGGGCCGACAGTGCCGGTGTCTTTCACGTTGGCGGTGGCGGGGCCGAGTTTGCCGTCAGGAAGAATCGGAAAGACGACGACGTTGCCTGAGGTGTAATTGGCGACGAAGAGGAATTTGCCGGTTTTGTCGAAGGAAAGATAGCAGGGATCTTCGCCGAGAGCGGGGAGTTGGTTGAGGAGGGTGAGCTTTGTCGGGCCGCGGAGTTCCACTTTCTGCCCGCCAAAGACGCCGCTAACGCCATTGAGGGAAAAGGCGGTGATAGTGCTTTGCTTCCCGGATTCATTGGCGGCATAGAGGAATTTGCCGTTGGGATGAATCGTAACCCAGGAGGGGTTGGGTGTTTCAGCGGCCAGGCCGCGCGGAGTCAGCTTGCCGGTGGCCGTGTCGAATTCATAGGCGTAGATGCCTTTGCTGTCCGTTTTGTCGGTGTAAGTCCCTACGAAGACAAGGAATTTTTGACTGGGCGATGGAGAGTCGCCAAGAGAAATGGCCGCGAAGAACACGCCGAGGATGAGCGAAAAGACCAGACGGGTCAGTTTCATGAGAGGGATAGTTTAGCGCAGGTGGCGGAGTTCGCGGCGCTAGAACAAGCGCACAGGCAAGAGTGCCTGTGCCACAGAGAAAAGCTGCTGGCTTTAAAAGCCAGCGCTACACAAAAGAATTCACAGAAGAGAGGGCGGCGTACGCCGCCCCTACATTGCGATCGTTCGCGCGGGACTACTTCTTTTCTTCGGCTTCTTCTTCCTGGATCACGGCGGCGGCGGCGACGGAGTCGTCGTCCTCGAGGCGCAGCAAGCGGACGCCTTGCGTGGAGCGGCCCGCCTCGCGAATTTCGTTGGCGTGTACGCGGATCACTTTGCCCTGCTCGGTAATGATCATGACGTCGGACTCTTCGGTAACCTGCAGCGTCGCGACGACCGAGCCGTTGCGGTCGGTGGTCTTCATATTGACGACGCCCTTGCCGCCACGCGAGGTGATGCGGTATTCGGCGAGCGCGGTGCGCTTGCCGTAGCCCTTTTCAGCGACCGTGAGCATGAGTGTGGTGAGCGAATCCTTGATGTGCTCGTTCTCGAGCTCTTCCAGGTTCTGTGTGGTCTGCTTGTGTTCCTTGGCGATGATTTCGAAGTCCGGCTGCACGGCGTCCATGCTGACGACGTAGTCTTCCTTGCCGAGGTCCATGCCGTTGACACCGCCGGCGTTGCGTCCCATGGGGCGCACTTCGGTTTCGCGGAACAAAATCGCTTGGCCGTCGTGGCTGGCTAGGAAGATCATCTGCTTGCCGTCGGTGAGCTTGGCGCCGATGAGTTCGTCCTTGGCTTCGAGATTGATGGCGATGATACCGCTCGGCCGCGGGTTTGAGAATTCCGTCAGCGCGGACTTCTTTACCGTGCCGTTGCGCGTGGCAAAGAAGACGTACTTGCCTTGGTCTTCCAGATTAGTCGCCGCCACAATGGCGCTCAGTTTCTCGTCCTCCTGGAACTTCACGAGGCTGTTGATGGCTTTTCCGCGAGTCGCCGCAGCAGCTTCCGGCAATTCGTAAACCTTCAACCAGTACACGCGACCCTTGGTAGTGAACAGCAAGATGTAGCTGTGCGCCGAAGCCACGAAGAGGTGCTCGACGAAGTCCTCTTCTTTCGTTTTGGCGCCGATGCGGCCCTTGCCGCCGCGCGACTGGTGGCGGTAGATCTCGACGGGTGTGCGCTTGATGTAGCCAGCATGGCTCACGGTGATGAGCATGTCGGTGTCAGCAATCAGGTCTTCGAGCTTGATCTCGTCCACCTTGTCCACGATTTGCGTGCGGCGATCATCGCCGTAGCTTTTGTGGATTTCCTTCAATTCCGCGGTGATAACGAACTTGAGTTTCTTTTCGCTGGAGAGGATCTCCTCGAGTTCGGCGATCTTTTCGCGGATGGACTTCAATTCCTTGAGGATTTCGTCGATCGAAAGCTGTGTCAGGCGGTGCAGTTGCAGTTCGAGGATGGCATCAATCTGAATGTAGCTGAGATTCAATCCGGAACCACCGCGGCCGGCGGCTTCGACTTCCGGCGCGCCCTGGAAGCGGTATTTGCGGCCGTCAAGCTTGACGCCTTCGATCTTCTTGGACTTCCCATTCTCGGTGATGGTGACGTCCTGCTCGTTGAAATACTTGAACAGGTTTTCCTTGGCGTCGCCGCGGCTGGCGCTGCCCCGAATGATGCGGATGACGTTATCGAGGTGGTCGAGCGCGACCTGGTAGCCCACCAAGATGTGCTCGCGCTCGCGCGCTTTGCGGAGTTCGTAGCGCGAGCGGCGGGTAACCACGTCGCGGCGGTGATCGATAAACAAGCGGATGAATTCCAGCAGGCCCATTTCGCGTGGCTGGCCGCCGACAATCGCGAGCAGGATCATGCCAAAGGATTCCTGCATTTGGGTGTGCTTGAAGAGATTGTTGAGAATGAGCTGCGATTCTTCGCCGCGCTTGAGCTCGATGACGATGCGCATGCCTTCTCGGTCGCTTTCGTCGCGCACGTCGGAAATGCCTTCGATTTTCTTGTTGGCAACGAGCTCGGCGATGCGCTCGATCAGCTTTGCCTTGTTCACCTGATAAGGAATTTCGGTGATGACGATGTTCTCGCGGTCCTTGCCGACTTCCTCGATCGCAGCCTTGGCGCGCATGGTGAAGCTGCCACGGCCGGTTTTGTAAGCCTGCTCGATGCCTTCGCGGCCGGCGATAAAGCCGCCGGTCGGCAGATCCGGGCCGGGAACATACTTCATTGCTTCCTTCAGCGTCAGGTCCGGCTTTTCGATCATGGCGATCGTGGCGTCAATCACTTCGCGCAGGTTGTGCGGAGGAATGTTGGTGGCCATACCGACCGCGATACCGCTGGCGCCGTTGACGAGCAGATTGGGAACACGCGTGGGAAGAACCGTGGGTTCCTTCTCGGTTTCGTCGAAGTTGGGAATGAAATCGACGGTCTCTTTTTCGATATCGGCGAGAAGTTCCTCGGAAATCTTGGCGAGGCGCGCTTCGGTGTACCGCATAGCCGCCGGCATATCACCGTCGACTGAGCCAAAGTTGCCCTGGCCGTCGACCAGCGGGTAGCGCATGTTGAAGTCCTGCGCCATGCGGACCAGCGCGTCGTAGACGGGGGCGTCACCGTGCGGGTGGTATTTGCCGAGGACTTCGCCGACGATCTTGGCGCACTTGCGGTAGGCCTTGGTGGAGGTGAGGCCGAGTTCGTACATACCGAAGAGAATGCGGCGATGGACGGGCTTGAGGCCGTCGCGCACGTCGGGGAGCGCGCGTCCGATGATTACGCTCATGGCGTAATCGAGGTACGACTTGCGCATTTCCGCTTCGATGTCTACCGGAAGCAGGATGGATTGATTCTGTTCGTCGGCCATGTGTCCTCAGTTTCGTTTCTCGCTCTTCTAGCGCCGGGCTCTTCGCCAGGCATGCCACCCTGAAAGGTGGCGCTGCATAAAAACCTTATTGCCCCGCGCGTTCGAGTACGTACGCTTTCACCGTGTCGAAGGCGTCGGCGGCATTGGTAAACCGTCGCGGCGCAAAATATTCCTCCAGATGGTGCAGGAAGGAATCGCGATCGGTTTCGTTGGCAAAGCTGACGGCAACCCCTTTTTCGCTATCGGGAACGTCGGTTGGCGTCGCGCGAAATTCGCTCACGCTTAGACCGCGCAATCCCGGCAACGTTGTCCATCCCAACTGGTAAATCATTAGCTCGGCGGCGGCCACCGCTAGATATCCAAATTGACGACATCGAGGGCGTTGTCTTCGATGAACTTGCGGCGATCCTCGACGTTTTCGCCCATCAGCGTGGTGAAGATTTTTTCCGCTTCCACCACGTCTTCGAGCTTCACCTGCAAGAGCGTGCGCGAATCCGCATTCATTGTGGTTTCCCAGAGTTGCGCGGGATTCATCTCGCCCAGGCCCTTGAAGCGCGTGATAGTGAAATCCTTCTTGGCGTCTTCCATCACATAGCGGAGAACGTCGGCGGCCTTTTCTTTCGAAGCCTTGTCGCCGTTGCGCGTGATGATAAAAGGTGGCTTGTTGTGCTCCTCGATCTGCCGCGCCAGCGAGCGCAGGCGCTTGTATTCGGCCGTGGAAGCGAGCGCCCAGTTGATCTTTTGGTTGTGCGGGGCGTCGAATTGGATTTCGTAGAGGCTGTGCTCTTCGTCGAAAGCGACCTTGCCGTCGAGTTTCAGCTTGGCTTTCTCGATTTCCTTCAGCAGCTTCTCAAGGGTCTTCTTCTCCTCGAAATCCGTCTTTTTGTCGAGTCCGCTTTCCGCGAGCACTTCGACCAGACCGTTGTCCTTGAGCCTACGCCCGAGTTTCGCGGCGGTCGCTTCATATTCCTGGACGTTGAGCAGGAAGCTCGTGAGGCCAGCACCTTGCAGCGTGACGCCCTCCTTCGCCTTCACAACGTGATCTTCGGTGGCGCGCTTCATAAGTTCGCGCGCGAAATCGCGCTCATCGCGGATATAGCGCTCGCTCTTGCCGCGTTTCACGCGGTAGAGCGGCGGCTGGGCGATGAAGACGTGGCCGCGCTCGATGAGTTCCTTCATATGGCGGAAGAAGAACGTAAGCAGTAGGGTTCGGATGTGCGAGCCGTCGACGTCCGCGTCAGTCATCAAAATGACTTTGTGATAGCGGAGCTTGCCGGCGTCAAAATCGTCCTTGCCGATCCCGGTGCCGAGCGCGGTGATGATGGCGCGAATTTCCTCGTGACCCAGCATCTTGTCGTAGCGGGCCTTTTCAACGTTCAGGATTTTGCCCTTGAGTGGAAGAATGGCCTGGTATTTGCGATCGCGGCCCTGCTTGGCGGAGCCACCGGCGGATTCACCCTCGACGACGAAGAGTTCGCAGCGCGCAGGATCGCGTTCCTGGCAGTCTGCGAGTTTCCCAGGCAGACCGCCGGAATCCATAGCGGACTTGCGGCGCGTCAGTTCGCGGGCCTTGCGGGCGGCTTCGCGGGCACGCGCGGCGTCAATGCACTTGCCGATGATGCGTCGGGCCACGGTGGAGTGCTTGTCGAACCATTCGCCGAGCTTCTCGTTGACCAGTTGCTCGACATCACCCTTGATATCGCTGTTGAGCTTGCCCTTCGTCTGGCCTTCGAACTGCGGCTGTGGCAAGCGAACGCTGACAACGGCAACAAGGCCTTCGCGCACGTCATCGCCCGTAATGCTCACTTCGTCTTTCTGCTCCTTGAGCATGCCCGCTCCGGAGGCGAAATTGTTGATGCTGCGCGTGAGCGCGGAGCGAAAACCCGAAAGGTGTGTGCCGCCATCCACGGTGTTGATCGTATTGGC
>DATFSI010000012.1:0-57519 GCA_035262705.1 Candidatus Acidiferrum sp. | reverse complement strand
AAGTGGTCGGGGCGAGTGGATTTGAACCACCGACCTCCTGGTCCCGAACCAGGCGCTCTAGCCAGGCTGAGCCACGCCCCGACAATGGACGCAAGACGGCTGGATCATAAATCTTGCGCAGAACATAAGGATAACACAGGAAGCTGCCCCGGGCCACAGACCGCTTGCTCAGATCCCCGACTGAGCCAACAACGAAGTCGTGCGCAAAGGCGACATGCCGGAGAGGGTATCTCCTCCGGCGCAAGAATTGTTGGGAATGCGAGTTAGAAGCTGTACCGGAGCATGAACTCCATCACGCGCGGCCCATTCAGGGTATGGGTGAACTTGCCAAAGCTGCCGGATATGTCAATTTCCGGCAAGGCGCTAAAGATGTCGAAGCGCACAGAGTTGGTCACGTTGAATGCTTCCGCAGAGAAGGAAAGGCTCTGGCGCTCGGTAAGATTCCAGGATTTCCGGACCGCGGTGTCCACCGTGAAGTATCCGGGGCCACGCAGGACGTTGCGAGCTCCCACCTGCCCTGGGAACGGGTAGTCGAAAGCGGCCAGTGCACCTTGGGGATCCTTAAAGACATTCATATCCCCACCGGAATCGCTAAAAGCTCCGGTCGTGGGCTTCTGGCCCACAAGATTCGCAAAGCCGTTAAGGTCCCAGTTTGTTGGAAACTGGAAACCATTTTGTACACCGAACGGCAGGCCAGTGGTCCATTTATAAAGCCCCGACCAGCTCCAGCCGCCAAGAACCGCATCCACAGCGCGGTTCCAGCTGGAACCCCAGCGCTGCTTGCGGCCAAACGGCAGTTCGTAAATCCAGTTCGCGTTGATTTGATGGGTCATGTCGAAGTCAGAGACCGCCCGGAACAAGCCGGGATTGAAGGGGTTATAAAGCGCAGTGACTCCGTAAAAACTGCCCTGGAAGGTAGATACACGTTCGGCTGCGGAACCCATATCAATCGATTTCGAGAAGGTATAGTTGAAATCGAAGGTCAGCCCGCGGGTGGCGCGCTTGCGCACCATCACCTGCATGGCGTTGTAGTTTGCGCGCCCTGTGGTAGTCCAGGCGTTCAGCGAAGCGTACTGCGCCTGGTAAAACGCATAGGCGCCATACACATTCGGTGCCTTTTTTGGGAAATAGCTAACCCCGGTGAGATTGTTGTCCGGGATGCCGCTCGTGTCCAACACCGATAGCGGCGCGGTTTCGTTCAAGTTTCCGCCACAGAAGAGATCGTAAGCGGCAACCACGGGATTCTGGACGCCGTAGGCGATCGGATTGCCGGACGGATCCAGTCCTGTACAATAGGTGACCTGATAGGCTCCGCCGGATTGCAGCGGCTGAATCATGTCCGTCCAATATTGCTGCACATTAGCAGGAAGCGAGGCTGGATTGAAGTTTTCCGTGGTTGCACCACCCCGGTAGACCTTTGCCAACGCAGTAACTGCTTGGAAATAGCAGACACCTGAAGCCGGGTCACATAGGTTCACAGGTTGCGCCAGATCCTTTTCCTGGAGTAACCGACGGCTAATGCGGCCGACATAAGCTACCTCCAACGTGAAGCCGCCCTTCAACTCCCGTGTCACCGAAAGGTCCAGTGCGTAGGAATAGGGAGTCTTCATTTTGTCCTCGAGGCTCCAATAGATTCCAAACGCGTCCGGCGGCGTCTGCGGGAAACCCAGAGCGGCGGGGGCTGGGAAAATCATCGATCCAAGGTTACCGAGATCATGCACCCCGGTGTAGCGAGGGCCGTTATCGAGATTCACAAACCCAGGTGGCTGTGTTGTATTACTGATAAATCCGTAGGAGCCCTGCTGGTCGTACGTATCTACGACGCCTTGGCCGAAATGGTCATAGTAGATGCCAGCACCGATCCGGATGGAACTCTTGCCCGGGCCACCGAAGATGGAGCCGAGTAGCCCCGAAGTGAAGCCCGGCGAGTAGGCCAAGGAGAAACGAGGAGCCAGATTTTTGTAATCCCAGCCCCAGAATCCCGGCTTGCCGTTGGCTGGGCCCGAAAGAACCATATCAAAGTCCGGGGAGTAAGAAACCCCCTGGGTAGCATCCTTCATCCGGGTATAAAAGAAATTGTCCAAACTAAGGCTAGGTGAAACCTGGTTGCCGCCACGCTCGTAAGGCGGCTGCAGCAGGGAGTAGCGTAAGCCATAAGTAAAAGTCAGGTTGCTCTTCACCCGCCAGGAATCCTGAAGATAGAACTCCATTTCGTTGTCGCGGAAGTTGCGGGCCACGAAGGCACCCGGGTTGTCGGGAGTGGTGACTAATTGCCCGCCCTTGTTTTGGACGTAGACGGTATCAATTTCATTAACCACGCCAGCCAGGGCCATCATGGGAAAGTCGTAGGAATTGCCGAAAGCCGAATCCACCGCCGGGAACTTGAAAGCCGCTGGATCAAAGGATTGCCCCGTATTGGCGATGCCTGTGGGAATCAGGAACGCCGCATTGGTGAATCCCAAAGTAAACGAATTTGCATTGGAATTCCTCTCATTGGTGATCATGCGGTAGTTCCCGCCGAACTGAATCGTGTGGGTTCCACGCGTCCAGCTGAAATCGTCAGTGACGTTGTGAACAGGAACGATCTTGCTGGTGGTACGATTGTCCGCCACGGGCGTATCTAGTCCCCTGAGCTTTATAAAATTCTGAGCGGAAGCACCGTTTTCACCGATGCCCTGACGGATAAAGCCATAATGAAGGTTGTTGACCTTTGTGGGGCTAATGACCCACGTGTATCCCGTAATTATTCCCTTGGAATTGTTGGTCTCCACAACAGAAGGCGGTTGTCCGGGAAATTGCGGGGCTCCCGAATTGGTTCCTAATTGATCTCCGGACACCGTGGTGGGAATGCCGTGATCGTTCTGCATTCCCAGCCTGACAAACAGCCGTTGGTTTCCGCTGTTTGTCAGGTTGTAATCCAATTTTGCGACGTACGTATCGAGCTTGGCGGGAGTCGGCGCAGAAAATACGTAGCAGCGATAATTCAGCGTGTCTCCGCAATTATCGCTGTTTGGCAGCGGATAAGTGTTCATCGTTTGCAGCGAATAGGGGTCAACTCCGCGTTGCAGCATGGAGTACTGTGCTGTCGGCGAACAGGTGGTTGTGCAACGCGGATCCATTGTGGCGATTTGCGATGGTCCAAGCGCATTGAATCCGGGGAGAGAGGTATAGGATGCTCCGCTTTGGCCTTGGGCGCTATTTGCGGAGGTTCCCGGACACACCTGGGTAGCCGTCTCGATGATGTTGCCGCTGGAATCCGTAATCGCGGCGCAGGGATATTGAATCACACCGTCGCGCAACGCTGCGCTGGGCACGATACGCGACACTTCAAAGCTTTCTCGCGTTCGCTGTCCTTCGTACGCCAGAAAATAAAACAAGCGGTCCTTTTTGATGGGTCCCCCAAAAGTCCCGCCAAAAGTGTTACGCAACAGGCGTGGGGGGACGTTCGGCTGATCGTTGGTAAGTTCCGAGTGTTTATTAAAATAATCATTGGCCACCAGATTGGTGGGACGGTGGTATTCGTAGGCCGTACCATGAAGCTGGTTTGTGCCGCTTTTGGTCACTTCGGCAACCTGCGCGCCGGAGGAACGCCCCGTGTCCGCGTCCGAATTCGCGGTGGTCACGCGGAACTCCTCGATCGAGTCGAGAGTGGCTCGAAGCGCGCCCACAAAAGCGTTCCCTTGTACCTGGTCGTTGTTGTCGATACCGTCGAGGGTAAGGTTGGTTTGGTCGCTGCGTGCGCCATTGACTGCCCCTCCGCGGCTGTCGCCGTTGGTGTCCACCTTGCCGCGATCAGCAACTGTCACAACGCCCGGCTGCAAACTCAGGATGCCGGCCGGATCGCGGCCTTCGAACGGCAGGTTATCGAGTTGCGTCCGGTTGAAGGCGTTACCGATGGTGGCGTCTGAGGTGTTGATCGTCTGCAGGACGGCGGTAACTTCAACCGTGGTGATTCCCGTGGAAATCTCCAAGGTCACGTCGTTTGTCGTCGGCGTTGCAACCAGAAGCTCGAGTCCAGACTGCCGCAAAGTGGCAAATCCAGCTGCCTTGATCGTGAGCACATACTTCGCGGGCCGGACTTCCTTGAATTGATAGACGCCGCTCTTGTCCGTGTGCGTGGACAAGGTGATTCCCATTTCCGAATCCGTAAGAGTGACTTCCGCATTGGGCACCACAGCCCCCTTGGGGTCGGTTACAGTCCCGTGCAGCGAAGCAGAGCCGGCCTGCGCAAAAACCGCAGGGCACTGGAAAACCAAAACATAGAGCACGAATAACCATGCGAACAAAGGCGAGAAACCCCAGACCAAGATTCGGTTCATGACCACTCCTTTTGCAGCGGCCGAAAATTCGTTCGATTTAGGACGACCAAGCGAGTGGAAAAAGGCAGGCCGGGGACGGCAGGTTTGAGAACACCAAGAGAAACCCAGGGGACCCAAGATTCGGGGATTCGGGATCCCTTCCCACCACTCGCTTGCACCGGAATTGGGTTTGTTTTTAAGACAGAAAAGAAAGTATGTCAAGTAGGTTGTGCTGCTAGTTGGACGAAAAATTTCTAATAGTTGTTCAGCAAAGAAAATAAGGCCCACCGGGAGATCCCGGAGCGTCTTGCGTTTTGATCGGTTCAGGGTCGCCCTTGCGCGTGGAACGATTAGGTTTTGCCGAGGTGAATGAGGCGCGCCTGGGTGATTGCAGGGTGCTGGCGCACCGGCTCCAGAATGGATTCGGAAACCTCGCCATCCAGGCGGACCAGCGATACGGCTTCCGTGCCGGCCGTGGCATCTCTTCGGCCAAGGGCAAAGGTGGCGATGTTCACCCCTTGCTTCCCCAAGGTTGTACCGACATGGCCGATGACGCCAGGGCGATCCGCGTTGCGCAGAAAAAGCATCGTGCCATCGAGCTGCGCTTCGAGCGGAATCCCGTCAATCTGAATGACGCGCGGCGAGCCGTCGTGCAGCACGGTGCCTTCTGCGGAAAAGCCGGCGCCCCCTGACTTGTCCGGGAGCGCGGAAACTTCCAGCGTGTGCGGGAAACCATGTTCGCGACGGCGAGTTTCTTCCTGTACCGTGAGGCCACGGGCCGTGGCAACAGCGGGAGCATTCACCACGTTTACTTTTTCGTCGAGAATCGCATTGAGCATACCCGCAAGCACCGCGCTGCGCAGCAGATGCGTGCCCACTTCGGCGACTTCGCCCGCGTAACGAATGCGGATGCGAGCGGGGCGCGTGGCAGCGGCCTGGGACACTAGCGAACCGAGGCGCTCAGCGAGCCCGAGATACGGACGCACGCGCCGATACTGCTCCGGTGAAAGCGCCGGAAGATTCACGGCGTTGCGGATGATGCCTTCAACGAGGTAGTCGCGCACCTGCACGGCCACTTGCGTGCCGAGCTCTTCCTGCGCTTCCGCCGTCGAACCCGCAACGTGCGGAGTGGCAATCACATTGGGCAGGCCAATCAGCGGGCAATTCTTCGGCGGTTCTTCCACGAAAACGTCCAGCGCGGCGCCGGCAACATGGCCGCTTTTGATTGCTTCCGCCAAATCCGCTTCATGAATGAGTTCGCCGCGGGCCGCGTTGATGATGCGCACTCCTTTTTTCATTTTTGCGATGCTCGCAGCGTTGATCATGTCCTTGGTTTGCGCGCTGACCGCGGTGTGCAGAGAAATGAAATCGCTCTCGGCAAGCAGCTTTTCGAGCGGCACAAGCTCAACCGAGAATTCGCGCGCGGCCGCCTCGCTAATAAAGGGATCGTAAGCAAGCACGCGCATCTCGAATCCGTCGGCGCGCGTGGCCACTTCGCTGCCGATGCGGCCAAGGCCAATCAGGCCCAAAGTTTTTCCGCGTACCTCAGCGCCGGAAGACGATTTCTCCCAGCGCCCTTCGCGCATGGCGGCGTCGAATTTGGGGAGCTGCCGCACCAGCGCGAGAAGCAGCGCAAAGGTATGTTCGGCAACGCTGACGGAGCTGCCGCCGGGCGTGCTCATCACCAGGATGCCGCGCTTGGTGGCTTCGTCGAGGTCGATGTTGTCCACTCCCACGCCCGCGCGGCCAACCACGCGCAGCCGGGGCGCGTGATCGAGAAGCGCAGGGGTGACCTTCGTGGCGCTGCGCACAATGAGTGCGTCGGCGTCGGCAAGTTCGGAATTCAGATTATCTTTGTCCGTAAGAACGATGTTCCAGCCGGTTTGTTTCAGGAGTTCAATTCCGCGGTCGCTGATTTTGTCGGCAACGATGACTTTCATGATTCCTCAATTCAGGGCAAAAGCCGCAGCGAGCGCACGGCGGTCTCTTTCCAAGGTGTCGAAACATTCCAAATTACTGTGCCGCTGCAAGCGTGTCAAATCGCCGCAAAACAGAAATTTTAATGCTCGGAATGGGCCTCTGTTATAGTCAGAAAAGGAGCGAAAAATGAGTCTTTCCGAACGGATCCAGAAGGATATTGTGGCCGCGATGAAGGCCAAGGAAGAGACGCGCCTCAGCGTGCTGCGCATGGTCAAGGCCGCGCTGCAGCTCAAGGAAGTGGAGAAGATGCGAAAGCTCGACGAGAGCGAGTCCATCCAGTTGCTGCAGTCGCTGGTCAAGCAGCGCAAGGAATCCATCGACCAGTTCAGTAAGGGCGGACGGCAGGACCTGGTGGACAAGGAGAACGCTGAGCTGAAGATTCTGGAGACGTATCTCCCCGCCGGCGCCACGGAAGCGGACATGGAGGCGGCCATCAGCAAGGCCATCGCGGATACGGGAGCAACGTCGATGAAGCAGATGGGCGGCGTGGTGAAAACGGCGAAGGAAGCCTTGACCGGGAAGGCTGTAGATGGCAAGGCGCTGAGCGACCGCGTACGCGAGCGCTTGTCAAAACTCGGCTGAATGGCACAGGCACTCTTGCCTGTACAGTCGTACCACCAGCTTCACCACTGGCAAATCCATATGCCACTCCCTGAACAAATCACCGTGCGCTACACGGAAGAAGACGCCGGCTACATGAGCGTGCGGCCGGTGGTAAAGCAGACCTTCCGGCTGCACGAACTGGTGGACATGGTCGTGAGCGTCGCGGGCAAGGATGCCGCCCGCGTGCAGCAAATCTTCCGCAGCGGCACGGTGGTGTATCACGGCTACCGGTATTGGTGGGATGCGCTCTCCACCGACGCGGCCGAGCTCGTGCCGTTGCTGGTTCCGTTTCCCGACGACGAGCCTTCGCGAGAGTTCGCGCCACGGCAAGCGACCAGCGCGTTGCTGGAAATGGGCGGTGGAACGCAGCGCAAAGTGACGGAAATCTCCCGGCAAGATGCCGCGGCAAAAAAGCTATTCATGAGAAACTCTCCCTGGGATGTGCTGACCGAGTGGGCCGACGGCCAGGCGGCGCGTTACGAAAAATACGACCACGGACGAAAAGCCGACTTGTTCCGCGTTTCCCTGCCCTTCGACAAGGCGCAGAAGCTGCTCGCGGCAATGCTGGAAGCAGCACCACGAAAGCTGCGCCATCGCTGGAGCACGTTGCGGCCAGCGACAGCGGTCACGTTTGTTTGCCCCAGGGCGGGGTGGCCGGCATCATAGATCAAGGGTCATACAGCTTTTCTGAGGCAGGAATCAGGTAATCACCCGCTGGAAATGGGCCCGCAAGAGGCTATTCTGGCTACAACACACTCTCGCATCGGGTTGCGGCGCAAACGACATGGAAGATCCTTTGCCACCACACGGTGCGCGGAGCGACCGGCTAGCCACCCTCCGTCAGGCTAGCCGGACAGGGGAGGCGGGAAGACCTGGCCCGCCTCCCTTCCATAATTTTCAGACCACGCCCCCTACAACCTTAAGTATTGCCGCCCGACCCCGGGACGAGCCCCGGTTTCGCTTGGAATCTTCAAGATGGCGGAGAAATCCACGGCGGAAAGGATTGCGGGAATCCACATTTCGCGCAGTACGATGTGTTTCGCCTCATCCCTGGGCAGCTTAGGCAGCACTGAAATTACGACGAAGATTGAGCATAGGGCTAAAAACTCGAGCACCTATGTAAACCAAGGCCACCTTTTTCGCCTTGTCTTCGATAGTGAGTCAGTGGGATTCGGAGGGCTTCAGCACCGCGGTATTGCTCTCGTCGCCCGAGATGGCGCGATAAAACTTCTTTACATCGTCGGCCTTGGAAACCGGGACACTGAGTTCTTTTATCTCGAACGTACGCGTGTAGCGGATGGTATTGCCGCTGGCTTCCGTCTTGCTGTGGTAGCTGGCAAAGGAATCTTCCACGTCCACAGGCGGTGGAAGTTCATCTACCACGTAGCCAGCAGGAACTGAATTTCAAACTTTGCGGCGGAGCGCGACTGCGGCATAATCCGGGCACGCATTCAAACCAGCGTTCGAGGGTTACGCTGCAGGATTCAGGAGGACACGTTGAGCGACCGGCCATGGAGTTCCACGGCACCCGTGGGTGAATTTCAGTCGTACGTGCCGTCCGGGCAAAGCCCGACGGAGTTTTCGCTGCGGGCGGTGCTGTTGGGAGGCGTCTTCGGGCTCCTGTTCGGCGCGGTGACCGTGTACGTGGGCCTGCGCGCGGGCCTAACGGTGTCCGCCTCGATTCCGATTTCAGTGCTGTCCATCAGCATTCTGCGCGCGTTCGGCCGCTCGACCGTTCTTGAGAACAACATCGTGCAGACCACAGGCTCCGCGGGAGAGTCGTTGGCCGCCGGTGTGATGTTCACATTGCCGGCGCTGATTTTTCTAGGATTCGGCTCGGAGTTCACCTTCTGGCGGATTTTCCCGATGGCCCTGCTGGGCGGGTGGCTGGGCGTGCTGTTCATGATTCCGCTGCGGCGGCAGCTGATTGTGAAGGAGCACGGCAACCTATCGTTTCCCGAAGGTACGGCATGCGCCGACGTGTTGGTGGCCGGGGAGCGCGGCGGCTCGTTCGCGGGACGTGTCTTTTGGGGGCTAGGCCTGGGCGGCATATACACCTTTCTGATGAAGACGGTGCTGATGTGGACCGAGCAACCCGAGGGGCGGCCTAGTTGGTATCCCGGCTCCAGCTTCCGTACGAATATCACTTCGGAATATCTCGGCGTGGGCTACATCATCGGGCCGCGCGTTTCGGGGATTCTGTTCGCGGGCGGCATTGTTTCCTGGCTGGTGATCATGCCGGCCATCAAGTTTTACGGGCAACTTGCCGGAAATATGCCGCTGTATCCCTCCACGATTCCCATTCCACAGATGACGCCAAGCGAGATGTGGGGCAGCTATATCCGACCCATGGGCGCGGGAGCGGTAGCCGCGGCCGGACTGATTACGCTGCTTCGCACGCTGCCGACGATCATCGCGGCCCTGCGCGCGGGCCTCAAAGACGCGCGTGCCGAGGGAGGACAAGGCGCGGCAACGAACGGACGCACGGAGCGCGACACGCCGATGAAGTGGGTTGTTGCCGGGTCGCTGCTGATCGTGGTGCTGATGTGGGTGCTGCTGACTTTCCTGCCGATGAAGGGCGCGCAGACGGCGTGGTATCACAATTTATTCGCGGGTGTGTTTGTGGTGGTGTTCGGATTTTTGTTCGTGACCGTGGCCAGCCGCATCAGCGGTCTGCTGGGCAATTCCTCGAACCCCATTAGCGGTATGAGTATCGCCACCCTGATGGCCACCTGCGCAATTTTCTTCTTGGCGGGCTGGACGGCGCCGAACTATGCCGTGCTGGCATTGATGATCGGTGGCGTGGTGTGCATCGCGGCGGCCATTGCTGGAGCGACATCCCAGGATTTGAAGACCGGCTTCCTGGTGGGCTCGACGCCGTTCTGGCAACAAATGGGCTTACTCGTCGGCGTGACGATTTCGACGGCGGCAATCGGCGGGACGCTGAACCTGATGAACAAAGGCCTGGAATCCTACATACCCACGCAAATTCCCGTGAACATCGCGTCGCCGCCCGCCGGCGTGAAAGTAGAACGCAACACATTCGCATACAAGGATAAGAATTACGTCTTGGTGAATTCGCTCGGGTCGAAGGAGATTCCCGACGGCGAATATCTCTACGACAGCAGCACGCAGAAGATCGAGTATCAGTGGTCGCAAGGCATCGGCAGCGACAAGGCCCCCGCACCGCAAGCACGGTTGATGGCCACGGTCATCAGCGGAATCCTGAATCAACGCCTGCCATGGCGATTGGTGTTGATGGGCGTGGCCATGGTCATTGCCGTGGAGATCCTGGGCATTCGCTCGCTGGCGTTCGCCACGGGGATGTACATCTCCATCGCCACCACATCGGCCATGTTCGCCGGAGGTCTGGTGCGCTGGGCCGTGGAAGCAAGTTCGAAGGAAAAGAAAGGCGACGAAGGCGAGGCCGGGCCGGGCGCGCTTTATTCCAGCGGGTTGATCGCCGCGGGAGGAATCTTCGGGTTGCTGGGTATCATCATCAATTTGTTTCAGGACCAGGAAATCGCCAACCACGTGCCGCACTGGTTCGCTGCGATCCTGCACCTGCCGTGGCGGCCGGACCTGTTTTCCTTCGGGCCCCAACTGATGGGGGGGCTGGCGACCAACAATCTGTTTGCCGCGTTCATGTTCCTGGTGCTGGCCGGATCGCTGTTTTATTTCGCTCGGAAAAAACTGGATTAAATGTGAGGAGCTAGGTGAGCCCGAGCCTCACGCAGCTCAAGTAACACATAGCTGTCGTGCAATACCTCTTGGGTGTGAGCGAAAGCCGTTCCAAATGCGCAAGCTGACGCAGGGCAGAAGCCCCTGTTCGAGAGCCTTCAGACCGCAAAATTGGGGTTTTGACTGGCCACCGCCAGACGCCTTACACTGCAATTATGAGTTCGTCTTACGGCGCGCCGCGGGTTGGCTTTGACTGGCGCGGGTTTATCACGCCTGCGGTAAAGCTCCTCGTGCTGATTTGTGCCGGCGTGTTCCTGGTGCAGGAACTGGTGGCCATCCTGCTCCCCCCCTCCGCAACAATCTGGCTGAATCTTTGGTTCGGCTTGGTGCCCCTGGGACCTATCCCTGGCCTGCGCATCTGGCAGCCGGTGACTTATCTGTTTCTCCACCACGATATCTGGCATTTGCTGATCAACATGCTGATGTTGTGGATGTTTGGACGCGAACTGGAGCAAGTTTGGGGCAAGAACCGCTTCCTCAATTATTTCTTCATTTGTGGCGTCGGTGCCGGAATCATCACCATCCTGGTGAAAGTGTCGCCGCTGCTGTGGCACCACCAACCAAAGGACATTCCCACGATCGGTGCCTCGGGCGCCATTTTTGGAATCTTAATCGCGAACGCCATTCTCTTCCCCGACCGGCGCATCTGGCTGTTTCCGCTGCCTCTGACCATTCCCATGCGTCCGTTCGTGGCGGTGATGGGCGCGATCGAGTTCTTCTCAACTTTGGGGGCAGGCGGCGATGGTGTCAGCCATCTTTGCCATCTTGGCGGAATGTTGATCGGGTGGCTGTATCTGCGACGCGGATCGTTTTTATACCGCGTGCGCAACGAAATGGCCGACTGGAAATATCAACGCAACAAAAAGAGATTCCAGGTGTATATGAAGAAACAGAAGAATGAGCCGCCCTCGCGGCCCGACCAGTGGGTGAATTAAGAGCCCTGCCAGCTTTCCCTAGGACGAACCGCCAATCAAGTGAAACTTCATGAAGTTCGTTGTGCCGCGGATGCCCATGGGGGTGCCGGCGACAATGCCGATTACGTCGCCCTGCTTCACCAGGCGTTCCTCGAGTAACCGTTTCTCCGCCAAAGCCGCCAACCCGTCGATTTTCTTGATGTCGGAAATATTCCGCGAAGTCACGCCCCAGAGTAGCGCCATGCGCCGACGGATGGCCGGCACAGGCGAAAACGCCACAATGGGAACCAGCGGGCGATAGCGCGAAACCAGCCGCGCCGTGAAGCCGCTATGCGTAAAAACGGCGATCAGCTTCATGTGCAATTCGCGGGAGGCGTGGCACACCAGCTCTGCCACCGTTTCCGCAACTTTCAGCCGCTCCTGCGCGGAAGTAGGCCTTGGAAATTCCTGGATGCTCGCTTCGGCTTCCTGAATGATACGTGCCATCATTGACACGGCTTCGATGGGGTATTTCCCCGAAGCCGTTTCCGCGGAAAGCATCACCGCATCGGAGCCATCGAAAATGGCGTTAGCCACGTCGGAAGCCTCGGCGCGTGTGGGGCGAGGATTCTGGGTCATAGACTCCAGCATCTGCGTGGCGGTGATGACCGGGCGGCGGAATTCCCGGGCGCGTGCAATGATGCTTTTCTGCACCACGGGAACGCGTTCCGGATTCATTTCCACACCCAGATCGCCGCGCGCCACCATCACGCCGTCCGAAATGCGCAAAATCTCCTCGAGATTCTCGATGGCCTCCGGCTTTTCGAGTTTGGCGATCACAGGCGTATCTTTTCTGGCACGGCGGATCAGCGATTTTGCCAACTGAATGTCTTCGGCGCGGCGCACGAAGCTCACCGCGATGTAATCCACGCCATGCGCCAGGGCAAAGCGCAGGTCCTGGCGGTCCTTTTCCGTCAGCGCCGGAACACGCAGCTTGACACCGGGCAAATTGATACCTTTATGCTCTCCGAGTTCGCCTCCGTTCACTACGCGGCAAATCACTTTCTGCCCGGAAACCTTTTCCACACGTAGCTCAATCAGCCCGTCGGAGAGCAGGATGCGGTCGCCGGATTTCACTTCCCGCGGCAGCGGCCGGAAAATGGTGCTGACGCGTGTGGAATCGCCCAGAATTTTGGCGGTGGTAATCACAAACTGCTGTCCGGATCGTAGATTTACCGTGCCTCCCCCTGCCAGCGCGCCGGTGCGGATTTTCGGCCCCTGCAAATCGGCGAGGATGCCGATGGTCTTCCCGAGTTCGGCGGCCGCTGCATGCAACATGGCAATACTCTGCGCATGCATCTGGTGAGTGCCATGGGAAAAATTGAGGCGCGCCACGTCCATGCCGGCCTGCATCAGCCGGCGAATCATGCGGGGCAAATGCGTGGCTGGACCGATGGTGCAGACAATCTTCGAGTGACGGTGGGTCATCGCTGTGTAGAGCCCAATTGTAGAACAGCTCGCGGGTTAGTGGTTGCTGGAAAACTCGGCTACGATGCGGGTCATGCAGTCCACACCCTTGGCGAAAGCGGCCAGCGGCAGGCGCTCATCGTCTCCATGGACGCGCATTAGGTCCGCCTCGTTCAACGGCATGGGGCGCAAGCCATAAGCCTGTACGTTGTGCAGGCGAAGCTGCGCGGAATCGGTGGCGCCCGTGGACATGAACGGAATCACCGGCACGCCGCCAAACTCCTGCGCGGTGACCTTGGTGATAAGCGCATAAAAATCGGTTTCCAGCGAAGAGTTGGGAGCCGCAAAGCCTCCCTCGGGCTGAATGTCGAACTTGATCATCGGGTCGTTGACCAACTTCTTCAAATCATTGACCAGCAGATCGATAGTGTCGCCGGGAACCAGCCGAACGTTAATGACGGCGTGGGCGTCTGTGGGAATCACGTTGGCGCGGAAGCCGGCCTGAAACACGGTCGGCGCAATGGTGTCTCGCATCATGGAATTCCACATGGGATTTTGATCGGAGAGGACGCGCAAGGCGTGTTCCCCACGATCCGGCGTGTCAATTACGCGCATCCACTTGCTGGTCTCTTCATCCTCGAGGGGCGCGAGGGCTTCAAAATAGCGCCGCACAATCGAAGTAAGATGCACAGACGCGGTGTAGTTGCCGATTTTCTCGACGGCTGCAGCAAGATGCACGACAGGATTGTCCTTAGTGGGCGTGGAGGAGTGCCCACCCTTGCCGGTCGCGGACAGGTTTACGTTCACGGAAACCTTCTCGCTGGCCTGTACACCCACGTACTCCACCTTGCCGTTTCTCACCATCACCTGGCCGCCCTCGTTCAGGGCATACCCCGCGGCGATCTTGTCCCAATACTTTGCGATGATCATGCGAAGGCTGGCGTCGCCGAACTGTTCTTCGTCCGCGGTACCCAGAAAAATAACATCGCGATTCAGGTGCACTGCACCACGTTTGAGCGCGATGAACGCGGCAAGATTGGCCGCCACCATACTTTTGTCGTCAATCGATCCGCGGCCCCAGAGATAACCGTCCTTGATGACCCCGGCGAATGGATCGACCGACCACCTGGTGCGCTCCACTCCCACCACGTCCATGTGCGCAACCAGAAGCAGCGCCTTGGACGGATCGGCAACAGCAGTGCTGCGTAAGCGCGCCACCACCGCGCTGCGCCCGGGCGCCAGATCAATCAATTCGGCGTTGATGCCTTCCTTGGCAAGGACTCCCGCGACGTACTTGGCCGCCGCTTGCTCATTTCCCGGCGGATTCGTGGTATTGATTTTGACCAGATCCACCAGCCAGCCCTGCGCCTCCTGTGCCAGTGCGGATGTGTTTCCAACCAGAGACGCCGTCTGAGGAAGCCCGGGCAGAGCGGATTTCTGGGAAACTTGCGCGTTCAGATTCGGAATTAGAAAAATGGCAAATGAAAAGAAGCTGAAGATCACGAAGCAGTTGCGCAGGCGCACCAAGAACACCCCCTCAGGGTTTCGGTTTGGACTCACGTAAATTCCATACTAACATGCAGGAATTGGGGCCCGGGCTGCGGGACATCCGGCGTTACGTAATGCTCACCGGATACGTCTCAACTGAGGACGACACAAGTTACGATTTTAGCATCTAACTTTACGATTGTGACGCAGGGGGCATACAAATGAGATGCGGGTTTTGGAAGGTCATAGGACGCCGGGCGGGCTTGGTGTGCATGCTGGCGGGCGGCGCTGGTACAGTCGTTTGGGCGCAGGCTCCGGCGGGACCTCAGCCGACTTCCTCCGCGCCGCAGGATCCCGCTCAAGCGGAAAAACCGGCCGCGCCGCAACAGGAAAAACCCAAAGACGCCGGCGTGACCATCGCCGTGGACGTGCCGGTGGTGACGCTGGATGTGGTTGCCACCACGCAGAACGGCGACATCATCCCCGGCCTGAAGAAAGAGAACTTCCGCGTCCTCGAGGACGGCCAGCCTCAGGTCGTCACCAACTTTGCGCCTTCAGAAGCGCCCCTCACCGTGGTGATCCTGATGGAATTCAGCGCTAGGTTCTACGGCTGGTTCGGATACCAGGCGAAATATTGGGCGCCTGCCCTGTTCCCGAATCTGAGCCAGAAGGACTGGGTGGCCCTGGTTACTTTTGACATGAGGCCGCGGACCGAAGTGGACTTCACACAAAACAAGGACGAGGTTCAGGAGGCCATCTATCGTCTGTTTGTGCCGGGCTTCAGCGAATCGAATATCTTCGACGCCCTGCTAGATACCACCGACCGCATGAAAGATGTTAAGGGCAAGAAAGCGATTCTGGTGCTGGCTTCCGGAGTTGACACATTTTCAAAGCACACGCTTGATCAGACCATGAAGAAGTTGCGCGGGACCGACACCGCCGTTTTTGTGGTTGGACTCGACCGGCCACTCACTAATTATCTGGACATGCACAGAGCGCTCGGGACCATCACCCGCATGGATTATCTCCAAGGCGAGAATCAGATGAAGAAGTTCGCTGACATGACCGGCGGCCGCGCGTGGTTTCCGCAGTTTGACGGCGAGATCCCCGGCATCATGCGAGAAGTGGCTGCGTTCCTGCGCCACCAGTACAGCTTGTCGTACACGCCGACGAATCTGAGCCAGGACGGAAAGTTTCGCAAAATTAAGGTCGAACTTGTGGCCCCGGACGGCGGGCCGCTGACGGTGACCGACCAAAAAGGCAAAAAGCAGAAGATCGTCGTTTACACGCGCGAGGGTTATCAGCCGGTGAAGAACGGCGTCGGCGATTGACGCCCTCGGGAGGGCACGGTTTTGGCCGTGCCGAAAAAATCCGCAACATCTAAGGCTTCAGCCCCCGAGGTTCAGATAGAAACTCCGCCTTTAATAGCCGCGGCGAAGATCCACCTGATTGAACATTTCGCGGCCATCGAACCAGCGTTCCAATAAATCCAGCAACAGGGCAGATTGCCGCGTCCACAGGCGGTCGCTGATGGCGCTGGTGTGTGGCGTCAAAAGAAGATTGGGCGCTTTCCAAAGCACATCGTCCGCGGCTGGCGGCTCCGGATCGGTCACGTCGAGCGCCGCGCCGGCGAGTTTTCCGCTCTGCAAGGCGGCGATCAAAGCCGCCTGATCCACCAGCGAACCGCGCGCCACATTAATCACCCGCCCTGTGGGCTTCATCAGCGCAATTTCCCTCGCCCCAATCAGGCGCCGCGTTTCTTGTGTTTCCGGGGCGCTGACCACCACAAAGTCCGCGTGCGGCAGAGCTTCCGCCAGCTCGGTGGCAGGAATGATTTTTTCCGCCAGATTCGTATCACCTTTCCCGGATCGCGAAACACCCCAAACGCGCATGTCAAAGGCCTTCGCACGGCGCGCCAGTTGATGGCCGATAGAACCGAAGCCAACGATCAGCAACAATCGGCCATTCAGTTCAGTCAGATGCTGCGGCAGGTCCCAAAGCTCCTGCTGCGACCAGCACCCGCGGTCCTGCTGTCGCAGGGAATCCGGAAAATTTCGCGCCAGTGCGATTAGCAGGCCCATGGTATGTTCGGCCATGGGCACGGAAAAAATACCACTCGGATTCGTCACTAGAATTCCTGAATCGCGCAACTCCGGATACATCAGCTGCGCCACGCCCGCCGCCGTGGAATGAATCCATTTCAGCATTTTCGCGTCGGTAAGTTGCTGCGCGCGCAGCGAGTAACCCACAAAGATGTCTGTGTCCGGAAGCTCCTGGGGAAGCCGGTCGTAGTCGGGAAGATGCACCACACACATGGCCGGCCAGCGCCTGCGGATGGCTTCGGCCAGCGAAGCCGGCGGACACCATTCGCTGAACGGATGCCGCACGCAAATGGTGAGTTTGGTCTGCTCGGGCGTGGTGCGGTTCATTACGTTTTGCTTCTGACGCGCAGGTCGCGGCCAGTCATGTCGCGCGGCGCGGTTTCACCGAGAATGCCGAGCATGGTGGGGGCAATATCGCGTAGCGCCCCGGCGGGCGCGAGTTGGAAACAATCATTTTCACTGACACAAATAAATGGCACGGGATTCGTGGTGTGATACGTATGTGGGCCGCCGGTTGTGGGGTCGACCATGGTTTCCGCGTTGCCATGATCCGCGGTGATGATCCATGCGCCGCCGCGCGGCTTCAGCGCCTGATAGATGCGGCCGAGCCCCGCGTCCACGACTTCGACGGCCTTAATGGCGGCTTCGAGGTTTCCGGAGTGGCCCACCATGTCGGCGTTGGCGTAATTCATGATGATGGCGTCGAATTCGCCCTTTTCGATGGCCTTCACCACGGTATCGGTGATGCCCTCGGCGGACATTTCCGGCTTCAAATCGTAAGTGGCAACTTTGGGCGAGGGCACTAGGATGCGCTCTTCGCCGGTGAAGGGTTTTTCCACGCCACCGTTGAAGAAATATGTCACGTGCGCATATTTTTCGGTTTCCGCACAACGCAGGTTCTTGTACTGCAGGTCCTGGAACACCTGCGCCAGGATGTGTTCAAGCTTTTCCGGTGCGATCACGGATTTCAGCCAGGGCCAGTTTTTGTCGTACTTGGTCATGCCAACGTAAAAAAGATTGTCGGGGCGTTTGGGATCCTGGAATTTGTCGAAGTCGGGCGCCTCTAGCGCAAAAGTCATCTGGCGGGCGCGATCGGCCCGGAAATTGTAAAAAATGACCGCATCGTCATCGCGAATCAAACCAACCGGGGGCTCGGAGGGGCCTTCACCACCGGTGATGACGATGGGCTTCACAAATTCGTCCGTAACGCCTTGTTCGTAGTTGTACTGAATAGCAGCGACAGGATCGTTGCTCTTCGTTTCCGCCTCACCGTGCACTAACGCGCGATAAGCAAGTTCGACGCGCTCCCAACGATTGTCGCGGTCCATGGCGTAATAGCGGCCGACGATCGTGGCGATCTGGCCGAGGCCAAGTTCGCGCACTTTCTGCTGCAATTGGCGAATATAGTCTCGGCCGCTGTTGGGCGGGGTATCGCGCCCGTCCATGAAGCAGTGAACGAAGACCTTTTCGACCTTATGCCGCTTTGCCATTTCGAGCAGTGCGAAAAGATGATTGATGTGCGAATGTACCCCGCCGTCGCTGAGCAGGCCAAGGAAGTGGAGTTGCCGCTGGCGGCCGCGCTCCATGGCTTGCTGAAACAGCGGTACCTGATCGAGCTGGTTATTGGCGATCAGCAAGTCTATGCGCGTGATGTCCATGTGCACTATCCGCCCGGCGCCGATGTTGAGATGCCCCACCTCGCTATTGCCCATCTGGCCTTCTGGCAAGCCAACGGCGGGGCCAGAAGTCTGGATCAAGGTGTTGGGGAATTTGCGGATCAGCTCGTCGTAAGTCGGCTTGCGGGCCAGGGCGATGGCGTTGCCCCGCGCCTCTGCGCGGTAGCCCCATCCGTCCAGCACAGTCAGCACCATCGGTTTCGGTCGTTTGGCCATAAGAACGTGGTCGTATCCTTAGCAACTCTAATGCGCCCGCTTCAGAAAGCGGCCGCTACATCTTCACAAATTCGCGCAGGGTGGCGACGAGGCGATCCACTTCCTCCGCGGTATTGTAGTGCACCAGGCCGATGCGCAGCATGCCACCGTGAGACTCGACGCCAAGTCGCTCGCTGAGATTGAGCGCGTAGTAGTTCCCGTCCCATGTGAAGATACCCCGTTCGCCGAGAAAACTGGCGATGGCTGTAGGATGGTGATTGCCGATCCCCAGGGAAAGCGTGGAGCACCGCTCGGCGGAACGTTGCGGATCGGTGATGCCGTAAACGCGGCAATTGGGAATGTGCTTCAGGCCGTCAATCAGTTTCCAGACGAGCCTGGTCTCATGCGGAACCGTGGAACGATAAGCCGCCGCCAGCGCCTCGCGCTGCGTCTTCGCTTCGGGGTCGCAGCGGCGGCCCAGTTCCGCTAGATACTCGACAGCGCCGCCGATTCCGGCGATCAGTTCGTGGATTTGCGTGCCGCTTTCCCAGCGATCGGGAATCTGGTCTGTGCACGGACGCACCTTGTACGGGCGGAACGATTGCAGATGTTGCCGCTTGCCATAGAGCGTGCCCATGTGCGGCCCGAAGAATTTGTAGGGCGAGCAGACCAGGAAATCGCAATCGAGAGCCTTCACGTCAATCAGGCCGTGCGGCGCATAGTGCACCGCGTCAATGTAACTCATCGCTCCCGCGGCATGAGCGAGCCTGGTGATTTCCGCAACCGGATTGATAGTGCCCACCGAATTGGAGGCGTAGCCAACGGCTACGAGCCTCGTCTTCTCGTTCAGCTTGCCCTTCAGGTCATCGAGGTCCAGCGTGCAGTCTTCTTCTCGAATATCCACCTGGCGGATGACCACGCCTTTTTCTTCCAAAGCTTTCCAAGGCGAAAAATTGGCGTCGTGATCGAGCGTTGTTAGCAGGATTTCGTCGCCGGCCTTCAGTTCCCGGGCAATGGCACGGGAAACGGCGAAGGTAATCGTGGTCATGTTCTGGCCAAAGACCACTTCATCTTTGTCGCAATGGAAAAAATCGGACATGGCCGCGCGCGTATTTACGATCATCTCGTCAGTGCGTCGGCTGGTCAGAAACGCCCCGCAGGTGTTTGCGTTCGCAGTCAGCAAATATTTCTGGATCGCGTGCATGACCTGCGTTGGCACCTGCGTGCCGGCCGGACCGTCAAGAAAGGCCGCAGGCTGCCCGTGAACCTGCGTCTGCAACGAAGGAAACTGCGAGCGCACCCAGGCAACATCGCAGGCAGAGGCGGCAGGATTCCGGACAGGTGTGCTCATGACTCGATTCACTCCAGTGGCGCGGCGATGGCGTTGGCCAATTAGTTTCTCACACCGGTGCGGTTGTTGCACTGCGAAGCGAGAATGCCGGCCCGGCTAAAGCCAGGCGCCTACATGGGTTTGCTCACAGGCTGAAGCCCGTGCTACCTGGCGTGATACCATCAAATCGTCGTTCGCACTCATGCCGAGGCGGCACCGGCTATCAACTCTGCGCCGTGTTTCTTCTGAGGTTCCCATGTCTGATTCCTTTGCCGTCACCGAGCGCACACGCGTGGTGCGCGAGACCAACCGCGCGGTGTACCACCGCGACGCCATTTACAAAATTCTGGACGAAGCATTCGTCTGCCACGTCGGCTTTTCGCTGGAAGGGCAGCCGTATGTGATTCCCACGATGTTCGCGTGCGTGGGTGAAGCGCTCTATTTTCACGGCTCGGCGGCCAGCCGCATGCTTCGCGGTGCAACCGGTGGTCTCCCAGTCTGCATCACTGTGACGTTGCTCGATGGACTGATCCTTGCGCGCTCGGTTTTCAATCACTCGATGAATTATCGCTCCGTGGTGGCGCTGGGCAAAGCCACGCTCATCAGCGATCCCGCGGAAAAACTGGCTGCGCTGCAAGCATTCACCGAAAAGCTGATCCCTGGCCGCTGGCAAGACGCGCGTCAGCCCAATGAGCAAGAGATGAAAGCGACAAGCATTCTGAAGCTGCCGCTGACGGAAGTTTCGGCGAAGGTGCGCACTGGCGGCGTGGAAGACGACGCCGCGGATTACGCATTTCCCGTCTGGGCGGGCGTTATTCCGCTGCGACTGGTTGCCGATGCGCCGGTTCGCGATGAACGTTGCGATTTCGCCTTTCCGACGCCGGCTTATGCCGCGAACTTTCGCAGGTGAGCCATGAGCGAATTCACTCCGGCTCCCCTCAAACGAACCGTAGCATTCGCCGCGCTCGAAGCGCTCGATATCCGCGTGGGCACGATTCAGAAAGTGGAAGAGGTAGCGCGCTCCGAAAAATTGTTGAAGCTGACGGTCACCTTCGGCGATCATACGCGCTCGATTCTCGCGGGTATCAAGAAAGAACGGAGCACCCCGCAGGAGATTGAAGGTAAGCAGGCCTTGTTCGTGGTGAATCTGGAACCGCGAAAAATGGCTGGCGAAGTTTCCGAGGGAATGCTCTTCGACATCGGATATGCGGACGGCGTTACGCCGGTTCTGGCAATGCCGGAAAAACCGGTGCCCGATGGCACGCGCGCGGGCTAACGGTCAAGCTTTCGCGGCGCGCACAAAGTCGGCGAGCAAGCCATAACCCGTGGCCTCGATTCCTGGGTTGTGCTCCACCAGCGAAATACCAAAAACATCCAGGTCGAAGCGAATCGCGGAGCTCGAGCCTTCGAGCCCCGCCATTGGGTCGGACAGCAGCAGCAGCTCCGGTCCGACGCGGCAATCCACGCCGTCGCCGCGGCGTTCCGCGCGACAGACCAACTTGTAGCGCATCCCGGCGGCGCGCACGGAGCGGATCTTCTCCTCGCTCAGTTCACGGATGCCGGTGCGCTGCACCTGCTCGATCCCCAGCGGCACATTCATCAGCACGTTGACCAGCGTGGCAACCTTGACTGCCGCGTCCCAGCCGTCCACATCCTGGGAAGGATCAGTCTCCGCAATGCCCATGGCTTGCGCACGTTTCACCGCTTCGTCGAGCGAGCGTCCCTTCTCCATCTCCGTCAATACCACGTTGGTCGTGGAGTTCAGTACGCCGGAAAATCCGCGCAATTCTGCTGCCGGCAAGCCCAGCGGAAATAGCGAGAAGATCGGCGCGCCATCCATCACTGTGGATTCGAACAAAAACTGCTTCCCTTTCTCCTTCGCCAGAGCTGACAAGTGCTGGTAATCGTGCACCAGCGGCCCTTTGTTTGCCGTGATTGCATGGGCGCCCGCCTCGAGCGCGGCGACCAGGTGATCAATCGCCGGTTGGCCGGTCGAGGCGTTCAGCGAGCTGCTTTCGAAAAGCACGTCCGCCTTGGAGCGTTCGAGCCACTCGCGGACATTGTGTAACGGATTCACCATGCGCGGGAAATTGCCCCCGAGCGCCGAAATGGGGTTCAAGCCGTCGGATTCGGCGATCCAGCCGATGCGCCGCGAGGCCACACCCGTCAAGCGCCAGCGAACGTCGTACTTGCGGCGAAGCTGGCTCTCCTTGGAAATAAGTAGCCGCAGCAGCGAGCGCCCCACATGTCCGAAACCGACGATGGCAAGGTTGTACGAAGGAATGAGAGGTCTCCCCGCTGCTTGAGAAAAGTGGTTCTAGTGGAGCGCTGATAGTTTTGCGGCCGCTTCGTTGATCAGCGCCGCCTCCTGCTGCAATGTTTTCGCCGCCACGCCTACTTGTTCCTCGGCTTCCTTCCAGTGCTGAAGTTCCAGCGCTTCGCGCACGGCGGGAATGGTCTTCGCTTCGTATCCCGTGTACTGGCCAGGCGCGTAAATCTCATGCTTGAACCACGGCCGCCCGGGAAGGCCGTCGGGGTTGGTGAGCTTTCGCTCACTCTCCATCAGCAGGCGATTAACGTCCTGTGCCGATGCCTTCGCGAATTCGTCGCCGGCACTCGCCTGGTCATAAGCCTTCTTGTACGCTTCGGCCGCTCTTGCCAACTCAATGACGATGTTGTCGAGAGGCGCGAAGTTGATGAAAGGCGCAACCTCTTGGGTCTTGGGAGCAACCGTGGGCCGCCGCGGATCGAAAGTAGCCTGAAAAACGCCTTCCTCGATTTCGTGGTTGCGCTCGCGGGTCTCTTCCTGCTTCTGCTGCAGCAGGTTCTTGAGTTCCTTGACGTAGGTCTGCAAGGTGTCGGCAAAATCGGTGAATTCAAAGGGCAGGACGTCCGCATCGGCTAGACGAATCACCGCGGTGGCAGAAGTCTGCGCTAGCGCGCGCCCATAGACAAAATCCGTGTCGCTGAAATGCGTGTACCAGTAAAAGTCGTCGTAAATCGAATGGTAGATGCCGCCGCCGTCTTCTCCGTCAAAACCGAGATTCAGCGAAGCGATGCCAACGTGCTGCAGGAAAGCGCCGTAGTCGGAACCCGAGCCCAGCGCGCCGATGCGAAGATCGCCACGGTTGCGCGCTTCCTGGCGCTCGTCGGCCCCGCTGGCGAAAGCGATTTGCGAGAGTTGCGCGCGTTTCCACACGGAAAGCTTGGTCTCGGGGTCCTGAATGTCACGCACCACGTCGTTGATGAACTTTTCCAGCGTGTGCGAGCCTTCCGCTCCAAAGTAGCCGCGGCCGTTAGTGTCCGAATTGATATAGACCACGGCGTGCTTCGCCAGTTCGTCGGCGTGATCTTCCACCCACTCCGTAGAGCCGATCAGCCCGGGCTCTTCCGCATCCCACGCACAATAGATAATCGTGCGCTTCGGCCGCCAGCCTGTTTTCAGCAACTCTCCGAACCCGCGAGCCTCTTCGAGTTCCGCCACCAGGCCGGAAATGGGATCCTCCGCGCCGTTGACCCATGCGTCGTGATGATTTCCGCGGATAATCCACTGGTCGGGAAGGCCGCGGCCGGGAATTTTCGCAATCACGTCGTAGATGGGCTTGAGTCCCCAATCCGATTTCATCTTCAAATGGACTTTGGCTTTGCTGGGGCCGGCGTGATAGGTCAGCGGCAGATTGCCGCGCCACTCGTTGGGAACCACCGGACCGACCAGGTCACCGAGAAGCGTCTGCGCGTCGCCATAGGAAATCGGCAGCACGGGAATTTTCGTAATGACCGGGGAATCCTTGACCTCCAGACGCTTAGCGTCTTTCTTGGCGGCCACACCGGGAGTGAGCGGGTCGCCGGGGAAAATCGGATCATCGGCAACGCTGCCGCGCTGCACGCCTTCTTTCGGGCGATAAGCGCCCTCGGGAAACGTTTCGCCCTGGCGGTAGCCGTCGTCGGCCGGATCCGAGTAGATCAGGCAACCCACAGCTCCATGCTCGGCAGCTACTTTGGGCTTGATGCCCCGCCAGGAGTGGCCGTAGCGTGCGATGGCGATGGCACCCTTCACGGAAACACCCATACGCTCCAGGCGCTCGTAATCCTCGGGGATTCCGTAATTCACATACACCAGCGGAGCGGTTACGTCGCCGTCTTTCGAAAACGCGTTGTAGGTCGGAAGCTGCTCGGATTTCTGATTGGAGGTGGGATCATTGGGCAGCACAGGCTCTTCGAGCTTCGCGGTGAACTTCACCTTGCAGTCCGCCGTCGCTTCCCCTTTGCATTCCAGGAGCTCTACTTGGCGCTCTTTCGGCGTAGGGAAAAGCACGTCGTACGATTCGATTTGTGTTTCGAACCCGAATTCCTTGAATTTTGCCGCCAGCCAGTCGGCATTTTCCCTGTCATACTGCGAGCCGACATGGTGCGGGCGCGCGGAAAGGCGTTGCATGTAAGATCGCATATTGTCCGGACTGGGGATGGCACGGATCTTTTCTTCCAATCCGCGTTCTGTGCGAGACGACTCCGCGGAGTAACCATAAAGGGGAGATTCATCAGCTGTCGCCGGAACGCCGAAGAAAAGCCCCGCGAATCCCACGCAGGCCACGCCCGCCCACACCAACATCCGCTTCACTTTATGCACAATTCCTCCCCCACTCGCGTAGAAGAATTATCGGCCCAACGCGCAGGGGCTGGCAAGCTCGGCACATCCGGCCAAATTGGGATACCATGCCATGCAACGCACGGAAAGGTCTTCGTTGAACAATACAAATTCGGCAGTCAAGCGCGCGCGACTCTTATACTTCGTCTTCGTGATGTTCGCCTACACGACGGGTGGCCCCTTCGGCATGGAGGAGATGGTCACCACCAGCGGCCCGGGCCTCACCCTTGTCTACTTGCTGGTGATCCCGTTCTTTTGGTGCATTCCGGTATCGCTGGTGGCGGCGGAGCTCACCACGGCGATTCCCGTCGAGGGCGGCTTCTACCGCTGGGTGCGCGCAGGCTACGGCAACTTTTGGGGATTTCTTGCCGGCTGGTGGAACTGGACCGCGTCCTGGCTGCTGGGCGCAAGCTACGCGGTGTTGTTCAGCGACTATCTGTCTGTATTTTTTCCTCCGCTCGTCGGCTGGAAACACTACCTGGTCTCGGTCACGCTGATCGCGCTGCTGGCCTACATCAACGTGCGCGGTATCCAAATGGTGGGCATTGTGTCCACCATTTTGGAATTTTCCGTATTGGTGCCGGTGTTTGTACTGTGCCTGTTGGCTGCAGCAAAGTGGCACTGCAACCCATTTCATCCCTTCATTCCGCCGCACGTGCCGGCGTTTAAAGTCTTCGGAGTGGGGCTGGCGCTTGGACTGTGGTTGTATTCGGGTTACGAACAATGCTCCAGCGTGGTGGAGGAGATTGAAAATCCGCAGCGCAATTTCCCGATTGCCCTGGCAATTGTGGTGCCACTGTCCATGGCAACTTATTTCCTGCCGACACTATTTTCGCTGGCCGCGCGCGGCGACTGGGAGAAATGGACCACGGCTTATTTACCTACTGCGGCGCTGCTGATTGGCGGCAGCGCGCTGGGTTTTGCCATGACCCTGGCGGCGGTGTTGGGCGACGTTTCCCTGCTCAACGCTACGGTGCTTACCACCACGCGCATGCCGTCTTCCATGGCCGAAGACGGCTACCTGCCGCCGGTGTTTGCCGCCAAGCATCCGAAATACGGAACGCCGTGGATCGCCATTTTGTTGTCGTCGGCGATTTACGCAGCGCTGGCGTTTCACACGCTGGCGCAACTTCTAACCGTCTATGTTTGGCTGCGCAGCCTGACCACCGTGCTCACCGTGCTTGCGGCCTGGAAGTTGCGCAAAACCCAGCCGGAGACGCCGCGGCCGTTCCGCATTCCTATGGGCAAAGTGGGGTTGGCTTACGTGGTGATTGCGCCTATCGTGATGACCGTGGTGGCGCTGGTGGGCAGCGACAAGTTCGCGCTGAAGTGGGGGCCCATCCCGGTGCTTCTGGGCGTCGCGGCCTATTTCGTTTTCCCGCAGATCAAGAAGATGGTCGAAGGGTAGCTCAGGTGAACCAGTCGAGCACTTTGTAGTACGCGCCAGCCAGCGGCAGCGCCCAAGTGTGTCCGCTGCGCAGACCGATCGGCGCACCAGGGAACGCAATGCGAGAAAACGGATTGTCGTCCGCATCGCCGCAAATGATCCCTGCCATTTTCGCGCCCATCCAGGTGGCCGCGGCCACGCCATGCCCCGCAAATCCCAGCGCGAAATGCATGCCGTCGATTTTTCCCGAGTGCGGCATCACGTCAAACGCGAAATCCAGCGTGCCGCCCCAAACGTATTCCACCTTGGTGTCGCGCAGCTGTGGATACACGCAAACCATTCCCTGGCGCAGGAGTTCCGCGCTTTCCCGTACCGTGCTTTCCGATTCCGGGAAAAACGCGGCGCGCCCTCCGAAAAGCATGCGGTTGTCGGGCGTCAGCCGGTAGTAGTAGAGAAAATGCTTGGAGTCGTAGATCATCCGGTTGCGCGGGCTGACTTCCGTGGCCAGCGCGTCTGGCAGAACTTCCGTGGCGATGATGTACGAGCCAATGGGAATCACTTTCTTGCGCAGCGCAGGCGTAGACTCCGTGGTGTACGCGCCGCTGGCCAGGAAGACCTCTTTCGCCTTCAGCGACCCACGTGTGGTTTCGACGCGGAAGCTGCCGCTCGTGCCGTTCGCTTGCGGAGTCACCCGGTTCACGCGAGTATGGTCATACAGGTAGGCCCCATGACGCTGCGCGGCCTTTGCCAAGCCATGTACATAGCGTGCGGGGTTCACACCGGCGCTGATTTCGTCGACCAGGCCGCCATAATAGATTTCCGAGCCGATTTCGCTCTTTAGCGCATCGCGCGGGACAACGCGAATTTCCCGCCCGAATTCCTGCTTGATGCGTGCCGCGGCTGTGGCATAAGCGTCAAAGTGGGATTGCTTACAGGCTACTTCCAGTTGCCCACAACGTGCGAAATTACAGTCGATGCCCTCTTCGCGGACGATCTTCTCGACCAGATCAATCGAGTCCACCGACGCGTTATACATTTGCCGCGCGATTTCGTGGCCATAGCGCTTGATCAGCGTGGGCACCGGCAGCTTCAGGCCGGGCAGCACCATCCCGCCGTTGCGCGAACTGGCGCCCCAACCGAGCGTTTCCGCCTCCAAGAGCACGACCCGCACGCCGCGCTGCGCCAATGTCCGCGCGGCAGAAAGCCCGCAGAAGCCCCCGCCGACAATGGCCACATCGGCCTTGTCGGGTAAAGATCCGCTTGCGCCCTGCGCAGGCTCCGACACGGTTTCCAGCCAGTAATTCTTCTCTTTTATATCCATGGAAGGTGTGTACAGATTCTAGCACTAGCTGGGCAAAACGAGGAACCAGAGCCAAAGTTCAGAGAACAGTGTCCTGCAGACTTATGCCGGTAACAAAAGGTAAAATTCGCACGCATGCAGGCGATTAAAAATCAGCCACTGCGTGCTACGAAGTGCAAGAAGAACAAAGAACACATTTGCGGCAAAAGCGAAGTGTAGGAGAAAATTCTGCATAACAAGGACCCCGACGGGAATCCTGCCGTCATCGGGAGTCCGGAAAGCCAGCCTCAATCCGCGGAAAAATACGAAACCAAACGGAATACTTCCGCGCAGGAATCCATCGCTTACGTTGGCTAGTCGGTGAAAAGGACTTACACGCGGCGGAGGACGATGTGGGTAATCTCCGGCGGAGCGCCGAGGCGTACCGGAGCGCCCACTGTGCCGATGCCGCGGTTCACATACAGCGCAGCAAGCCCGTTGGGCGCGTGCTGCATCAGCTTGATGGTTTCGCCCATGCGCTTCGGCTGGTCGGGCATCAGCAGTGGACGGTGATACAGCCCGGCGATGTAATCAGTAATAAAGCGCGCCGGACTAAGGCTAACGTCCAGAATTTCTACCTGCACCTGGCCGCCGTGCGTGTGGCCGGCAAGCGATAGCTCGATCCCAAGCTCAGCAGCGCGATGGAAGGTGTTCGGGTTGTGCGAAAGCAAAATGTTCGGCATGTCGCGCCGCACCAGTGGTTCGACATGCGCCAGCACCTGCTGTTTGCGTCCGCTGGGAGTGCGCTCCCGCTGGTAATCCACGCCAATCAGGTTCAGTGACGCGCTCTTGTACTGGATCACCGCGTTTTCACGGCGCAACAGCTTCATCCCCGCCTGCATATAAAGGTCTTCGGCCATATCCTCGGCGCGGGCGTAAATTTCGTGGTTCCCATTGCAACCGTAAACGCCCAGCGGCGCGTGCAATCGCCGCACTTCCTCCACGCAATCGTGCAGTGAATCGTGCAGCCCGGTAATCAGATCGCCTGTGACCACAGCAAGGTCCGCGCCCACATCGTTGGCCATATCCACGGCGCGGCGCACCGATTCGCGGGTCATGTACGCACTCAGGTGAATGTCACTGAGCTGTACAATGCTCATGCCGTCGAGCTCTGGCGGCAGATTGTTCACGGGAATTTCGATGCGGCGCAGCTCGTAGCGCAAACGCTCCGCGGCGAAGCCGTACATCACACCGAGAAACGGGGCGGCTCCAGCTACAACGCTGGCAGTACGAAAAAATGTGCGGCGTGAGGGATCGGGAACAATATCTTCCAGGTCCAGCCGATGCGCGGGCAGCTTCGAAGGCTCCTGCTGCGGCGCAGCCGACCGCTTATGGAAGCGGCGCCAGAGCCATTCGACCGCATGAACCGCCTTGATGGCCACGTAGCCAAACAAAGCGCTGGCAAACCACAAACCCGCAAACGAGGTGACCGGCGAATGACTCGGCAGGAAGCGCCCGTGATCCTGTCGCAGGTTGTCGGCAATGGTCACGACAATCAGGGCCAGGCCGGCCAAATAAAGCAGACGAATCACCACACGCAGCGTGGTGCGGCCCCAGTGGCCGGTCATCCGCCACAACGCCCGGTACCAGAATCGCTGAGATAAAAACAGGACTGTCACAATCGACAGTCCCACACCCGCCCTCAGTAAGAACCATCCCCAGTTCAAATTCGCGCTCCTCGACGAGCGCTTACAAGCATATCACGCGGGACATAAGGGATTTGTATGTATTTTGGCCGGCATTCTAGAAGTAAACCCCTCATTTTCTGTGTCTTCAGCGATTTCTGGATGCCAAGGGCGTAGTGATACCGCGCCCGATCTGAGGGTGCACTTTCGCGCTTTTCCAGGAAACTTCCGGAGGGCCCCTGCGTCTGAGCTTACGGGGTCAGGTCGTTGGACTTCAGTTGGACTTCAAAGGAGAGAAATCATGAAACGAGTGGTGTTGGTTGGCCTTGCGTTGTTGGCAACATGCCTCGCTGCCTACCCGGCTCGGGCTCAGGAAGCTCAGAAGAAAAAGCCAGGGCCGGCGCCCAGCCCTTCGCAAGCCGTTCTGGAGCAATGGAACGATATCGGCCGAAAGCTCATCGCCATGGCTGAGGATTTTCCCGAGGATAAGTACCAGTTCAAGCCGCAGGAGGATTCGCGGACCTTCGTTGCGAACATCATGCACGCAGCTGCTTCCATGTATTACTTCACGGATTCCGCAAACGGGAAGAAGCCGCGCTATGCCGATGATCCAAAGGACGTGAAGATAACCAACCGCGCGGAACTTGCGGCGTTTGTGAAAAAGTGCGTGGAAGATGGCGCCGCCACCATCAAGGCCAAGGGCGACAAAGGCCTGAATGAAGCCGTGGACGATGGCAGTCCACACCTCGACCGCCTGTATGACCTGGCCTACGGCCTCATCGAGCATTCCGGCGAACACTACGGCCAACTCGTGGTGTATTACCGCGCGAACGGTCTGGTGCCACCGGAATCAAGACCGAAGAAGTGAGTTAAGTGAGGATGTTGAAGTGGCCCGCCTTCTCAGGCGGGCCGCACTTTTTTTGCTAGCCTGCCGCGCTGCCGGCAATTCCTTTTTCCAGTAGACGTTTCAATTCGTCGCGATCGAACGTGGGCGGAAGGCAGGTATTGCCCGCGCAAACCAGCGCCGCGGCGTTGTCTTTTGGCAGATGCGGCAGCATCAGGCGCAGGGCAGCGGGCAGAGACTCGAGTGAAGTTTCCGGCGTCACGCGAAGGACGGACTTGCCAAAACGAAATACATCGTTCGCGGCGCGCTCCAATTTTGTGGCGTTCTCATCGCCTTCGACCCCGGTGATAACAACCTGCGTTGGGTGTCCCGCAAAAAGAATGGCCGCAAGACCATAAGTCGCGGCAAAGAGCCCATATTGCGAAGCGACGCCAGCGAACGCCTCCAGCGTTTTCTTCGCCCAATCGCGATACTTAGCGTCATCTGTGTAAGCGTGCAGGCGCGTCAACGCCATTATCGCCACGGAATTGGCGCTGGGCGTCGGCGAATCCTGGAACGGCTTGCGACGCACTTCCAGGCCACCCAGCGCCGGAGCGTCGGAAGCACGGTCGAACAATCCGCCATTTTCCGTGTCACCGTATTTTTCAATTGTCAAATCCATCGTTCGCTGCGCCGCGCGAAAATATTTTTCATCGAGCGTCGCCTCGTAGGCATCCAGCAGCGCCTGCGCGCCGAACACCTGATCGTCCAGCGAACCCTGTAGCGCCGGCCCGCCAATGCGGTGCACGAACCCGCTTTCCTCGCTCCACGCTTCCTGCAACATGCGATCGATCGTTTTCAGCGCGAATGCTTTACATTCCAGATGCGGCGAATCCTCCAAAACGCGGTGCGCTTCCAGGTAAGCGGAGACGAACATGGCATTCCAACTGGCATACATGGTCTTATCGACAAAAGGCGTTGGTCGCTTGTTTCGCTCCTTCAGCAGTTTGAATTCAGCGGCCAGAGCCAACTCGCTCGCCTTTTCCCAATCGATTTGCAGGGTCTCGGCAATCTCCTTGAGCTCCCGCGCCACCCAAAGGACATTCTTTTCCGGGTTGTGATGCATTTCTCCGCGTGCTTCGATGTCGTAAAGCATTTCGACGACCCGGGCTTCTTCCGCCGACAGAACCCCTCGCACCTCATGCAGCGTCCAGGTGAAATAATCGCCGTCATCATCCAATGAAAAATCCGCATCCTGGCTAGCGTAAAATCCACCGGATTCACGGTCAGACAAAGTCTCATTCACCCAGGCGATAATGCTCTCGGCGGTTTCGCTCAGCAACCAGTTCCGGCTCATCTGCCAACCGTGAAGGTAGTTTTTCAGCAGTTCCGAGTTGTCATAAGACATCTTCTCGAAGTGCGGCACCAGCCAACGCTCATCCACGGAGTAACGATGAAACCCGCCGGCGAGTTGGTCGTAGACTCCCCCCCTGGCCATTTTTTCGAGCGTGGTTTCGGCCATGGCCAGCAAGTGCTTCTCCCCACTCTGCCTGTAACGCTCCAGCAGCAGATCCGAGGCCGAGGCGTGCGGGAACTTCGGTGCCTTGCCGAATCCGCCGTTGCGAATATCGAAGAGCTGGGTCATCGAACTGATCTGCGAATCCACCACGCCGAGATCGAACTCCGCGCGTGCGCCGGTAAACGCTTCCGCCTTGGCCACCGCTTCCGAAAGCGCCTCCGAAGTCCTCAGGAGATCTTCGCGCTTGTTCTGATACGCATCGGCCACGGCCAGAAGAATGCGCCGGAAACCCGGCCGGCCACCCTGGTCCTCCGGCGGGAAATATGTGCCTCCGAAAAACGGCTTGCCATCCGGCATCAGGAAGCCCGTCAAGGGCCAGCCACCTTGTCCGCTCAAAGCGCTGACCGCCGACTGGTAACGCGAATCGACATCCGGCCGCTCGTCGCGGTCCACCTTCACGGCTACGAAGTGTTCGTTGATGATTTTCGCGATAACGGGATTTTCGTAGCTCTCGCGGTCAATGACGTGGCACCAGTGGCACCACACCGCACCTATGTCCAGCAGAATGGGTTTGTCCTGGCTCTTCGCGGCGGCAAACGCTCCTTCACCCCATTCGTGCCAATCAATCGGCTGGTGAGCCGCCGAACGCAAATACGGGCTGACGGAATTTTTCAAGCGGTTTTCGGTCATCTCGGTATGCTCGTGGCGCGGAAAAAACTATTGCACTTGCGAGCCGGAACCAGGGTCGCGGGGATCGAGCGGCTTGCGCCCGGCGTAGCCTTCATCCTGCCGGTGGTAATACCGAATGCGGTCCTCGCCCAGCTTCCAGCACAGATAGACTTCCTGGTTGTCGACGATAGCGGGGAAATCCAAAAGACCCATGTCCAGGTCCTTGATCAGGCAGCCCGTCGAAAGGATTTTTTCCAGATTCGCCTTCATCACTTCCGCAAGGCTTTGCTGCTCCATGCGCTTTTCGGCGAGCCTGGCATAGGGCACCAGCACGCCGCCCATCATCAGGATGCGCGTTGATACCGCAGTCAAATCTTGCTCCAGCACGGAGAGCTTCTTGCGCGCGCCGATAGCCTCAATCAAAAACGGCTCGAGTTCCTTGCGCGTACGCTCCGCCTCTGTCAGCGTGAACAGACGTTGTGGGGGCTCCGGCAGCTCTTCCCGCTCGTCATCGTCTTCCGGCATACGTTCTCCGTCCGCATCTCCAGTCGGAGTGCGGCCCCTATCGCAAGGATAGCATGCGACGACAGTTTTCTTGTCCAGGCAGGTCGGATAGGTCACTCGGTAGGCTCATCCACCGATGAACACCATCGTGCGTGAAGGTGGCACAAAGCCCGGTTCGTTGATGCGGTGGCCCTTTTCCTTCTGATCCACGAGCAAGCGGATGCGTTCTTCAATATCCGCGTCGGTGGCTCCGTTGCGCAACATCCCGCGCAGGTCGTGGTCGTCCTTGCTGAAAAGGCACGTACGCACCTTGCCGTCAGCGGTGAGGCGAATGCGCGAGCAGTGCCCGCAGAAGGGCTGCGTAACTGGTGCGATCAGTCCAATCTCTCCCGGCGCGCCGTCGGCAAAACGATATTTGCGCGCAGTTTCGCTCTTGGCATGTGGAATCTGAACCAGCGGCCATTGCGTGTGGATGCGGCGGTAGACCTCATCAGCCGGCACCATCAAATCGCGCGACCAATGGCGGTCGGCATCCAGCGGCATGAACTCAATAAAGCGCATAATCACGCCGCGCTCGCGGGCGAAAGCGGCAAAGGCTTCCACTTCGTCTTCGTTGAAGCCGCGCACCAGCACCGCATTGATCTTCGCGGGAGCCAGCGGCGAGGCCTGCACCGCGTCGATTCCGCGCATAACGGAGTGGTACGATCGCGTGCGGGTAATTTTTTCAAACTTGATGGGGTCCAGGGAATCCAAGCTGATGTTGATCCGGTGCAGCCCGGCAGCAATAAGAGACGGCACACGCTCAGCCAGCAGGTGGCCGTTGGTGGTCATGGAAATGTCCGGCACGGCCAGGTCGCGCAACTTGCTCAGAAACGCTTCCGCGCCGTCGCGCACCAGCGGTTCGCCACCCGTGACGCGCATCTTCTGGATGCCCAGGTGCGCAAAAACGCGCGCCAGGCGCTCCAGCTCTCTCCAGGACAGAATCTCGTCGTGCTCGCGGTAGTTTTCCGGGTCCGCAGAGCGGCAGTAGACGCAGCGGAAATTGCAGCGGTCGGTGACCGAAATTCTCAGGTCCGTAATCTGGCGCCCGAACTTGTCATGAAGAGTCATTGATCTAGCCCAAAATAAAAAACCCGATTCGCGCAGGAAATCGGGTTTCAACACGGAAATCCGCGGATTTCCGGTGGACTCGCTCCTTTCCAAGCACAGGAGGCCCGGGCGTTTCCACTCGAACCCTCGGCAAGCCGCAACCGGCCGCCTCGCCCCGCCGCCATGGGATGTCTCTCCCGCAGGCCGGCAGGGTCGGAGTTACACCTTAGATGCTACCGCTATCCAAAAATATGCGCAATCTCGGCGATTTTTCAGGGGACGGGAAGAATGATTTGGCCTTGTTGCCATCGGTCTGTGCATTCCGCCGAGTGTGATACAGTCTGCTAACGCCATGCGAATCTTCATTTTGGGCGCGGGGGCAACCGGCTCGCTGCTCGCGCAACTCCTGGACCGCCAGGGACATGTGGTCTGGTGCGGGGATCGCGACCCGGAGCGCGCCCGCCGTTTCCTGGGCAAGAAATCGGCCATCCCCGTGGCCACCGTCAACGCGCGCAACCTGCGCGCCATCTTCCGCGCTGCTAAAGGCTGCCAGCTCATCGTCAACGCCTCAGCCTCTGTTTTTAACGAAATCGTCCTGCGCGCCGCCCTGCGCCTTCGTGCACACTACCTCGATCTCAGCTCCCACTTGACGAGGAACCCTTTCAAGTCGGAGCAAATCCGCTACCAGAAAAAGTTCGAAGAGAAACGGCGCGTAGCGCTCATCAACACAGGCGCGGCCCCAGGGCTTACCAACCTGCTCGTCAAGCGCGCCGCCGCCCTTCTCGACGAAGTGCATTCCGTCCACATCCGCCTCTATGAAAGCAGCGAGAGCGACGACCCGATCTCCCAGTGGTCCCCAGAGGTGTCTTTCGACGAGGCCATCTCCAACCCGCGCATCTATCGGAACAAAAAATACCAGTTGGTCAAGCGCTTCTCGGAACTCGAAAAGTTTCGCTTCCCGGACCCGATAGGCCTCGCAAACGTGGTTCTGGCGGCGCAGGATGAAGTCGCCACGCTTCCCCAATTCATCCCCATGCGCGAACTTGACGTGAAAATTGGTGGAAACGAATTCGACCGCCTGCGCCGCTGGCACAAACTGGGTATCCTTTCCAAATCGCGGGGCCTGACGCGCCGGCGTTTCCCGGAAACCTCTTCACCGCGCAAAATTGCCGTGCTGATCCGCCGGGGGATTTTGCAGAATGCGCGTTTTGCCGCCTCGGTAATCGTCACTGGCGTAAAGCAGGGACCCAAGGAAGACCAGCGTCTCTCCATTCGCAGCGACGCCCTGTTCCCCACCCTCTATCAGATCCGCCAGCAAGGCCGCTTCAATACGCCTGTGGCCTACGCTACGGCCCACGTCGCGGCGATGTTCATCAAATTTTTCCCTCGCGAAGAATTTGGCGTTTTTCCGCCGGAAGCGCTTCCCGTGGAAGTACGCCGCGCGATTCTAGCCGGCATGAAAAACCACGGCGTGAAGATCACCCACAAGGTGACCCCGCTGAAGCCCCACGAAGACGAGGACGAATTGCTTTGACCCCGCCCGTTTAATCTGTCATCCCGAGCACAGCGAGGGATCTGCTGTTTGTAAGCTACCGGTCAGCAGCAGCGGTTGGGACGGGAATATTTCCGGTTGAGCTGTTCGTCGTAAAACTCTGCGGCAGACACTGGCTTTGCGCCGCGCTTCCGTGCAGCGCAGGCGAGATACGTCTCGTAGGCGGCATCACCGCTCCATTGCCGCAAGCCCTTCCACAAACCCCGCAGCGCATCCTGAAAATTCAGCCAAAGCGCGCGCATCAGTCCCCCTCCGCCCATTGCGTAGCTACGTATGGCGTCTCCCGCAACACGGGTTTCCGGACCCGGCTGAGAATCGCGTACCACTGCGCCAGCGCCTCCACCAGCAGCACCAGAATCATCGCCGCCAATACCGCAGTCACCACCGCATCCAGCCTGAGATTGAAGATGTTTCGCTGTGTCTCCACCACTTTTGCGGCTGTAACCCTGCCCGCAGCCAACTGCGCCGCCAGCGCAGTCGCCTGGGCCAAAAATCCGATACGCACGTTGGCGCTGAAGATCTTCTGATAGCTCGCGGTCATCGTGATAATCACCAGCCACGCCATAGGCAACAGCGTCACCCAGATCCATTTGAGCTTGCCCATTTTCATCAGGATCGTCGTGGCCACTACCAATGCCACAGCCGCCAGCAACTGATTCGCAATCCCAAACAGCGGCCACAGCGAATTGATCCCTCCCAGCGGGTCCACGACGCCCTGATACAGAAAATAGCCCCACGCTCCCACGATAATCGCGCTCGAAAGCAGAATGCTCGGCATCCAGTTCATGCGCCCCAACGGTTTCCAGGCTCGCCCGCCCAACTCCTGAATCATGAAGCGCCCCACGCGCGTACCAGCATCGAGCACCGTCAGGATGAACAGCGCCTCAAACATAATTGCGAAGTGATACCAGATGCTGAGCAGGCGATCACCGCCGATAGTGCTGGAAAAAATCTGCGCCATGCCCACAGCCAGCGACGGCGCGCCGCCGGCGCGGTTCAACAGCGTCTGCTCGCCCACGGCATGCGCGAGGCCGGTCATAGTTTCCGCCGAAAGCGGGTAGCCCCAACTGGAAATCGTCGCCGCGGCCGCTGCCGGCGTCGCTCCCACAATCGAGGCCGGGCTGTTAATCGCAAAATAGACCCCAGGCGTCATGGCGCACGCCGCGACCATGGCCATCACTCCGACAAACGATTCCAGCAACATCGCGCCGTAACCGATGAATCGCGCGTGCCCTTCGCGCTGGATCATCTTGGGCGTGGTGCCGCTTGAAATCAGCGAATGAAACCCGCTGATGGCTCCGCACGCAATGGTGATGAAACAAAACGGAAAAATTTTTCCCGCAAACACCGGCCCGCTGCCGTCGATAAACCTCGTTAAAGGCGGCATCCGTATTTGGGGCCGCACCAGCAAAATGCCCGCCGCCAGCGAAAAAATCGCACCCGCCTTGATAAACGCGCTTAGGTAATCACGCGGCGCGAGCAGCAGCCACACTGGTAATGCCGAAGCCGCGAATCCATACGCGATAATCGCGAAGGTTAGCGTGATGCCGCTCATCGTGAACACCTTCGCCCACGCCGGCGAATCGGCCACCCACTGCCCCGCCACCACCACAAACAGCACCAGCGCCACACCAATAAACGACGCCTCCATCACGCGCCCCGGCCGCAAGTAGCGCAGATACACGCCCAGCAGCAGCGCAATCGGAATGGTCATGGCCAGCGTGAAGGTGGCCCACGGCGAGCTCTTCAGGGCGTTCACGATCACCAGCGCCACCACGGCAAGCAAAATGACCATGATGGCGAACACGGCGAGTTGCGAGATGAAGCCGCCGCGTTTGCTCACTTCGTCGCGCGCCATTTCGCCCAGCGTTTTCCCGTCACGCCGGATGGAGCAGAACAAAATCACGAAGTCCTGCACGCAACCCGCAAACACTGCGCCCACAATTAGCCACAGCGTGCCCGGCAAATAGCCGAATTGCGCCGCCAGCGTCGGCCCGACCAGTGGTCCCGGCCCCGCGATTGCCGCAAAGTGATGTCCGAAGAGCACCCATTTGTTGGTGGGTACAAAATCGCGTCCGTCGTCGCGGCGTTCCGCAGGCGTGGCGCGGGTGTTGTCCAGCGCCAGAATCTTTGCCGCGATGAACGCAGAATACAATCGATACCCCACCAGATACGAACACACCGCCGCCAGCACGAACCACGTGGCGCTGATGGGTTCGCCGCGATGCAGCGCGATGGTCGATAGAGCCACCGCGCCAAGCGCTGCCACGGCCATCCAAACGAGAATCTGCAGCAGTCGTTTCACGTTTCCTTCCTTCGCCAGACGCGTTTACGGAATGCTGGTGAACTTCAACAGCGGATAGACCTCGCGAAATATTCTCGCCAGTTCCTTCGGGAAGCCGGATTTCGTCGCCGCGCCGGGCGCCATTTTGCGCCGCACAATCCATCCCTGGATTTTCTTCCAGTCTTCTGGTTTCACCGGCCAGCCTTCGTGCTTGGTCCACTCCCCTTTTTCCGTGGTGTACCAGTAGCTGTCGTACCTCCGGCCAAGGCGCTGCTTCTGCTTGCTAACCCACTTCGTTTCGGCCTGCACGCGTGGCTCCGCCACCAGCGCCAGCGAAGATTCTCTTCGTTTTGGCCCGGAATACACCCGAAATCCGGCGGTCACTGTGTTCGTGGAAAGTCCCACGTAGAGCTGCCCACTCGCGCGGTCGCCGGGTTGTGACTGTTCGAACTTCAGATACATCTGTGTTTTATAGAGCGTTTTGTCTTTGGCAAAGCGGATATCGCGGTTGATGCGCGAAAAATTCGCGCCCGTCCGTCCCGTGGTGTCAAACCGGTCGTCGAGCTCCAGCACCACTGGGGCCATCTCCTCGAGCAACCGGCGAAACGGCTGCACCACCGCGGCTTGATACCGATCGCGGTGCGCGTCCATCCACACCTTCTTGTTGTTTTTGCCAAGGTCCCGGAAAAACCGGAAAGTTTCCTGTGCAAATACGGGGTTGGCCGCCATGAAAGTCTCTCTTTCCAGCGCGTTTCAGACTACACCATTCCCAATCCGCGTCAATTCCACTATTCTTTTTTTTACGCTTGAGAACTGCGAGGACGCGGTTTGGCTAGAAAACATCTTTGGTCCAAGGCTTTGCTGCTTCTGACGCTCGTTTTGCCTCTGACGCCCCTCGTTCGATGCGCCCAGCTCTCCAAAGATGACATCGACTTCCGCAAAAAGACCTACACCGACAAAGCTGGTGCGCACCTGCCTTACCGCCTGTACGTGCCGCTCGGCTACGAATCCAACCGCAAATACCCTTTGCTGCTGTGGCTTCATGGAAGCGACGGGCGCGGCAACGACGACATAAAGCAGCTCAACGGCGGCAACCAGGTCGCCACGCATTTCTTTGCGAGCGACGCCGTGCAGCTCAAGCTGCCCATGTTCATCCTGCTGCCGCAGTGCGCCTCTGGCGACAACTGGTCCGATCCGGACCTCAACCAGCCCTCCAACCCGCTCGTGCTCACCATGAACGCGCTCGCCGAAGTGCAGATGGAATTCTCCATCGACCCCGATCGACTCTATCTGGCTGGCCAATCCATGGGCGGTCTCGGCGTGTGGTCCACGCTACAGGCCTATCCGGGGAAATGGGCGGCCGCGCTTATCCTGTCGGCCTATGACCATTTCACCGACATAAAGGCGCTGGCGCAAACGCCGCTATGGGTCTTTCAGGGTACCGACGATCAAACCGTCCCGGTCATCCTGGTGCGCGACATGATGAAGCAGCTCCGCAAAGCCCACGCCAATCTGCACTACACGGAATACCCCAAGACCAGCCACGAAGTCTGGCAAAAAGCCTTTGCCGAGCCCGACCTCGTGACCTGGCTTTCCGCCCAGAAACGCGGCCAACCCACCGAAGGCCAAGTTGGCTCTCGCGAAAGCCCGCCGCCGCACTAAAATGGCCAAATGAGCGACTTCACTCCAACCGAACACACCCAGGTCAAGCGCCTGCCCAAACGCGGCAAGTACGACCGCAAAACCGTGCACGCCATTCTCGACGCTGCCTTCGTCTGCCACGTCGGCTTCTGTGTTGAGGGCCAGCCTTACGTCATCCCCACGAACTACGGCCGCTCCGGCGACACCGTTTATCTCCACGGCAGCGCCGCCAGCCGCATGTTGCGCACGCTCAGCGAAGGCGTGCCCGTCTGCGTCACCGTAACCCTCGTCGATGGCCTGGTGTTGGCGCGTTCTGCCTTTCATCACTCGGTGAACTACCGTTCCGTCGTGATGCTGGGCGCCGCGCGGCTCGTGGAGGATCCCGCTGAAAAGATGGAGGCGCTGCGCCTCTTCACTGAGCATGTAATGAAAGGCCGCTGGGACGAAGTGCGCTGGCCCACCGAACAGGAAATGAAAGCCACCACAGTGCTGGCGCTACCGTTGGAGGAAGTCAGCGCGAAAGTACGCACGGGCGGACCCGTGGACGATGAGGCCGATTACACCTTGCCGGTGTGGGCCGGCGTCCTGCCCCTGGAAATGGTACCGCAAGAGCCGATTGCCGACCCGCAGCGAAAGGTCGACCAGCCCTTGCCAGCCTACATAAAAAATTATTCCCGCTAGCAAAAAATACGATACCGGGGTCGGAGTTTTTAGCTCCGACATTAAATGGACCTAAAAAGGAGGGCTGCAGCCCCTGAGGAATTGGTTTTTCTTCCCCTCGAAACTCACAAGTGGACACTTCACTTCGACCGCGCACCGGAAAAGGCCGAGGCCAGGCCCAACGCGATCAGCGCCGCACCGGAGACGTTGCGTTGCGCGCGCTGGAGGCGGATATTTCTCCGCAGATGGTCAGCCGCGGTTCCCGCCGCCAACGCCCACATCGAATCGCTGCACCAGCCCATCAATGCAAAGAGCACTCCCAATTCAAAAATCTGCAAACTGGCATGGCTGCGTGAAAGGTCCACAAATTGCGGCAAAAACGCCAGGAAAAACAGCGCCGTCTTTGGATTGAGCAGATTCACGAGTACGCCCTGTCCAAAGAGGCGCACCAGTCGTCGCTCCCCGCCCGCTGCCTCAAAAAGCGCCGTGTCGCTGCTGCGCAGCGTTCGAATGCCCAGATAAATCAGATAGGCGGCACCGAGATATTTGACGAATTGAAAGGCCAGGGCCGAGGAGGCCAGCACTGCGGAAAGACCCAGCGTCGCCGCGGCCACGTGGCACAGCGTTCCCACCACCGTGCCCATCACGGAAACCATGCCCGCCGACCGCCCGTGCCCAATACTGCGGCTGACCACATACATCACCACCGGGCCGGGAATCACCAGCAGGATCGCGGCTCCCGTCATGAACAACACAAGCGACGTGTGGCTGATCAACAGCGAAGCCTCACTACTCTCAATCCAAGCCCCGGAGGGGCGAAAGACAGCAGCCCAGGACGTCAGCCCAGGGATTCAGTTGGATGCAACGCGAGCGCCGTAGGTGCGACACATTTGCACAGGCTGGGCATGGTCATCGCTGCTTCGCATAATAGCTTCGGGAGGGCACGGCTTTTTACCCAGCGCTCTGAAGGGTCGCCGTGCAGAAAAGCACGTGTAAAATCTTGGTCTTTAGCATCTGAGGGATTTAATGGCAGCCGCAACCGCCGCCGCAACATCCGCCTCCCCCACCGGAGAACCCTCCGGAAGGAGCCGTAGAGCCCCCGTTACCCGCCGTGGCAAACACGGAAAGCTGGATGGTAGCCTTTTTGCTGGAGCACTTCGGGCAGGCGATCTCCTGCTGCTTGTTGATCACGATCTTTTCAAAGTGCGCTTTACAGTCGTCGCAAATGTATTCGTAAATCGGCATGGGAAGTCCTGACTAAGGAGCCTTAACTGAATAATTATAGCAAATCGCCGTGGGCAAGAGTGCAGATCCAGTCATGGGGGTGTCAGTCTTGCAGGATATGGAAGGCATCAACTAAATAGAATTTAGCTGCGATAAGAAGCCGGAAGCCTTAGGTCTGCAGAGAACTCCAAAGAAAGACCAACCACACTAGATCTTGGTTTGCCGATGGGCTCAATCGCCAAAGCGTTCGGCGGCGCGAGCGCGGGCCTTGGCGGCTTCCTCTTCGCGATTCTTGGGCGGGGCGCTGGTTTCGAGCGATTGCAGCAGCCGCAGGGAGACATTCGCAATGTCCTCGATGGCAGCCTGAAACGCGGCCTCGTTGGCCTTTGACGGCTTGTTAAAGCCGGTAATCTTCCGCACAAACTGCAGCGAAGCCGCCCGGACCTCTTCCGGCGTCACAGGCGGGTCGAAATTGTAAAGCGTCTTGATGTTTCTGCACATGGACGAAACTCCCCGCTTAAATCCTAAAGAAGCCGATCCCCTAAAAGCAAAAGGCTCCTCGCACTGAGGAGCCTTTGCACTTAAAAAGAGCCCAAGTCTTAGTCGCCGGCGACGGCTTCCGCCGCGGCTTCGGTGGACTTGGGTGCACCATTGCCGTTGCCATTGGCCGGAGCGATGCCGATCGGCGTATTGGCATTGCTAAAATTCGCCGGAACGGACTTGGCGATGTCCGCAAGCGTTCCGATCTGCACCGTCTTCGGCTGGAGCTTCTTCAGCACCAGTTCTTCGTAGATAGCGCGCACCTTGGCCTGCTCCTCGAGCGCCTTCTTGCGGCGGATGCGATTTTCTTCGGCAGCGGTCACCGGAATGTCGTGCTCGATGTGGCGAACGCGCGCCGCATCGTCGGCGTCAATCACCAGCGAGTGTTCGTAACTGCCGAGATTGACATTCTTGCCCTTGGCGTAAATCTCGTGCTTGCCGTGGGTCTTGTACCACTCGGCGACGGTGGCGTTCTTGTGCATGTTCTCGATAATGTTGCGCCAGCCGATGCCTGTGTTGTACGCGCAGAAACTGATTTCGCCCTGCTGCGTGCCGTAAGGAATGATGCACATCTCCGTGCGGCGGAAGTCGTAGTTGAACAGGTCCTGAAACCACATGCCCGCGATGAACAGGAAGTTCCACGGGTCCTGAACGCGGCGCATCACGGCATCTTCATAGGTACGTTCCGGCGAAGTGCGCCCGTACTTGGTGCTCGAGCCCTTGGTCAGCGCCCAGGTCTTGTCAAACTTCTTGAAGAGGTCCCAAAGTTTCAGACCCTTGGGGCCGCGGAACGGGTGATAGTTCTTGAGCAGCGCCATGGCCATCATGAAGTTGGAGAAGCTCTTCCCGCGCGCCGCATCCGTAATGGCGGTCACGTCTTTCGTAAGCCCCTGCGCATCCAGGAAGCGCGGCACTGGCGCCCACTCCTTGGTCTCCTTGTTGATCATGATCGCCGTGCCCACGCCGCAGTTCGGGTGGCAGCCGCAGGAGAGCGAGCCCCACTGTGATTCGTTGCCCTTCACCATGTCCGCGAAGCCGGCAAACGTGCTGATGAACGAAATGGGGAACCAGTCGCGGGTAGGCTCGATCTTGCCGACCTGGTGGCTGACGTCCTTCGCCAGGTGCGAAAGCGTATAGCGCTGGCGCAGGCGGCGCTCCGGGGTAATGTCTTCATCGCGGCCGGTGAAGGAAACCGGCTGGAAGCTGACAAAGGAAATCTTCTTGGGGTTTTCCATCGCGAACTTCACGACTGAACCTACCTGGTCGTTGTTCACGTTGTTGACGATGGTCACCACCAGCACGATTTCGATGCCCGCCTCGTGCATGTTTTCGATGGCGCGTAGCTTCACGTCAAAGAGGTTGCCGATCTGGCGGTGGCTGTTGGCGTCGTTACCGATGCCGTCAAACTGCAGGTAGGCGTAGCGGAGGCCCGCTTCGAACGCCTTTTTCGCGAATTCCTTGCTCTTGGCGAACTCGATGCCGTTAGTGGCCGCTTGCACTGAGTTGTAGCCAACCTTCCGCGCGTAACGGATAGCATCGAAGAAATATGGGCTCATGGTCGGCTCGCCGCCGGAGAACTGCACCGACATCTGGCGGCGCGGCTTGATCTTGACCGCGTTGTCGAGAATTTCGCTGATTTCGTCCCAGCTCAGCTCGTGGACGTAACCCACCTGGTTCGCGTCCATGAAGCAGGGATCGCACATCATGTTGCAGCGGTTGGTGAGGTCGACGGTAAGCACGGAGCCGCGGCCGTAGCGAACGTTCGACGAGCCGTGCTTGTGCAGGCCTTCATCGTTGTGCGCGGGGATATCACGCCCGGGAAACTGCTTCTCAATCCACTTTAGGAACTCGGAATCCACGGCCATCATGTCTTCGTAGTGGCCGTGCTGCGGGCAGTCTTTCACCATCCAGACCTGGCCGTCGCGCTCCACGATCTGCGCCTTGATCTCGCCGACCTTCTCATGCATCAGGTCGCGCCAGTCTTTTGCGCCTTTGATGATCGCTTCGCGCGCTTCCTTCACGCAGGCCGGGCAGAGCGAATCTGTCTGCCGCGGAAAGCCCAGCGTCGGCTTGGTCTTTTCCCAGGATTTCAGCAGCGGCTTATCCGACCACTGTGGGGTGACCGACGGATTCGGGTTGCGCTTGTTGAAGTATTGAATCGTATCGAAGGTGATTCCCGCCGTCTTGCACAGCACCCAGTCCAGCGACCGGAAGAATTGCGTGCTAATCGTGTTGGACATACAGCTCCAGCCTCCCTTTCGGAGTCCTACAAACTACTTGGGTTGATTGAATTGCCCCAAACGCCTAAATGGAAAGGCCCCCTAGGCATTTCCAGACTACCACGTGGCACGACATGGGCCCTAAATCCCTAGGCTCCCTTAGTTTGAGTCTCCCCCCGGGTTTAGGCCAGAAGGATGCGGCGAACGGTTAAAAAGGGGGGTTAAATGGGAGGAAAGTACCCCTGAACGGGCCTAAGTATAGGCAAGAAAAGGGGGTTACTCGTAGTACGCAAGTACTGCGATTCCCTCTTGGTCACATCCAACGGGTCAACCGCATTTCTCGTGTAGGGGCCAGTCTTGAGACTTGCAGTCCGAGAGCGTCAGCCCCAGGGAACGACCCATCCAAAAAGCTACTCATTGAGAGTCGGCCGCAAAACGGCAATCAGGAAATGTGCAAAGTACGACGCTCCATCATCCATCTGCAGCCACCGCACCACGCAATGGTCCGCCAAATACTTGGAAACACGATTATCGGCAATGCCAAGGTGCTCGGCCAGCTTTGGCTTAATGGTGTCTCCGCCGCGTTTCGAACTGCCACCCCGCACGAGATTGGGAATGGCCACACGCAGGGTCTGGCACGCCTCCACGTAGTAGTACGTCGTCAAATCGGAGTCCGTCAGCAGCCACACGCCGGGGCCCGCGGGGGCGTGGCTCGCGTCCTCAAGCTTCGTGGGCGTGCAGGCGAGCAATCGGCGGAAATTCATCTCCAGTTGCGACAAACGCGACGACAACCCGGGGTCCCCAGACCGCCCGCGAAGGCTTGGCACGCTCACTTCGGAGGATTCCTCGGGCGCTGCCCGACTGGGGCGCTCTGGAGCGGCGGGTGCTTCCGCTTCGATTCGCACCACGGACGAAGAATGCCGCGACCCTGTGTGGCGCGAATCACGCTGCCGACCGCCGTGCTCGCCGCGCCGCGAAGACCGGTTCGATTCGTGGCCACCGCGGCGGCCGCGCCGGTGCCGCTGGTCGCGTCCCCCGTGGGCCGGCTTGCGTTCCGCTTGCGCTTCTTGTTGCGGCTCGGAAGGCGCGGCCTCCTCGGCCTGCATTTCTTGAGATTCCGCCTCCCCTGCCGGCAGGCTTTCGCTAGGCGCCGTCGTTTCCGCCGCCTTTGGCTGGAACGCAGGAATCTCCGCCGGTTCGGTCGCCCCAAGCCTGGTGGCGCTTTCCTGCGCCTTCGTTTTCCAATCCGCACGCCGGAAGCGCTCGGCTGCGGTCAGGTACCACCGCCCAGCATCATCCGGTTTGCCGGCGGATTCCAGATAGCGGGCCAGTTCAAAAGCCACCATGGCGTCGCGCGTCTTCGCGAACAGATTCGACAGTTGTCCTGCGGGGTCTTTTCCGGTGCGTGCTCTGCGGATTCGTGCGGTGATTTGCTTCCAGTCGGCCATACAGTGCAGGCATTCTAACAGCGTAGCTCCGCTTCTGCCAACGAAACGCGCAACGTGGACATGTGTCGCCCCGTATGCGCCGCACAGACAACCCTCCTCCCCGCCCGTTCATCCATCCAGACAGTCGGTTCCGGTGCAGGGCTTTCAGCCTGGTGCAGGGAAGATGCGCACTCATGTTGCTTTAGCCATTTCCCTTGGCCTGTTTGTTGCCGCTCCCGGGTTCGCTTTCCCCCAGGAAAGCGAACCCGGCGCTGCTGGATCCGCCGGCGCATCGCTCGCTCTCCCTCCCGATGCGCTGATCGAGGAAATCACGTTCGCAGGGCTTCATCGCATTCCCGCGAACGCCGCGAAAGCGCGCCTCTCTTCCCATTCCGGCGAAAAACTCGAAGCTGCGAAAATTTCCTCCGACCTTCACACGCTCACGCGGCTCGGCTGGTTCGAGGATGTCTCCGTCACAGCGCAGGAATCGCGAAACGCCCCAGAATCACTCATCGGCGATTCCCCGCATGTCGATCTCCAGTTCCACGTTACGGAATATTCCATTCTGACAGGCGTCGAATGTCGAGGCTCTCGAATCTTGTCGCAACGCGAAATCGAAAAGCTGCTCAAAGACAATGCGCTTTCGCCAGGCTTCGGTACGCCCGTGAATCCCGTCAAGTTGCACGCCGTCGCCCTAGTATTACAGGAAGAACTTCGCTCACGGGGCTATCCTCAAGCACAAGTCTTCCTCACGAAGGAAACCCTTCCCGGCAGGCGCGTGAAAGCCGTGTTTCAAATCCACGACGGGCCACGCCTCCCGGTCGTAGCAGTGCGCTTTTCCGGTGATCCTCAACTCTCCGACAACACTCTACGCAAGCAAATGCGCGAAATCGCTCCTGATGCCTGGTTCTCCGGGCTGCGTAACAAGAATGTCTTTACGCCGCAAAAAGCGGACCAGGATCGCGCCGACCTCCTCACCTATTTGCAGAATCACGGATTCCCACAAGCGCAGGTCGGCAAGCCGCAAGTGCTGCTCGATTCTTTTTCGGACCGTCCCTGGCCCTGGATCCACCGCCGCTGGGAAACCGGCCTAAGTGTCGCTATGCCCGTGGATACGGGCAATCTCTACAACTTCGCCCCATTACAAGTCAGCGACTCGCTCCGCGTAGGCTTGGGCCGCGAACGAAAGAGCGAGTTCCTGTCGAACGTCGCTCCCGGGAAACCATTCTCTCAGCACGCGGTAAACTCCTTGCAACGCAACTGGGAATTGCGCCTTCGCCACAAGGTGCGTCACCACAAATCCCCCGGCGATTTCCGCCTGCGTGCCATTCCCGCCTTCGATAGCGCCACGCACCTGGCCACCGTAAAGCTCGATTTCGATCCCACGCCGCCCTACACCGTCCAGCGTCTCGAGTTCCGCGGTAATCAACGCTTCCCCGACCGCTTCCTTCGCCGCCGCATCGGCCTCGAGGAAACGCAACCCCTGGACGAGTACTCGCTCGAAGCGGGCCTCGCGCGCATCGCCCAGACCGGATATTTCGAGCCCTTCAAGAAAGACGACGTGCGCATCGCAACGCACGATCCCGAACACACCGCCAATGTCACGATTCGGGTCCGCGAGAAAGGCCGCCAGCGCGTCACCTTTTCCGGCGGACGCGAACAGTTCGGTAGCACCCTGAGCATCGCCTACACCGTCTACAACCTTCTCGGCATGGACGAGTTCCTTTCCACGCAACTCGACGGTGGCCCACAAACCCTGCAACTCGCCATCGGGCTGGCCAAGGAAGGCGTTTTCGGCTCGCGTGGCACGCTCGCCCTTTCCGTCTTTGACACCTTTCTTCGCCCGCGTCTCACGGGAGGCGTACAGGCGCCCTTCCAGCGCACTCGCACCGAGGGAGCAAACCTCGGCTGGAGCTACGCCCTTTCGGATGTGGGTTCCATCAGCGTCAGCTACGGAATCTCTCGTTCCTTGACCGAGTACGCAGTCAATTCGCCCGCGAACACGAACAGCACGCCGGCCGATCTGCGCAGCGCCACCTCCGGCCACTCCCTCGGCTTGGGATGGACACACGACTCCGGAGAACAGCGCATCCAGGTCACCGACTCCGTTTCCGGCGGCCTGCTCGGCGGTAGCGAAAACCTACTGAAATCCCAGGCCGGATACGGCCGCATTCTTCCCGACGAAATCATGGACACCCACAACGCCTGGGCTTTTCGCACCACGGTCCGTGCCGCGGGCAGCTATCGCGGAGCAATGCCGCTCTACGCGCGCTTTTTCTCTAACGATGATTTGCTGCGCGGCCTGCGTCCCGGAGAGCTCGGGCCCTACCAGATCGTTTCCTCCGCCTCTTCCTCCGGCGCAAGCTCGTACTCCGCCGCTCCCACTGGCGCAAACCTCGTTGCGGCCTCTAATCTCGAGTACCGCCTTTTTCTCCCTCACGGCGTCGAAGGCGCCACCTTCTTCGACGCCGGCTCGGGTTGGCTGCTCCCGAATTGGCTGGGGCCGCCGCGTTCCCCGCTCATTACATCAACAAACGGCGTGCTTCACGGCTCCACGGGTTTCGAACTCCGCTGGACCCTGCCTGCCATCGGCCTTCCCTTGCGCGTGAATTACTCCTTCAACGTTCTCCGCCTGAATCGCTCATTCCTCATGCCCGACGGCGCGCTCCTTCACCTGCACAACCGCGCCGGTGCGCTGGGTTGGGGTATCGGTCAACTGTTCTGAGACGGAAGCTAGGGTTACTGGCAATTCTGATTCCCGGGTCCTTGCCTCGTTGACATCTTCGGGCGTGAGTATTCCAATGGCGGCGCACACGGGCTATGGTTCAGTTAGACAAAATACAACTCCACTCAAAGGAGCCTCTCTGTGAAGCGCACTGTGATTCTGTGTTCTGTTGTTTTGGTTTCGTTGGTTGTTGCCATGCCATTGCGGGCGCAAAAGGCCGGCGGAGCGGAGCAGGCCGTAGCCGCGCTCGAAGGACAATGGCTCCAGGCTCAAAAAGACAGCAATCCAGACTTGCTGGCGCCGTTTTTGGCCGACAAGTTCGTGAACACATCGAGCGATGGCGTAGTCACTCTCAAGGCGGAGACTTTGGGGCTTGTGAAATCGAGTAAGTACACCATTGCTGAGTATACCGACGTGAAGGTCGCAGTTTTCGGGAATACGGCCATCGCCACAGGGATCTTCAAAGGCAAAGGAACCGATGCCTCCGGCGTGCCTGTTGTGGTCAACGAACGCTGGACCGATACATGGGTAAAGCTGGATAAGGAAAAGTGGCAGTGCGTGGCAAGTCACGCCTCGCCCATCAAAATGTGAAACCAGAGCCGCTTTCAGACCGGGCAAAGGAAGTCCCAATGACCGACTCACTCGATCAACGCACAACCAGCGAATTGGCAAAAACCGGTGAAGAACGAATTGCCTGGATTCGTTCCCGCATGGCGATGCTGGCGCGCAAGCGCAAAGAATTTGACGAAACAAAACCGTTCACGGGGCATGCCATCGGCATGTCTTTGCACCTTGAGCCGAAGACCGCTGTTCTGCTAGAAACCCTGGCGGCTGGCGGTGCGAAGATCGTTGCCACCGGCAATCATGGCTCGACCCAAGACGACATGGTCGCCGCCCTCCGCAAGCAAGGAATGACGGTATACGGGAGCCGTGCCGACAGCCTCGAGCAGCACCACCGCAATCTCGCCGCGGTCCTGGACGCGAACCCCGACATTCTCCTCGACAATGGCGCCGATTTGGCGGCCGGCGTCGCGGCACGAGGCGCCGCCAATTCCGTTATCGGCGGCACCGAAGAAACCACTTCCGGCGGCTTTCGCCTTCGTGACGAGTTGCTCGACCGTGTGCCCTTCCCGATGATCGTCATCAACGACAGTCTCCTGAAAGCCATCGGAGAAAATCGGCACGCCGTCGGGCAGTCCGTCGTCGAAAGCTTCATGCGTATCACGAATCTCATGGTTCCAGGAAAGCACGTCGCCGTTGTCGGGTACGGCTGGTGCGGGCGCGGCGTCGCACAATACTTCCGCTCCCTGAGAGCCCAGGTAACCGTGGTCGACCGCGACGTTCTAAAGGCCTTTGAAGCCGCTCTTGACGGATACCGGGTTACCCCAATCGAAGAGGCTGCCGCGTGGGCGGACGTCATCATCACTGCCACGGGTCAGCCCAATGTTTTGGGAGTCCAGGCATTTTCGAAGCTCCGGTCGGGAGTGGTTCTGGCCAACTGCGGCCATTTTCCTTGGGAAATCGACGTGAAATCTCTCAAGGCACTAGCAAGCGTCGTGACGAACGTCGACGACACCATCGAACGCATCGAATTCAGCGACGGTCGTCACGCCATCCTGATTGCCAACGGCCGCATGTTCAACCTCGCCGGCAAAAATCCCAAGGGCAATTCCATCGAGTCCATGGACATTGGCTTTATGCTCCAGGCTCTCTCCTTGGAGCATGTGGCCCGCCACCACGGTTCCATGCAGCCAGGAGCACAAGGCGTCCCTCGGAAGATCGAAGAGGAAATTGCACGACAGCTCCTCGAGGTGCTCGGAGCCAGCCGCTAGGGCTTCCAAGTTTCCCGATTGACGCCGGCGCGGGGGCGGAAGTATGCTTTTCGTGCTCGCCCGGAGAGGAATATAACCCATGCAAGGTTTGCGCGCTTCGCTCGCAGCCTTCGTTGCTATCCCCCTGACCATTTCGCCCACCTGCGCCACTCCCAAGCCTACGCCTTCCCTGGGAACCGTCATCACCGCCGATCATGCCCGCGTCGGTGAATCGTCCGTTGAGGTTGGCGCTACCATCTTCAGCGGCGACCGCTTGAGTACCGAAGCGCAGGGCAGCATGCAAATTCGCGCCGGCGCCGCACGCCTCCTGCTCCAGGGCTCCAGCGTCGCCATCGTCAACGACACAGACGGTGCGCCCTCCGCAAGACTCCTTCAGGGCGCCGCCACGTTTTCCACCGGCAATGCTCGGGCTTTCACGCTCTTCGCCTCGCGCGCCAGCATTCGCTCGGATTCGGACGCTCCTACGATCGGCCAGGTCACTTATCTCAGCGAGAGAGAGCTCCTGGTCGCCAGCAAGCGCGGCTCCCTGATCGTTACCGTCGACGGCGAATCACAGGTTATCCCCGAAGGCTCCTCCTACCGCGTGGTGCTTGACGCTCTGGCGCAGGGGCCCGAAGGTGCCGGAACCGGCAAGGACAAAGACAATAAGAGGAAAGGCGGGCCGCCGCTGGTGGCCGGACGCAACTACTTTGTACCGGTCGTCATAGGACTTGCTGCTATCGTCACCGGCTTAGCGGTTTCCGAGGCGCTGGAAAGCCCAGATCGCCCCTAAATCTCAGAGGCAAGCGCAAAAGAAAGGGCCGACTCCCCGAAGACGGCCCTTTTCTCTTTCTGTATAGCGTTTCGAACGCGGATGACAATGTGCGCAGCTACAGCGCCGCGATGGCGTCGATTTCGACCAACGCGTCCTTCGGCAGGCGCACCGCCTGCACCGTCGAGCGCGCCGGCGGCGAAAGCGTGAAAAACCGCGCGTAAACCTCGTTCATGGCCGGGAAATCGTCCATATTCTTCAGGTATACCGTGGTCTTCACTACGTGGTTCAATTGCGTGCCGCTCGCTTCCACGATGGCCTTCAGATTCTCAAGCGCCCGCTCGGTCTGCTGCGCGATATCGCCGGCCATCATCTCGCCGTTCTTCGGATCCAGCGCCACCTGTCCGGAAACGTAGACGAACCCGTTCGCCTTGATGGCCTGGGAATAGGGTCCGATCGGCTTCGGTCCGCGGTCGGTTGTGACTACATTTTTCATGGGGAATCTCCTGAAGTACGAAGAGCAGAATAGCAGAGGCGGAGAAAAATGGAGAAGCGTCAGCGGGGCTTCCGGCCGCGTACCCGGACAAAATCCGTATGCGAGTGGTTCCGGCTCGCTTCCTGTTTGGCGATGAACGCTTCGGCTTGCGCGTCCGGCCAGCCCTGGTTGACGATGTCGAGAATCTTTTGCTCGGACATGCCCACGTTCTTCAGCCGCCCGATCTGTGCGCTGGTCAGCGAGGGCAGCCCTTGCGTGCGGCGGTGCATGATGTATTGCACGCTGGCCTCGGAGAGTCCCAAAAGCTTCAGCATTACCGCATCCGCGCTCAGCGTGTCCAGCTTGTCGGCCTGCGCCATCTCCAGGATCTGCGCATCGGAATACCCGGCGCGCGAGAGCGTCACCGCGGAATCGCCGCTGGTGAACGGGTGATGGTTGTCGCGGGCCGCCTTCAGCAGGGCCAGGCAAAGATCGTCGCCCGCCCCGGCGCGCTTCAAGCTGGTAAGTTGCGCGACCTCGGCGTTTGAAACCTTCATGTTCTTGACTTGGCGCAGGCTACTGATCCACATCCCTGCCTGGTCCAGCGGGGTGTAATCCACTTCGGGTTTCTTCTCGCACCCGGCGAGCAGCGCAAACATGGCAAGGAGCAGTAGGGACTTCCGCATGCCTATAGTTTAAGGGCGGCAAGCGGCGCGTTGGGGCGCTGTGCCTTGCCCCGCACTGGACGATGGTACAGGGTGAAATGATTACGTCAGATTTGGTAGACGCGCTCGACCCCGTACACGCCGTTGATGCGTCGGATATTGGAAAGAATCGTTTCCAGTTGCCGCTTGTCGGAAATTTCCAGGCTGGCCTCGATCCGTGCGTTCTGTCGGTCGGGACGGCTTTCCAACATGCGGATGTTCGACCCCGCGTCGCTAATGACCGCCGTGATTTCCGCCAGCAAACCGGCGCGGTCCTTCGCGCGCACCAGCAGCTCCACAGGGAACGTCGCCGAGCTTTCGCCGCCCCACGCCACGGCGATGCGCCGCTCCGTCTGGTAAAGCAAATTCTGTACGTTAGGGCACGTCCGCGTGTGCACAGCTACACCGCGCCCCCGCGTCACGTACCCAATGATGTCATCACCCGGAATCGGATTGCAGCACTTTGCCCGGAATACCAACAGGTCGTCGTGCCCCTTCACGATCAGCGGCGCTTCGCCCATCCCCAGCATCCGCTTAACCGTCTTCACCAGCGTTGGCTTGGCATCCTCCGGCTCCTTCTCCGGTTCCTTTGTCGGCTCGCCAAAGTAGCGACTCAGCACCTGCCGCGCCGAATATTTTCCAAAGCCGACCGCCGCGTACAGGTCCTCCAAGCGAGACAATCCATAATCCGAGCAGAGCTTCTGCAAGTCTTCCGCTGGAATCTTCTTCAGCCCCTTCGGAAAATTCCGCGACTCGTTTTCCAGGAGCCGCTTTCCCATTTCGGTGGCTTCTTCGCGCTCCTGCGTGTTGATGAAATGCCGGATCTTGCTCTTGGCGTGCGACGACTTCACGAAGCTCAGCCAGTCGCGGCTCGGCTTGTGTCCCTTCTGCGTCAGAATTTCCACCACGTCGCCGCTCACAATCTCGTGCCGCAGCGAAACCATCTGCCCGTTCACTTTCGCGCCTACGCACTGGTGTCCCACTTCCGTGTGGACGGAGTATGCAAAGTCCACCGGCGTCGCGCCCCTGGGTAGCTCCAGCACGCGCCCCTTCGGCGTGAACGCGTACACCTCCACCGGCGCCAGGTCCACCTTCAGCGTCGAAAGAAATTCTCCCGGCTCCTGCAATTCCTGCGACCACTCAATCAGCTGCCGCATCCACGCGATGCGCTGGTCGTCTCCTGACGACGTTACCGGTTTCCCGTCCTTATACTTCCAATGCGCCGCCACGCCTTCCTCGGCGATGTGGTGCATCTCCTGCGTCCGAATCTGAATTTCGAACGGCTGTCCGCTGTGAATCACCGTCGTATGCAGCGATTGGTACAGATTCGGCCGCGGCATGGCGATGTAGTCCTTGAACCGGCCAGGCACGGGCCGCCAGATGTGGTGCACCACGCCCAGCGCCGCGTAGCAGTTGCGGTCCGTATCGGAAATCACGCGCACCGCCAGCAGGTCGTAAATCTGGTCCAGGCTGCGCTCCTGCCGAATGATTTTCCGGTGCAGCGAGTAAAGCCCCTTCACGCGCGCCTCAAGCTCCGCTGGAATGCTGTTTTCCACCAGTTTTGTGCGGATGGTGTTCTGCACCTCTTCGAGGAATCTCTGGTGAATGGGCGCCTTATCGCTCACCTGCTTCTGCAAGGAAAAATAGGCGTCGGGCTCCAGGTAGCGGAACGCCAGGTCCTCCAGCTCACCCTTGATGACCGCCATGCCCAAGCGGTGCGCGATAGGTGCGTAAATATCCATGGTCTCGCGGGAAATACGCTGCTGTTTGGCGGGCTCCAGAAACTCCAGTGTGCGCATATTGTGCAGCCGGTCGGCCAGCTTCACCATCACCACGCGCACGTCCTGCACCATAGCCAGCAGCATCTTGCGTACGTTTTCGGCCTGTCGCGCTTCCGGGGCCATCATGTTCAGGCGGCTGATTTTGGTAACGCCTTCCACCAGTTGCGCCACTTCCCCGCCGAAGCGCTCTTCCAGGCGCGACACGGGAAATTCCGTGTCTTCAATGACGTCGTGCAAAAGCGCCGCGGACAGAGTGGTGGCGTCCATGCGAATGTCGGCCAGGATATGCGCTACTTCCAGCAGGTGGGAGATGTACGGGTCGCCCGAAACCCGGAACTGGTCGCGGTGCCGCTCCGCCGCGATTTCATAGGCCCGCCGCACCGGCCAGGGATCCTCCGAGGGTCGGTTGGTTCGCAGTTTTTCCAGGAGCGCTTCCAGGCTGGCATTGAGCTGCCGCTCAGTCCGGTCGCGGTTGAAATTCAGTGGGATATTGGCAGGCGACGGCATGATCCAGTATACCAAACAGCGAATAAAACCGTTTTAATAAGGCTTAGTGAAAAAAGAGCCCCGGCACGAGTCCGGGGCTCCAGCGATTGTCAGAAATTCTCTAGTCGCTTTACGAAGCGGACGACGCGGGTTGCTCGGCCTTCTTTTGCTTGATCTCCTTCACCTGGTCCAGCAGGTCGTCGGCCTGCTTGGTCAAGGAGTCGCGTTCCGCCGTCGATTCCACCATATCCGCCTTGCGGCGATACAGCAGGTTGAGATAGGTCATCGCGTCGTCGTATTGCTGGTCGATATCGATGGCCTTCTTCAAGTTGGTAATCCCGTCGTCCACTAGCGTCCCATATTTGTCGGCGTACGCCTTGCGAACATCCGGCGGCAGCGGATCGGTGTCCTTCACCTGCTTGTTGATGTGCGCCTTGTTATAGTCCGCGCGCATCTCCGTGTTTCCCCGGTACGCCAACGCCCAGTCAATCACGCCAATCGAGTAATAGGGCTGTTTGTCCCCCGGTTTCAACTGCGCGTGCCTCTCGTGGAAGGACTTCGATTCCTCGAACTTCTTCTGGTCAAACGGCTGTCCCGCCATCTGATACAAGATTGACGCCAGCCCGTCGATCGCGCTCAGGTTGTTCGCATCCTTGTCCAGCACGCTCTTGTACTCGGCGATCGCCGCTTCGCCGTGCTGCTTGTTCTCGTTCGACGGCGCTCCCGGAATGTACTGACTGGCATACGCCGTCGCCAGGTACAGCCGTGCGTTCATCAGGTCCGGATCGAGTTCCTTCGCTTCCTTGAAGTTCTCGACCGCCCGGTCGAACTGCGCTTCCTTGAAGGCCGCCACGCCCTTGTTCAGCAGGTCGCGCGCGCGCAGTTTGTTGCAGCCGGAAACTCCCGCCGCCATAATCAACATCGCAACTACGACAAACGCCCGGTTGGGCGTGCGGGAAAACCGCGAGTTGCTTTCCCGTGACACCTTTTCATCTGTCATTGAAGCATCCATCCCTGATCAGCGCGGCCGGCTTTCCCGCCGCAGCTAGGATTCACAACCGCCCACTGTCGCCGTTCCAACTTGATCGACCCTTGCCCCTAAACTCCTGGCGCAATCCGCTGCGCGAAACTTCCACGCGGTTTGCCTCAAGAGGTTGAAACGGTGCAGGGGCCATTCCATCACGTTCAGCGATTTTTTTCCAGTTCCGAACTCAGCAGGCCGATGGGTGTGGCGCCCGCCGTATGCATGAGGTCCAGAACCTGGGCAACCGCGTGAAATTCGAGAGAACGATCTGCCTGGAGAAACGCGACCCGGTCCGGACGCCGCGCGAAAATCTCCTGAAGCCGCGCGCCCAATCCCTCGGGCCGTTCTACCGACTGATTGATCTGCACCGAGCCGTCTGAAGCTACCCTCACAACGATTATTCCCGGTGGATCATACGGGACCGGACTGCTTGCCTGCTGCGGTATTACCGCATCCAGCCCCTTCTGCTTGTGCGGCATCATCATGAAGATTACCAGCAGCACCAGCAGAATATCGATCAGCGGGACCACGTTCATCTCCGACACAATCCCGCCCTTACCGCCGACTAACATTCCCATGAGTCACCTCGCGTCCTTGTCTGCCCGGCGAGGAGGACTCTCACATCCCGCGAGAAAACCCTGGCGGTTCTTATTGCCCTGCTTCCAGCTTGGCGGTGATCAGCCCCACTTTATCGATGCCCGCGCCGTGCATGATGTCGATGGCGCGCGCTACTTGAAAGAACAGCACGTCGTTATCACCTTTCACGAAGGCCACCTTTTCCGCCCGGTCCTTGAAGACCTGTTCGATGCGCGGGCCCAGGCTCTCCCAGGTGGCGTCCTCGTTGTTGATTTTCAGCTTTCCGTCCTTGAGGACCTGCACCACCACGGTCTTGTTCTCGAGCTCCTGGTTCTGCTGCTGGTTCGGTGAAGGCTGGGGCACCAGCGTATCCAGGCCCTTCGGCGTCAACGGCGTGATAACCATGAAAATGATGATGAGCACCAGCAGAATGTCGATCAAAGGCACGACATTCGGTGTCGCCATCGATCCACCAGAACTGCTTCCTACGTCCATCCCCATCGCGAGATCTCCTGTCGGCCGCCGCTCACCCCGCCTTCGAACTAGGCCGCCGCGCCGGGTGGGATCCGGCGCAGCGCCTGATTCTCAGCAAACGAATGTGCGACTGCGATTACTTCTACTGCGGCTCAGTCACCGGGCTTTTGGTCCGGCGAAGGCGTTGTGGTCTTCTTGGAGCCGCCTCCGGCTTGCGTCTTTTCCGTAAGCAGGCCCAGTTGGTCCACGCCCGCGGAGCGGATTTCATCCACCACCGCGACCACGTCCCCATACTTGGCGCGCGCATCGCTCTTTACGTAGACTGTCTTGTCCAGCTTGTTGGCGATGCGGTCCTTCACCTGCCCGGTCACTTCTTCCTTGGTGGTCTTGGTGTTGCCCATGTACAGGCTGCCGTCGCGCGTCACCGCCACGACGATGGCGTCGTCACGGTCCGCGTCTTTCATATCCCGCGGATTACTGACCGGCGCCAGATCCACCTGGTGCGTCTTCTGCAACATCGGCGTGACCACCATGAAGATGATCAACAGCACAAGCATGATGTCGGCCATCGGGATGACGTTCGGAGCCGCCATCTGTTCGCCGGCTTGTGGCTTGTAACCCATGGTATGCCCTTCTTCCGTTCTTACTTCTTCGCGCCGCGGCGCAGGATGAAGTAGTTGATTAACTCCATCGAGGAGTTGTCCATCTCGACGTCGAACGCTTCGACTTTGTTGGTGAAGTAGTTGTACGCCCACACGGCCGGAACCGCGACGAGCAGACCGAACGCCGTGGTTATCAGCGCCTCGGCGATACCGCCGGCAACTGCGGAGAGACCCGTCGCCTTTTCAGCGGCGATGCCCTTAAACGCGTTCAAAATGCCGACCACCGTCCCGAACAGTCCGACAAACGGTGCCGTCGAACCGATCGTGGCTAGCGCCGAAAGGCCGCGCTTCATTTCCGCGTGCACGATGGCAACTGACCGCTCCAGGCCGCGCTTCGCGGCTTCGATGACTTCCGCGTCGGAAACCTGCTGCGAGGCCGACTGGAATTCCGAGAGGCCCGTGGCGACGACCTTGGCGATGTGGCTCTTCTTGTTGCGCTCGGCGATGGCGATCGCTTCGTCGAGTTTCCCGTCCTTCAGCGCGCCAGCCACCTGTTGCACGAACAGCCGCGACTGCTTGCGCGCGTTGTTGTACATCAGGAAGCGGTCAATCATCACGCCGAACGAGTAGACCGAGAGGATGAACAGGATGACCACTACGATTTTCGCGAGTAGGCCCATGGAGGTCCACATGGAACGCAAGTCCCATGCTGTTGCGGGGGCCTCCTGCAGCCACATCGCGTACACGAACAAAGTTGCTAACATTCGTTTGCTCCTTATTTCCTAGAGGCGCCGGGCGAGCCGGATCCCTCAAGTAAGTTAATTCGACTGCGGACTCAGACCGGCGCGCACGTCCCACGACACCCGCGCCGCCCCGTTGAACTACTGTGCCAAAGAGAAAATCACGTCAATTTCGGTATCCACTTCCACCGGTTCGCCGTTTAGCAGCGTTGGTTGATAGCGCCACTGCCGAACAGCGTCCAGAGCCGACTGCACAAGGAGTGGATGGCCGGAAACCACGGTGAGTTGTTCCACGTTCCCACCTTTTCCGATGATGGCGTGGAGCTTCACGGTGCCGCTGATGCGCGTCTGACGCGCCAGCGGCGGATAAATCGGCTGAACGCGGTTCACCAGGCGCGCGGCCTGCACGTTCCCGCCGACAGTCACGCG
>DATFSI010000011.1:0-2493 GCA_035262705.1 Candidatus Acidiferrum sp. | reverse complement strand
TGTGTCGGATAACGCGGACGCAGTTTGCAACAACGGTTGGATCATTTTTGAAGACTACGTCCTGGTGATCGATGCGAATTTCCCTGCGGGGGCAAAATTGATCATCAGCAAAATACGCGCCCTGACGGACAAGCCTATAAGATTTGCTTTTGATACGCATCACCACGGCGATCATGCCTATGGGAATCAGATCTTTGTGGAAAACGGCGGGGTGCCAGTTGCGCATGCGGGCGTCATCGAGGAGATGAAACGCTACGAAACCGGCTACTACGCCAATGAACCGGGCAGGTGGGAGGCGGCAACGAAGGATCGCGCCGACCTACGAACCACGAAGCTCAAGCCGCCATCCGTTCTCTTTCCGAAAGACTTATTTTTTGACGACGGTAAGCATCGGGTTGAGCTAATGCACCTGGGAGTGGCGCATACGCACGGCGATGCCGTGGCTTGGCTGCCGAAAGAGGGAATTCTTTTCACTGGCGATATGTGCGTGAACGGACCCTACAACTACGTAGGTGATGGGGATGTGGGCAAGTGGGTGGCGACGCTTGATGCGGCCAGGAAACTCGGCGCGAAGATGGTATGTACAGGTCACGGTCCTCGTTCCGCAGGAACGGTCTTGGACGACCAGCAGGCATTCTTCAAAGCCCTGCGGCAACAGGTGGACGCCACTATGACCAACAGCTCGCTCGAAGAAGCAAAGTCTCGGATCGAGTCGATACGGGCGACGCTGAAATCCAATACCCAGATCGCGCGTTTTGTCAGCGGCCGCGGGACAGGCGCGGATGACGGCTTCCCTTCGCAAGTTGCAAAGGTCTACGAGGAACTCACCGGCAAGAAACTTGCTCTTCTCATGCACGAGCCGCATCGCGCGCGGCACGCCCACGCCCGCTCTCACGGCCTTGAGTCAGTCTGATGAGGTGGCCGAAGGAGAATAAATCTGCCTTTGCGTAAGAAAGGTCTTTGGATGGAAACAAGCTAATTTGGCATTCTCCGTTTGTGCCCGAAAACTCCGACTGATTCTTCCAAGGGCTGCGTGCGACCGAATGTAAACGATATTACATGCCCGGTGCGCGGGCCACCCCACCGCGGAAGATCGACCGGGATGTTGTTGATTTTGTGGCTCTTCAAGCGCGTTGATATTTTCGGGAGGCAGAGCTGTCGGAAGGGAATCGAACGTTGTGAGCGAGTTCGATCCGGCCTGAGTTTCAGTCGCTAAGCACGTACGGTTCCAGGGGATACGCGACGGAAACCCACCGTCAGACGTGCAGGATTCACCTGATAGACCCGGTCGCGCGGCGGTGGTAATGTCCCCGCAGGCGATATTCCTCGAAGGCGCGAGAGGAGAATGTATGTATGCTCGCCTACGATACGTCTTTCCAAGATTAAGAGTGCAGCGTGGTCCTTCCGAGTACAATACATCTGTCCGTAACACGGAAGTGGTTTATGTTTCGGGAAATGGCCTCGTAACCAACGGCCGCGAAGTAAGCGTATATGACCTCAAGCCGGGAACGAAACTAACGGAAACGACGAAAAATTTCTGTGCGAGGTGAAAGCCATGAAGGGTACGAACATCAGCTGGATCGCCATATTGTGCTTGCTGACGATGGTGAGTTTCGCTCTAGGCTCGGCCGGCTCGGCCCACTCGCACATGTTTCGAACTTCCCCGGCTCAGGCGACAGCGGCCAGCGCCGGGCCGAGCGACACGCAAAAGGCCAATCTGCAGGCCTACGCGACCCTGTTGCAGGAAAACGTGGCCGACCAGAAGCAACAAGTGGTGGCGCTAGTGCTGTTCCTTAACGAAGCCGATGCCGCCAAATTCTGGCCGATCTACAACCAGTATGAAGCGGAGCTCGACAAGCTGAATGCGACCGCGGCCGCCTCCATCGACGACTACGTCAAGAATGCCGGCCACCTGAGCGAACAAGAAGCCGATCAGGTCGTGCACAACCAGACGCAATTTCAGAGCCAGCGCGCGGCCCTGCTGGACAAGTACTACGGCCAGGTAAAAGGCGCCCTGGGACCGGAGGCGGCGGCGCGCTTCTATGAGGCCGAAAGCCAGCTACTATCGCTCAGTGACCTGCAGCGCAGCGCCAAGTTGCCCGTCGAATAGCGGAGATTGGTTTGACGAATTTCGCGTGCAAGGAAACACTTTATGAAAAACCTCGTTAAGATTTTGACCTGCGTCGTGATCTACGTACTCACTTTCGGTGTCCTGCTAAACTGGGTTGGCGATATCCCCACCGCTCATGCCGGAGCGCCTCCGCAGGGCAACTGGATCGCGGTTCCGGCGGGCACACGGATTCTCATTCGGCTCACGGAAGCCCTTAGCTCGGCGAATCAACGTGCCGGCGCTCGTTTTGTCGGCGAGCTGGAGACCAACTTGATGGCTCAGGGTGTAGTGGCTGCCCCGCGGGGAACGACGGTCCACGGCCAGGTGGTTGCGGCGGAAGCGGCGGGAAGAATGGCGGGCGGTTCTGAACTGGCTCTGCAGCT
>DATFSI010000010.1:0-18915 GCA_035262705.1 Candidatus Acidiferrum sp. | reverse complement strand
ATCCAGCTCATAAGGATCGCGCCCAACGATCCAGCGATCAGAAACATCGCCAGCATCTTCCGGCTCACCAACTCACCCTCTCGCATTTCAGACATTTTTCCAGGCTCCTGGTTTGAGGTCGTCTTCCTCCCTCGCATCGTCCTCATTGAAATCGTTGCGCTTCTTGTAAGCCATCCACGTGATTCCCAGGCAGATAAGCATCGGAGGAATGATCAGAATCAGGATTCCGCTCTTCAGCGCCTGGATGATCCGCGAGCCCGACCCGGCGGCTTGCGTGTAGCACAACGCGCAGCCCTGTGCCCACGCAAGGCCCGGAAGCAGGATCGCCCAAGCCAGCGCCGCCAGCCGAAGCAGTTTGCTCCATGTGCTATTCACGAAAACCGACCTCGCATTCTCGCGCAACTCTACTGCGCTCCCGGACGCATGTGCAACAGGCGTACGCTGTCCGACCAAAACATGTTCATCATCAGCAACACAAAAATAGTTACCGGAATCAGCGTGAGGAACAAACCACGTCGCTCGTCGGCCAGATGCATGAAGTACATCAGCCCCAGCGTCGCGCTGCACACCGCCAGCAGGAGCAGGATCACCACCAACATACCGGTTGCGAAATGCTGAAAAGAGAGAAACACCTCCACCACGAAGATGGCCAGCAGTATGAAGTACACCGGCAAATATTTGCGAATCACGTTTCCGGAAGCCCCCGCAGCGCTCATCGTCTTTCCTCCAGCGAATCCTCAGTGCGCGAAATTCGTGAGATACACCAACGGCACCACGAACATCCACACCAGGTCCACAAAGTGCCAGTACAATCCCATGCTTTCCACATGCCCAGGTGTCAGCCGGCCGCTTGAGTATTTTGCGCCAATCACGGCCATGGCAATCACGCCGCTGATAACATGAAGCAGATGCAATCCGGTAATCGTAAAAAAGGTCTGCCCGAACAAACCCGAACTCAGCGTGATGTGCCGCCCAAACAGTTCGAACCATTCCCGCAGGTGCAGCGCCGCGAACACCGCGCCCAACGCCATCGTCGAATAGAGGAAGCGCATGGCCTTGGCTTTGTCGCCGTCCTTCGACGCGTCCGCCGCCCCCAGCATCGTCAGGCTGCTGGTGATCAGCACAACGGTCATCAGAATCACGTTGACGACGCTGCCGGTTTCAAACGGCCGCACCCAGTTCGCCGCCGACACTCGAATGTACCCATACGCAAAAAGGAACGCCCCGAACGTCACCGCATCCGAAATAATGAATAACCACATCGTCAGCTTGCGCGAAGGGATCGCGTACGGCGATTCCTCCAGCAGGGCGCCGTGCCCGTGCACCGCCATTTCAGACTCGCTCACAGTTTTCCCTCCAATGGCTACAACCTCGTCCGGCACAGCAAAAGCAGGTAAAGCCAAAGAACGCCCATAAAATGCCAATAGATCGCCGTATTCTCGAAGAAGCTCCGGCGCAGCACACCGGGACGCAGCGCCAACCGGCTCAACAAATAAAGGAACGCCGAAATCCCGCCGACCACGTGCAGCACATGAATAAAAGTGAGCACGTAAAAAAACGAGCTGTTCGGATTCGTGGCCAGGTAGATTCCCTGCGCCCGCAAATTCTGCCATGCCGAGTATTGCCCCACGCAAAAAGCAATCCCCAGCGCTAGCGTCGCCACCAGCCAGATTATGCCTGGCTCGCCGCTCTGCACCCTTCCGCCACCAACAAGTTCCAAACGCCGCCGCGCAAGCTCAAATGTGCCACTGCTCGCCAGCAGCGCCAGCGTGTTCCAGTAAACGATCGATGGCAGAACCAGGTGCCCCCAGTCAAGCGATCCTTCGCGCACAAATAGTGCGCTGGTGAACGCCATGAAGCTCATGGTGATGGCAAACATGGCTACCCAGATGCCGCTGCGCGAAGCCCGGTCCGCGCCTGTTGGGGCAACGCCGGCGCGCATCGCGGCCTGCCTTAGCTTTTCTGCTTGTGCGGTTACTCCCGTTGTCGAAGCCATAGCCTCCCAACCTCACAGGACAGCAGCGCTGTGTGAAACGGAGCAGCGCTGCTCCCCGGTAACTCAATCGCCGCTGGCGATCACCTCCGGCGAATCCTGCATTACGAAATCGCCGGCCCCGCCCTTGACTCCATACTGATAGGGATCGTGGTAAACCACGGGGTGCCGGCCGCCAAAGTTGTTCCAAGGCGGAGGCGAGGGAATCGACCACTCCAGCGAAGTTGCGTTCCATGGATTTTGCGGTGCCGGCTTGCCCCAGAACCGGCTGTAAATCAGGTTGAACAGAAAAATAAATTGCGCTCCGCCGGTAATCAGCGCCGCAATCGTGATGAACTTATGCAGCGGGATATACGGTGCCATGAAGTCGTCCACAAACGACTGATACCGGCGCACGTTGCCGATCAAACCCAGGTAGTGGAACGGCATGAAAATGCAGTAGGCGCCGATGAACGTAATCCAGAAATGCAGTTTGCCGAGCCCCTCGCTCATGTAGCGCCCGGTCATTTTTGGGAACCAAAAATACGTTCCCGCAAACACGCCGAACAACGAGGCCACGCCCATCACCATATGGAAATGCCCGACCACGAAATACGTCGCGTGCAAGTAGATGTCAATCGAAGGCTGCGCCAGGAAGAATCCGCTGACACCACCGGAAACAAACATGGAAATAAACCCAATCGCAAAAAGCGACGCGGAATTGATCTGCAGGTTTGCACCATACAAGCTTCCAAGCCAGATCAGCGTCAGGATCGTCGCCGGAATTGTGATGGTCAGCGTCGGAAACGAGAACGCCAGTGCGGACATCGGATTCATCCCGCTCAGGAACATGTGGTGTCCCCAAACCATGTAGCTGAGGAACCCGATGGACATCATCGAGTAGATCACCACCTTGGCGCTCAACAGAGGCTTTCGCATGCTATTGATGAGGATGTGCGACACGATCCCCATCGACGGCAGAATCGCGATATACACCTCGGGGTGCCCGAAGAACCAGAACAGGTGTTGCCACAACAGCGGCGAGCCGCCCGAATGTGGCTGCAAGCGGTCACTGGCTACGATGCCCGCAGGAATAAAAAAACTGGTTCCCGCATGGCGGTCCAGCATCAACAGAATGCATGCCGGCAGCAGCACCGCAAAGGCCAGCAGCGCGATGCACGACGTGATGAACCACGCCCAGGTGCACAGCGGCATCCGCATCAGGGTCATACCTCTGGCGCGGAGGTCCAGCGTCGTGGCAATGAAGTTCAGCGAACTCAGCAAAGACGCCACGCAGAACAGCGCGATCGAAATGCCCCAACAACTCGCGCCCCACTCCATTCCCGGCCCGGCGTCCTTGCCGATCGCGCTCAGCGGTGTGTATTCCGTCCAGCCCGCGATTGGCGGGCCGTCAGGAATCACAAACGCCAGCATCAATACCACCCACGCCGCGAACGTTGTCCAGAACGACATCATGTTGAAGCGCGGGAAGGCCATGTCCTCCGCGCCAATCTGAATCGGCAGAAAATAATTCCCAAACGCGGCAAACGGCGCATTGGTCAGCACGAAGAACACCATCAGCGTCCCGTGCATGGTCAGCAGCGACAAGTAATACTCCGGCGTCATCACGCCGCCGGGCGCGCCTACCTTCGACAGCAACTCCAGCCCAGGAATTTTCGCGTTCGGCCACACCAGGTGGATGCGCATCAGCCAAGACAAAATCATCCCCGTAAACACCGCCAGCAGCGCCAGCGCGTAGTACTGTTTCCCGATGACTTTGTGGTCCAGGCTGAAAACGTGTTTCCGGATGAAGCCTTCCGGCGGTGCGTGAACGTGGGCTGGTTCTGCTGACGTCTCTGCCATTGCCTCACCTCGCTCGAATTCCCTGCACCGGGGAGCGGGCGCGGATTGCTCCCCGGGTCCCCAACCGTTACTGCGACTGCTGCTTGAGCCAGGCGTCAAAATCGACCTGCGACATCACGTTCAAGTACGCCTTCATGTTGTAGTGGCCCAATCCGCACAACTGCGTGCAGACAATCTCGTATTTACCTACTTTCGTCGCCGTGAAATGCACCGACAAGTCCAGCCCCGGCACAAAATCCTGCTGGATGCGCAACTCCCGCACGTAGAACGAATGCCCCACGTCCTTCCCGTGCAGCATCAGGTGAATTTCTTTGCTCATCGGCACCACCAGCTCGCCGGACACGATGTCGTCACGCGCCGCCACGTCGTTCTCCGGGTCCAGCCCAAAATAGTTTTGGTTACCCTCGTCGATTTTTTCCGGATGAATCATTCCGAATTTTCCATCCGGCCCGGCGTAGCGGAAATAAAACGCAAACTGCTCCGCTTGCGCCTGGATCTGCAATGAATCCGCTTTCGCCGGAGTAAAGTACACGCTGGCCCACGCCTTTTGGCCGAATGCGCCCAGCGCGATTACCTCTGTGCCCACGATCACAAACGCGAAGATCACCAGCACCTTGGCGCCGCCGGGGAAATCCTTCAGCGGGCTGCCCGGCTTGCGCCCGCTGAAGGTCCACAGGAAATACGCGAGCACCAGCTGAGCCCCCACAAAGGAGATGCCGGCCTCCATCATCGTGTCGTTGAGTTGGTCATCGATCAGATGACCGTGCGTGGAAATGTCTTCTGGAAGTGGATACTGATTTTTCAGAATCGGATAGGCGGACGCCAATCCGATAATTACAATGACAACCGCCAGGATTTTCCCCATAGCTCCTCGCCTATGCCCACCCATGGGCGACTCTTGCCTTGGGTTTTTTCGCTTACCGCAAAGAAGGGTTGGTCCAGCTCAAAAACAAAGCCAAGCCCGCCTCAATAAGGCTTGGCTTTGAATGTGAAGTTGACGGTCTTGGTCTCGCTGCCGGAGATAGTCACTTCCTGCGACTGGTCGCCGTAGGATTCGTGCCACGCGGTCACCGTGTATTTTCCCGGCGGCAGATTCGCCAGCGTGAAAGAGCCGCCGTCTACGGTGATTGCAAAGTGCCTGTTTTTCATCACAGCGAAGTTTCCATGCATCCACGGATGCACGTTGCACTTCACGGGGATGAACTCTGCCTTGTCGTATTTTTCGCTGATCGCCGGCGTGCCCGCCGGCTGCGACTTGTTCCACTCGCGGTTCAGCTTCGGCAACGGGTGAATGTTGTGCGAAGTCTGGTCTTCATTCACGATTTTCAGTTCCTGGTTCACCTGAAACGCCAGGACGTGCGGAATATACCGGCAACCCTTCTGCGTAAACACCGCTGCCGTGGCCGGCGCTGCATCATCCGGCGCGCCCGCGGAGATGTACACCACCACGTCCTGCAGGCTGTTTCCTGGCCCGGTCACCACGGTCTCGGCCACCGGCGGCGTCGTGTACATCTTCGCGCAAGACGGCTCCTTCGACATGTCAATCGGCTTCATCTTGGCGGGTGTCCCTTCATAGGTCACCTTGCCGCTGATGGTGCCGCCGGGCGGTTTCGGTCCGGCAAGCACCACACCTGCCGCGGCCAACGACACCAGCGCCCCCAAGCCCACTCGCGTTGCTTTCATTCCCAACCTCCCTCCTGTGTCACTTCCATTCCGTTACGGTTTTACCCCGGAGCCGGTTTCCGTGTACTTGGCCACGCGCTTCGCGGCAACGATGGCCTTGCCCTCGGCTGTGCTCTCCCACATAGCCAGTTCCGGGCTCGGATTGTTGTATTGCAGTGTGCGCAGGTAATGCACCAAGTCCCACGCCTCTTCCGGTTTCACCACGTCCGCGAATGAGGGCATGGGCGTGCCGTCCAACCCGGTCATAAAAATCTTGTACAACTCCGGATTGGTCCTTCCGCACTTGGAGCGGTTGGTGGAAGTAAAATTGTAAGGCCGGATGGGCTGATCGTTGCTATCCGTGAGGGTGGAGGCGGAAGGTCCGTCGCCCCGCCCTTCCTGTCCATGGCATTTCCAGCATTCCAGCTTCTGGAAGAGTTCTCCTCCATGCTTGATGCTGGCTATGGTCAGCGCGGGTTCCGCGGGAATCTGAATCGGCGTGCCCGGCTTTTCCGTTACCCAACGTGGGGAAAAGGTCTTAATGAACGCCACCAGGTTGGCGCGTTCCTGCGAGGTCAGCGCCAGCCAACTCGGCATATTCGTGAAGTTGAAGCCTCTTTTCAACGAGTTGTAGAGGTCTTCGTCGGTCGGCAGGGTGCCGGTCGGCGTGGAACGGCATTTAAAAGTGGCCGCGACGAAATTGCGTGGCTGCGGCGTCACGTAGGGAGCGTTCTCTCCGTTCCCGTCCCCGTGTGGGCCGTGGCACCCCCAGCAATAGCGGAAGTACAGTAGGCGCCCCGCATCCGAGTCCCCAGTAAGATTCCCGATATGCGACTCCATGTGTTTGGCCGGTTGCGCCGCCGGCTGGTCCGCTTGCTGACCCAGTGTGCTAGCAGGAAGAATGAACGTGAGTGCAATCAACAGGCCGAGCTTCGCTATCAGCATGTTTCGCATGGTCATCCTCCCTAGAAGATAAAGTCGAGCCCAAAGAACAGGCTGTTGCTGGTCAGATCGATGGGCAAGCCGGTCGTCGGCGAGATCTGGACCTTGCGATTCCACACAATGGAATACTCATTGTGGAAGGCGAATCCCGCGCGGGTATTGATGAACGGGTAGTAGCGGAAGCCGAACGTCAGCGCGTCCACGTTGCCCAGGTCACCCGGATTCGTGTCCAGCGTCTGCTGTTTCATTCGGATCAGCTCATAGCGATTGATCAGAACCAACTGCGGGCTCCACGTGTAGTGGGTTTCGATCAGCGCACCATTCCAGGAGGGAGCGTGCGCCCCTGTCGGCAATCCGGCTGCTCCAAGGTTCGACTGCGTACCCGTAGCCAGGAATACGTTGTCGTGGCCATAGAAGTACATCGTGGTGAAGTCCAGTTTCTTGAAGTACCACATGCCGATAAAGCCGGCGCGATAGTATGGCTTGTTGCCGATGCCCGTTCCGAAGATAGCGGCTCCGTCGTTCTGTGTGTACTGAGGGAACGTGGGAGCCTGGCCGAAATACGCGAATCCGCCCACTCGCTGCAATCCCAGGCTGCCAATTTCAAACGCCTGGCTGGCCGCAATGTATCCCTCATAGCCGCGCCCTGCCGCGCCGCCAATTCCCGATTGGAAATCGGGATTCCCGTCCGTGCCCTGCAAAAGCGCCGCGGAGACGCGTGTCCGGTCATTCTTCGAATGGCCCATCCACTCGATGCCCAGCTGGTTGTCTCCCAGGCCAAACACGTAGGAAGGCGAGGGGCTGCCAGGAGCCAGCCATGGTTGGAAGTGGTAGTTTTGATAGAAGCCGCCATTCGAAGAAAGTGCCAAAATGCGCTTTTCTGAAAGCAGGTTGTCCAGCTCAAACTTTCCCACCTTGATGTTCGCCCAGGTGCTGCCAAAGAGGTTGTCGAAGCGCACGTTCACCGATTCAAAGTGAAACGCGCCGGTTTCATCCGAGGACGGCACCAGCAGGAAGCTGAAGTTCTTGGCCAGCGTTCCTGCCGTTAAAAAGTCCATGCCGGTGAAGTCGAAACCTCGTGTCGTGACCGTCGCGGTCGTGGAGTTTGGTCCTCCCGGCCCGTCGACGATCGTGTTTTCGTTATGTTCCAGATGCCAGTTTGGCGTAATGCGCAAGGCAATCGGCCAGTACGCCGGGCTCTGGAAGATGGGAGCGTCGCGGTCGTTCCCCATCTGATAGCCGTTGTCCTTGAACTGCTGGCCAAATGGACTGAGCTTCGGCCAGGCCTCATGGCACGAAGAACACGGCATGCCATATTTTCTTGCGAAGGCTGGGATGGCGCTTGCGGAACTGCAACTGAAGAGAATCACCAGCAGAAGAACTGCCGAACCCGCCAGAGTCGTTCTACAACGGCTACGCCTCCGGCTTCCCCACATACTCCGAACATCCATACGGCCTCCTCATACACGTTTGGAGCAACGTTGAGCAGACAACTCGCAGGATTAGCGTCGAATTTTTGGGTGAAGGGAAAAGTAGTACGGGTGCTTCAGACCACACGCCGCTCGGCCCCACTAGCCAAGTGCCATGAATTGTCCGATACGCTCCACACTAACCACCGAAAATCGCGCCGCATCTCTCCGTCAAAAGAGACCGCGGGCAACTTTCAGTCCCTGAACCGGGTTGGATGCTACTCCCAGCTTTCAGATGAATGCAAGAGATTTTTTGTATGCCTCAATAAAATATTTCGCTACAAGGTTATGGTACTTGGAAAATTGATTGCAGTTCTCAAGCTTTCAACAACTCTTGATGGACTGCTGATTTGACACGGAGCGCTGCCCAGAGTTAACAAGGTACCCTGCAATGAATTGCGGCATGTCGAAAAATTTTCATTTCGGTTCGGCCGGTTTCCTGATCCATCGGCCTTTTTCCATCGTTTTGAGCATTCTTTCCGTTGCTGTGCTCCTTCCCGTTTGTATCCACTCCAAAGAAACCCTTTCTACCGCGGGTGTCGTCCGCGAATTCAATGCTCCCGCCGAAGAGGTCCGCCAGGCAGTCATCGCTGTCGTTCACGATCAAATTGTCCACGGAACGATGATTTTCGATAAGGAACCCGTGCTCACCGGCGCGGAAGCCGTCGATTCCACTCCGCTATTCGATCCTTGGACCGGCCCTGGCGAGGTCTATTACAAAATCCGCAAAAACGCGATTGCTCCGCGCCACTTTAAGGATTCCGCCGATCAAGGCACCATCGCGGTCCGCTATATCCTCGTCCCCGTCGATGCTGATCGCACCCGGGTGAAAGTGGACGCCGTCTACCTCGAGGCCTCGCACCGCGTCGCGCATGATTCCGACGGCACCGTCGAAAAAACCGAGCTGAACGAGATCAAGGATCATCTTGAGGCGATGGAAGAAGAGGCCGCCGCGGCCGCCGACGCGCGCCGCCGCCAGCAAAGCGCGGAACTCGTGCGACAAAGCTTTCTCCGGCAACGCGAGGATGAAACCTCGCGCCTCGCCAACGCGCAGTCGGCCGAAAAGGATCTCGAGCAGCAGATAAAAGCTCTACATCAGGAACTCGAGCGCCGCGTCAAATCTCCCGGCGCCGACCTGAAAGCTGCTCCCTTTCGCTCCGCCGCAACGTTACAACCGCTGGCGGCCAGCACCAACGTGCTCGTCCTCATCGTCACCTCACATTGGCTGGGTATTGAAACCCCCGAAGGGCAGCGCGGCTGGCTGCCTCTGGAAGCCCTGGAGCCGCTGCCTTGAACTCGACTTTTTTCCGCTATCCTGGCCTGTTGCTGATCTCAGTCTTCTTCTTTTCGGTCGGTGCGTTTCGTGTTTATCCGCAGGCAGTTGCTTACGCGCGAAGTTTTTCCCAGCCAAGAACGGAAGTGGAGCAGGCGCTGAAAGATTTGCAAGCCTACTCGGGGCAGAAGCTCCCGACTCTCGAAGGTTTTGTCGCCGCCGGCGATAAACCTCTCGATCGCTACGAGCGCGGCTTCTATCAGTTTTCCATCGAACTCGTTCCCGGCGACGCCAGCGCCACGGTTGTTCGCCTCACGGCGAAAATCACTGCCTGGTACGCGGATCGTGACGTCGCCAAGTCCGGCTATCAAGTACTCCCCTCCAACGGCCGCTTGGAGCTTGACTTCCTCGACCGCCTCGAGGAAAAACTGACCGGCAAGCCGGTGCGCTCCCCGTCCGCGAATTCTTCCGCCGTGCAGGCCCCGCAGCCCAAGTTGGATCTCTCTTCCGCGCGCGGCGCAGCGACCATGGCCGCCCCGCTGCCGCAGCGTGATCAGCCGCCTGATGAAGTTGCCGGGCTGCGCAGCCAGCGCATCGCTTCCGAAAAGCGCGTTCAGCAGCTCACCGCGGAGCTCCAGAATCTGCAGGAAATCCAGCACAGCCAGGCGCACCCCCAGAATCTGGTGACCGTGAAAAACTCTGGCACTCCCGTATACGCGAAAAACGCGGAAAATTCGCGCGTGCTTTTCCAGGCCTCCGCCAACGATGAGTTTGAGTTCCTGGATGTGGAGAACGGCTGGATTCACATCACAATTTCCGGCGACTCCCGCGGATATCTTCGCGCCAATGCCGTGGAGCTCCCAGAACGCGTGGCGGCGCGAATGCAATCGCCTACCCCAGGCCTCGAGGAGAAATTTCCCGGCTTCCGCATCACGCGCGAAGAAGCCAGCGTTTTTCCTGGCGATTGGGCGCCACTGAAGGGCAAGCAGGTGAAGCTCTACACGGTTCAACCGGTCTCGCAAAACCCCAAGGAAATCGGCACTGCGGCGCGCCTCAATTACTGCCTGGCGTTATTTGAGAAATCTTTGCGCGAGGCCGCCACGGCCAATCCTGCATCCGATGGAGTCGCCATCATCTTCGACGTCGCCGACGGCGGCATCGCCGGCGCCACTCTCGCCGATATTCAAAAACTCTCCTCCGGCTCGCTCACCCGCGACGCCTTCTGGCAGCAGAGCTACCTCGATCCTCCCGAAGCCTTTAAACCAAGTGGGAAGTAATCGCGCTCGCTAGAGACCTGTAATTCTAAGTGACTCGCCGTTTGCGCCGCGAAGGATCGCAACTTCCAATTCTGGCTTGGTGTTTTCGAAGGAGTCGTATGCTAGTGTTCATGTCACTTACATCAGCGCCCGCGTCGATTCCCGCACCACCAACTCCGCCGGAATCTTCTTGCGCATCACCGGAATATCTTTCTTCTGATCCACCGCCTTGATCGCTTCCAGCACCATGCCCGCGCTCAAGCTGCCCATGGCTTCCATCGGCTGGCGCACCGTGGTCAACGACGGCACCGACAGACTCGCCTGCGCCACGTCATCGAATCCCACCACCGAGCAATCCTCCGGCACGCGCAGTCCCTTTTTCTTCAGTGCGCGCAACGCGCCCAGAGCGGTCACGTCGTCATACGCCATCAGCGCCGTGAACGGTTTTCCCTGCCGCAGCAACTCCGTCGTCAATTGCACACCCGCCTCGAAGCCCGAGTTCGGGTCCAGCGACTCCGGCAACTCCGCGATGCGCTTCGGCGCCAGTTGCAATCCCACGGACTGCGCAAATATCCGGATTCCCTTCCAGCGCTGTCCGCTGCTGGAAAGCGCCTTGGGCCCGCGCAAAAACGCAATCTCGCGGTGCCCCAACCGGTAAAGATGCTCGAGCGCCATGCCGGCTCCGCCTTCGTTGTCCACGGAAACGGTGCTGACCGAATCGTTCTCGAAGCTTCTTCCAGCGATCACTGCCGGCACGTGGCATTCCGTCAAGTCGCTCAGCAGCTTGATATCGGTCACCAGCCAGTTGGCGATCACCACCAACCCTTCCACGCGGCGGTCCAGCAGCATTTCCAGGTAACGCTCGAAGCGATGTGCTTCGTTGTGCGCATCCGCCAGCAGCGACAAATAATTCGCCTGATACAGCGCGTTTTCCAGTCCGCGTAGAATCGGCGTGCAAAAAGGATCCGTGATGTCGAACACCATCACGCCCACGATATTCGACCTTTGGCTGCGAAGCGAACGTGCCAGCGGGTTCGGCCGGTAGCCCAACCGCTTCGCTGCTGTCTCGATGCGTGCCTTCGTCTCTCCGGGGATGTAGCGCGAAAGTGGCGCGCCGTTAAGCACAATCGAAACCGTGGAGGCGGAATACCCGCTCTCCCGTGCCACGTCGCGGATAGTGACCACGCCCGTCCTGCCCATTGGTTGCTCCTAACGCTTCATTTCGGCCCCGTGTAGGTGTAACGCAAATTTCCCGGCAAGCGATCCGACCGCGATCGCGTGTTATATTCCAGCTCATACTGCAAATGCTCGACATCCGTCGGGTAGTCTTTCCCTTCGGCGTAGGGATACGAAGTGAGCCCGTGCTTTGGCAAAGGCTCAACAGTAAACGCATAAGCCGCGTAGAAGTCCAGATCCTTTTCGAAACCGTTAGCGTAGAAAAAGTAATCGCGTATCCAGCCGGAGGGAAGTTTTGCCAGCCCCTGCGGATCAAATTCGAGTTCCACCCCTTCACCCGATCCAAATACCGTAAACTTATCGTCCGCCGCGCTCAGCAACGATTTCACATCACCGTATCGCGTGTAATTCCCCGCCGCATGCGCGTAAGGACCCGTCGCGCTCCGGTGCGTAAAGGAATACACCGTGTCGCTTGCGGGCTGCAGACGAATCTCCTTGGGATAGCCGAGATACGCGAGCGACGCCGTCGCCAGCGGCACGTCCTGCACCCGCATTCCCTCCACCGGCAGTGTCTGATCAATGCGGATCGCATCCCAATAAATCTTCAGATTCGAAACGATGCGGATGCGCCGCGTGCCTGCGGGAATTTTTCCTGTCAGATCAGTCACCATCGTGCGCGCAAGACCTGCGGGAAAACCCATGTCCTCCACCACGCGTACCCACTTGCCCTGCGCGTCTTGCGCCTCCACATATGGCGCAATCACCTTGATCCCCGCCTGGTCCGCTGCATACATGGAGGTTGCCGTGAAGTAGTCCGTGTACCCATCCAACAGCAGGCGCAACGGCCTTTGCGCGTCCCATGCGCCCAGGTCCAATTCGATCCAGTGCAGCTTTGCGAATCCCGCAAACGGCAGCCCTGCAAACTCCGTCACATATTTGCGGTCCCGCTTTGCCAGCAGTGGCAAAACGTCGCGCCCGCGGTCGTCCCACGCTCCCGCCGGCACGCGCGCATTTTGCGTCGCAATCACGCGGAACTCCGGAAACGGTGGATTGCTGACGAACCGTTCGTTCGGATTCACTTCCACGTTCGCCGGATGATCCACCGCCACCAACCGCACCTCGTCGAGATACACCGTCTCTTCCATAGGTTCCATGAACTTGAAGCTCAGCGTCCCGTTTTTCTCGCGCACACTCTTCTCCGGAACTTTCAAATACTCATCCGGGTCCGGCACGTCGCGCTCTCCGGGTGCCACCCAATGCCCCACTACGCCCGGCCCGATCATGTCAGCGATAAATTCGTATTCGCGCCCGTTCCACGAAAACAAAATCGGGCACGAACTCCCTCGCCGGTCAAGTTCCGCGATCGCTTGCGTTTTCTCCGCGGCCAGATTCACTTCGTCCTGCGGCACTCCCGTCGGCCAAAGCATACGCACCACGTCGACTGCTTTTTCCGCGCCCAAACCCGCCAGCAACGTCGGACCGCTCTGCCCGAGGTAACCCGATGCGCCCGCAATCTCCCATTTCTGGTACAAGCTGCCCGCGTAAATTTCGAGCTTCGTGCCGATGCCGCTCTTGTTGTCGTTCAGGGCCTTCAGATCGATATGCATCCAGTGATTGTGATTCGCGCCGATGTTTTCCAACACCAGCGTCTCGCCGCTTGCCTGGGTCACCACCAGGTCCGGGCTGCCGTCATTCTTCAGGTCGGCCACCGCCAGCGAACGCGGCTCCTTCAATTCCAAGCCGTCGAGGTGCACGTCGTTCGTTACATCTGCCCAACCCGCGTCGCCAAGATTGCGCAACATGCGAATCTCCCCGCCTTTTGCGCCTTCTCCTACGGCGGCCAGGTCCAGCCAACCGTCATTGTCGTAATCGAGCCACGCAATTCCCCACGCCTGCTTCCACCCAAAATCCGGCAGTACCACTCGTTCGAGCCGCTTCCCTTCCACGTTTTTCCATAAGGTGATTCCCGGCGCTCCGGCATGGGTGAACGCCAGGTCCATCCAGCCATCTTTGTTGAAATCAAAAGCAACCACGCCCACCGCGGGGGGCAATTTCTCTTTCGTAAAATCAACCGCGGGAAGCTCGATAAATTTTCCCTCGCGGGGATTCAAATACACGGAAGCGCCACGCGCCCCGCCGGCCAGCACCAGATCAATCGCGCGATCGTTGTTGAAGTCCGTGCTGACCGTCGCGCCGCTCGTACCTAGCACAGCCAATCCCGTTTCCTCGGAAACGTCGGTGAACGTCGAGTTTCCGTTGTTGCGCCACATCACGTTGTGTGCGGTCTTTCCGGTGGACTTCTGCCCAGCAAATGTCAGATAGAGATCGAGATCGCCGTCGTGGTCGTAATCCACAAATGTCGCACCAACGCATCCCTTTCCGCGGCGAATCCCCACTTTTTCTGTCACTTCGGCAAACTTTCCTCCGCCTTCGTTGTGAAACAGCCGCACGCCCTCGCTTTCACACACCGCCAGGTCCGTGTGCCCATCGTTATCAAAATCGCCCGCCGCGCAGCCAAACCCTCCGCCCACGCCTGAAAGACCGGCCTTCTGTGTCACATTCTCAAATCTTCCGCCGCCCAAATTGTGTAGGAGCTCACTTTTTCCGCTTTCCACGCCAACTAGGAATAAATCAGGCTTGCCGTCGCCGTCGTAATCCAGAAAACACGCCCCGCCGCTTCCCTCGGCATTTTCCGCTTGCTTCCCTATGCTGTTCACCAATTTGCTCAAAGGCTGAACTTCGTAGCGCACCGGAATCGCCTTCGGAACGCTAGCGCCGACACCCGGCACAAACTCCGCCAGCGAAAATTTACCCTGATCTCCATATCCAGCGCCAAACGGGATGCCCAGATGCTCCGAGGTAACTTTCTGAAATCTCTTCATTCCTTCGCGTGCGGCGTCGATGTCACCCTTGCGTTGATAAGCGCGCGCCAGCCCGAATTGCGCGGAAGCGTGATACGGCGAAAGTTGCAGGGCCTTCTGAAACGCTTGAATCGCCTGGTCATACTGCTGCAACTGGGAGTAAAGGTAGCCCTCGAAATAAAAAGCGTCCGGCTCTTCCGGTGCGACCCGTTCCACATGCTGAAAGGCTTGAATCGCTTTCGCCGTGTCTCCTGCATCTTTGTAGGCCAGCCCCAGGTTGTACCAGGTATAGGCATCGCCAGGCAGTTTTGCCGAAGCTTCCTCCAGCGCAGATCGCGCCTGCTCGATCTTTTGCTGTGCCAGCAGCGCGATTCCCAGATTCATTTTCGCCACTACGAAATCCGGATCCGCCGCCAGCGCTTGATCAAAGTATTTTTGCGCTTCTGCCGACTTTCCCTGGTTCAGATGCGCGACCCCCAATGTGTTCAGGCGCAACGCATCTCCCGCAGGGGCCTTTTTTCCGCCGGTTGTACCAGCTTGTTGTCCTGAGCTTGCTCCCGAATTGGCGTAATGCCCAAAGGCAAACAAACCGGGGAATGCCAGCACAATTCCAAAAATCGAACGCCGGAAAGAAGCATTCTTCCAAACTTTCATTCGGGGATCATCCTTATGGTCGCGCAAAAGCTGAAAACTGGAATTTTCGGCGCACTCGATTGTGTGGACTCAGAACCCTATCGTCAACCGATTTTATAGCGGCTTTTTATCAGTTTTTTCAACGCCTTGACGGATTCGGGTCGGCCCGCTAAGTTTGCTTCCTTCATCATGGCATACCCACCTTATTTTTCCGTCTTGGAAACTCTGGAAAAATTGCGCCGCAAGGGCCTTTCCCCTGTTGAGCTCATCGAGGCTCACCTGAATCGCATCCAGCAGATTCAGCCTCAACTGAACCCCTTCGTCCATATTGACGCAGAGTCCGCGCGAGCGAGAGCCAGGGAAACAGAATCGCGCCTCGTGCGCGGGGAAGCGCCGCGTCCCCTGGAAGGAATTCCCCTTACCATTAAATCCTCGCTCGACGTTGCCGGCTGGCCTTGCCCTGCCGGCTCTCTCCTTCGCAAGGATTACATCCCGCACACGAATGCAACCGTTGTCTCGCGCCTGGAAGAAGCCGGTGCAATCCTCCTCGGTAACACCAACGCTCCCGAATTCTTGATGGCTTACGAAACCAACAATCGCTTGAACGGCAAAACCTCCAACCCATGGAATCGCGCATATTCCGCCGGAGGCTCGAGCGGCGGCGAAGCTGCGGCCATCGCCACCGGATGCTCCATGGCGGGAGTCGGCAGCGATGGTGGCGGTTCCATCCGCACCCCAGCCCATTTTTCCGGCATTTGCGGACTCAAGCCCACGTCCGGCCGCATCCCCTCCACGGGGCATTTTCCTCCTGCCGCAGGTGCCTTTTCCTGGATCGGCGTCGTTGGTCCTCTGGCACGCACCATCGCCGACCTTCAAGCGCTCTTCGCGGTCATGGCAGGCCCTGATCCCGGCGACACTCTTTCAGCGCCCGTGCCCATTCGCGAAATCGCTCCCGCCGACTTACGCGAGCTGCGCATCGGCATCCTGGAGAACTCGGAACTCGGTCGCCCAACCCCGGAAACTCTCGCAACTGTGCGCAGCGCCGCGCAGCTTTTGTGCGATCTTCGCTTTCGCGTTGAGCTTCTGAAGCTCGAAAAACTGCAGCACGCTCTCGATTTGTGGTGGTTCTTCTTTGGTCCCGTGATCGGCGAGCTGTTTCGAAAGACTACGCAAGGCGCCGAAACCCTTCTTAGCCCCATGCTCCGAGGCTATCTGGAAGTGACAGAAGCCGAGACGCCAGTCACTCTCGAATCGTTCCAAAAAGCCTGCGCGGATCGCGACCTCATTCGCGCCGACATCCTCCGCCAACTTGGGGACTTCCCGATTCTTCTCTCCGCGGTCTCCACCGAACCGGCTTTCCCTCACGGCGCGGGCAACTACGTTGCCGGCCAGCCGCACTGCTATCGCGACACCATGCGCTACTGCCAGTGGCTTAACCTGACCGGCTTCCCGGGCGTCTCGTTGCCCATGGGTCGTTCTCCCGAGGGGCTACCGATTAATGTGCAACTGATTGGCCGCCCGCACGAAGAGGAACTCCTTCTTTCGGTCGCCGCGCGACTCGAACACGCCCGGGGCCCCTGGCAAGCGCCGCCTCTCTAAGCCACCCATTCCCGTCGAGGACCCTGGCGGCAGGAGCTTTTCTGGGTGCCTTACTGACCGGAATTTCCCTCTTGACTTTGTCGCAATTTTCCCTTATTGAATCGGTTTAAGAATGCGTTTCAGATGCCTTGCTAGGTGCTACCTGGTGGCTCAACAGTGTCGCAAGGCTGAATATCAGAGTCGAGGCAGCATAGGGGTGGCTTTTATGCGCGTACTCGAAAACAATCCAATTCCATCAGCTTTAAGAGATCTTCTCGAGGGACGGGTGGCCATGTTTATACACAAAGGTAATGAAGTTGTGATGGACTCAGACAACCACGCCGGAGCGTCGCACATCTCTCTCCTGCTTTGCGCATTGCTCCTACTCGCTCTTTTCCTATTCACTCCGGCCGTGCGGGCGCAACTCTACAGCGGGACCGTAACTGGCGTGGTCACGGATCCAACGGGCGCAGTCGTGCCGAATGCAAATGTCACCCTTGCAGATCAAAACAAAGGTTACCAATTCACTGCCATGACCGATTCGGCCGGCCGCTATTTGTTTCGTTCCGTTGCTCCCGGTGCGTACAAGCTCAGGGTGGAGGCCAAAGGGTTTCAAAGTCAGGAGCAGAGTGGCGTCTCGGTCGACGTCAGCACGAACATTTCGATCGACTTCTCCCTGAAAATCGGCGCCGCTACCGACGTTGTTGAAGTAAACGCAGAGACCGTGCACCTGCAAACGGAAGACGCCACCACCGGCCAAGTCGTGAATCGCAAATTTGTGAATGACCTGCCCCTGGTAGACCGAAACTTCACCAACCTCACGTACTTGGCGCCGGGCGTCACGGAAACCGATGCGCCAGGCACAAAGAACTCTCAAGGCGGTATCAACTTCAACTCCAACGGTAGCCGAAACGCCACTGCCGACGTTCTTATTGACGGCGCTAGCGCCACCAATTTCGACCAGAACAGCGGCATTCAGAACGTGCTTTATACGCCTTCTGTGGATTCGGTCGAGGAGTTCAAAGTCGAGCAATCCAATTTCTCAGCCGAGTACGGCTTTGCTGTCGGCGCCATCATCAACGTCGTAACCCGCTCGGGCACCAACAAATTCCACGGCTCCCTCTATGAATTCTTCAGAAATTCCGTCATGGACGCCAACAATTGGTTTAACAACGCATTTGGCACTCCAATCTCTCCGCTTAAGAGAAACAACTTTGGCGGAACGGTGGGGGGACCGATTCGCAAAGACAAGACCTTCTTCTTCTTTGACTATGAAGGTCTGCGGGCGCACACAGCCACCAACTCCGGGGCCATAAGCGTTCCAACGCCTTGCATGCGGGGAGATGCCGGCGCAGCCTGCCCGAATGGAGCTCCTGCATTGGGGAACTTCAGCGAACTCTGCGGGCTCGCTGGTGGCAGCTTCGATCCTAACGGGATTTGTCAGGGTGCGAACGGAGCCGGCCAACTCTGGGATCCGTATGTCGCTACCTTCAGTAACAACCCGTCCAACCCTCCATATGTACCTCCAAATTCGTCTGCCCCGCCTGCGGGCGCTGTTCGCTCCATGCCCATTCCCTTTGATAACTTGGCGACCTACACAAGTCCAGGGAATCCCGCTCTTGTCGGCACTCCGTTCCAGGTTCCGGCAGGCCCCGGCAATTTGATCAACCCGGTCGCGGCAAATCTTTTCAAGTTGTTTCCTGAACCAAATATTGCGGGTGCGACCATCACCGCCGGCAATTTCTTCAACTCGGGAACAAATACGGAAACGAGGGACCAATTTGATATCAAAATCGATCACCGTTTCTCCGATAAAGATCTGCTTAGCGGAAGGTATTCGCAAAAGAGGGACGACTCTACCAGCTTTAGCTGCTTTGGAGACTCGGACGCCGCTAAATTTGTGGACCCCTGCAGCGGAGGGCCGGGCAAAACCAAGCAATATCAGTTTACGATGACCGAAACCCACACCTTTAGTCCCACGGTGATCATGACCGTGACCTTCGGGTACCTTCGCGAATCCGACAAATTCCCCGGCGTTGGATCCACGGTCTCCAGTTTCGGTTCTCTCTATTCCCAAACTGGATTGCCCGCATATCTGGATAACGGTTTTAACACCACTCCCTCGATTTCCATCGGGGGCTATAGCACCGGGAGTGCAGGTCACAACCTCGGCACATCGGATTTTAGTATCACCAGAGAAGGACAGGACGCCTACCACTTGGGAGGCTCG
>DATFSI010000009.1:0-64047 GCA_035262705.1 Candidatus Acidiferrum sp. | reverse complement strand
CCATAGACATGAATCGCGCCGGTCAGGCGCGGAATCGGATTGGTCACCGAATGGACGATATCCTGTCCTAGGGGATAAGCGTCTTTTTCGCGCAGCGCTTTCGCGCCCGCGGCTTCCAGTCGCCGGCCCGCGTCGCTGGGCAGGCATCGCCAGAAGATGTTGTCCTCGCGCCCGGTGTAGATGCCGATGACCGCCCACATCTGATGATTGTGCGGCAGGATGGTCATCCAGGGAGCCCAGATTACGTTCAGGATGGTCAGGTCCTTCGACACGTAAATCTTCTGCATCTCGGCACGCTGCGGTTCGCCCAGCGCGCGCAGCACCGCGGAGGGATCGGAGACCGCGCGCTCGATCACCTGGCGCACCCCGGCGTGCGAAGCGTCTTCGCGAATCGCCGTTTTACAATCGGAGATGAATTGCTGAAGGTCGAAACTCACAGGGCGCCTCTCTTCCAGCGAACAAATTGCAGACATTCTACTCCCGGACCGCTCGCGTTGGGGCTGCAAAGTGGCGAGTGGCGAGCAATAGGGAGGAAAGGGATAGGGTAGGCCCCCTGTAAAAAGACATTAGAAACGCGGGGTGAACCCTGTGTTACCAGAACCGGTCTGAAGACCGGCCAATACACAAATCAAGAGGCCGAGTTCTTTCCACTGGTCACCGGTCACCACTCACCTCTTCTGCTATTCTATGGAGCGGTCCACTCCTTAACCCCAAGCGCTTGGCGCGAGGGGCGGGCCTTCCCCGCTCGGACGCACCGCAAATTCACTCGAAAGGTTTTACTTTCGTGAGCACCCCCGTCGGCAACATCACTTTCGCTCCCACCACCAACCAGCGCGCCGGCCATCGCGCGCACAATTTCAACGCCGGCCCCGCGGCCCTACCCCTGCCGGTCCTCGAACGCATTCGCGAAGAACTCCTCGACTACCGCGGCACGGGCATGTCCGTGATGGAGCTTTCCCACCGCTCCGCCGAGTTTGAAGCTATCAACAACGCCGCCGAGCAAAACCTGCGCAAGCTGCTGGCAATCCCCGACGCCTACGCGGTTATCTTCGTCCAGGGCGGCGGCAGCCTGCAGTTCTCCATGGTGCCGATGAATCTTGCCCTGCCCGGCAAGCCGGTGGACGTGCTGCACACCGGCGCGTGGACCGCGAAGGCCATCAGCGAACTGAAAAAAGGCACGCTGCACCGGCTGGCCGCATCCACCGAAGGCGTAAAGTTCACGCGCGTCCCACGCGAAGAAGAAATCGACCTCGCGCCCGACGCCTCTTACACCTATCTCTGCACCAACAACACCATCGAAGGCACGCAATATCACACGCTGCCCACCTCTGCCGCGCCGCTGGTGGCGGATATGTCCTCGGACATCGCTTCCCGGCCGATCGAGGTTTCCAAATTCGGGCTGATCTTCGCCGGCGCGCAGAAAAACCTCGGCCCCAGCGGCGTCACTCTGGTGATCGTGCGCAAGGACCTGGCCGAACGCGCGGACAAGAGTCTGCCCACGATTCTGCAATACCGCACGCACATCAAGGAGAAGTCCCTGTACCACACGCCGCCAACTTTTGCCGTGTACATCCTCGGGCTCGTCACCGAATGGATCGCCTCGGAAGGCGGGCTGGCCGGCATTCAGAAGCGTAATGAAGCGAAGGCCAGGCTGACCTACGACGCGATCGACGCGAGCGGCGGCTTTTACCACTGCCCCGTCGACAAGGCTTCGCGCTCGCTGATGAACATCGTTTTTCGCGTTGGCGGCAGCGCGGCTGGTCCCGGCGACGAAGCGCTCGAAAAAGATTTCGCCAAGCAGGCCGCCGCTTCCGGACTGGTCGGCACGCCGGGCCATCGATCCGTAGGTGGCATGCGCGCCTCGCTGTACAACGCCGTCAGCCCGGCCGACGTCGAGGCCCTGACCCACTTTATGAAAGAATTCCACCGTACCCGCGGCTAGAAGATGATTGATTGCCGCCCGGAGAGCTGTGCCGAAAGGGCTAAAGAAAATTGGGGCTTCAGCCCCGGAAGTCGGGTTTTTTCCGGCTTTTCATGGATAATGTTCCACGGGAAACAGCGGCCAAAAATCCGGGGCGGTCGGCGTGAGATCGGAAAAGAGCGCCTCAGCGGCTAAAGCCGGCTGATGCATGGAGTTTGCGGCACGACTAAAGTCGTGCCCTCCCGACAGGAGTATTGGCGACACGAAAAGTATATGACCAACTACACGCTCGCGATGTTCTTTCATTTCCTGGGCCTGGTTGCGCTGTTTGTCGGCTACGGCCTGGAGTGGGTCGTCTCCGGCCTACTGCGCCAGGCCACCACCACCGACCAGGTGCGTGCCTGGCTGCGCGTCTATCGCACCTCGTTGCCCATCTCGGGTCCCGGCCTGCTGATCCTGATTCTCAGCGGCGGCTACCTCGCTTCCCTTTCTGGCTCTATGAAACAGGGATGGATATCCGCTTCGCTCCTGGCCATTGTCTTCGCGCTAGGCATCGGCTTCGTGTTCATCCTGCCGCGCGTCCGCGCCATCCGCGGAGCGTTGCCGGAAGGCAGCGGCGGCCTGCCGGCAAATGTCAGCGCGCTTCTGCAGGCTCCGGCGATTCCCACGCTGATTCGTGTGCGCGGCCTCCTTGCTCTCGGCATCGTCTACCTGATGACCGTGAAGCCCGAATCCCTCGGCGCGTCGTTGCTCGTTTTGGGCGTGGCCATTATTCTCGGCATCCTCGCCTCCGCTGGAACTTTCCCGAAGCCCAAAGCGGCGTGAGGGAGCAAGTCATCAGTCGTTAGCTTTTAGCTGTCAGTCAGAAATAAAGACGAAGAATTACCTTTCAAAAAGCAAAAAGGGCGGAGAAGAAGACTCCGCCCTTTTCTCTTTGCTCTTGCTAACGGCTGACAACTGCTGCTGATTACCGATTACTGATTACTTGTTTGGCTTCATGCCAAATCGAACAGCAGCACTTCGGCGTCCTTCACGCCGACCAACTCCACAGACTTCTCTGCGGAGATGGCCGCGCCGTCGCCGGTTTCAAGCTTCGCGCCGTTAAGCGTCACACTCCCGCGCGCCACCTGCACATACGCATGGCGCTCCGGCTTCAACGTGTGTTTTACGGCCTCGCCGGGAATCAGCACCGTGGCGTAAAGCTCGTTGTCCTGCCGGATTTGCATCGATCCTTCGCGCCCATCCGGCGAAGCGATCAGCCGCAGCTTCCCGCGCTTTTCCGATGCGCTGAAGTGCTTCTGGTCGTACACCGGTTTATACCCGTTTTTGTCCGGGAACATCCAGATCTGGTACATATGCACGGGTTCCTTTTCCGAAGCGTTGAACTCGCTGTGCGCCACGCCTGTGCCCGCGCTCATATACTGCACGTCGCCCGAGCGAATCGTGGAGCCGTTGCCCATGCTGTCCTTGTGCGCCAGCGCGCCTTCCAGCACGTACGTCACGATCTCCATGTCGCGGTGCGGGTGCGTGGGAAAGCCGCCGCCGCCCGCGATGTGGTCATCGTTCATCACGCGCAGGGTGCGGAACTCGACGAACTCCGGGTCATAGTACTCCGCGAAAGAAAAGCTGAATCGGGAATCGAGCCAGCCGTGGTTGGCGTGCCCGCGTTGATCGCTCTTGCGAATCTGAATCATAGCCTGCCTCCTAAACCTGCGGATCGATAATATTTGTTATAACGACTATTGTCAAGAGGCTAGTCCTTAAGGCGCGGTCTGCGCCCTATCCCCTTTCCCGCCAATCTCTTGGCCGCTCGACAGCTTTTCTATCGATCTCCCATTCTTGTGCGCTTCTGGTTGCGCCTTCATTTCCACCCTCTCCTCCTTTGGTGTACAGTGTTTCTTGGTGTGGCGCGCTTCCCGCCGCCTCAGGTGAGGTGATTGGTATGGACTCGGCTATTCCTACTACGCAAACCAAGGCTTCCGAATCGGATGCCGCGCGCCGCGACACCTTGACCATCGTTGATAACCGCACCGGCAAGTCCTATGAACTTCCCATCACCCACGACACGATCAAGGCTATGGACCTGCGGCAGATCAAGGTGAACCCCGAAGATTTCGGGATGATCAGTTACGACCCCGCTTACAACAACACCGCGTCCTGCATCAGCCGCATCACCTATATCGACGGCGACGAGGGCATTCTGCGCTACCGCGGCTATCCCATCGAGGAGCTGGCGGAGAAATCGACGTACCTCGAAACGGCTTACCTGTTGCTCAACGGCGAGCTGCCCACGGCTGCCCAGCTCAAGGAGTGGCAGTACAACGTCACGCACCACACGTTCATTCACGAAAGCATCAAGAAGTTCCTCGACGGCTTCCATTACGACGCGCACCCGATGGGCATGGTGATTTCCACTATCGCCGCGCTTTCCACCTTTTATCACGACGCAAAAGACATCTTCAGCGTGGAATCGCGCAAGAAGCAGACCTTCCGGCTGATCGGTAAGATGCCCACGATTGCGGCGTTCGCCTACCGCCACACGCTGGGAATGCCCTATGTTTATCCGGACAACGACCTCAGCTATCCCGGCAATTTTCTGAACATGCTGTTTCGAACCACCGAGGCGCGCTACCGGCCGAACCCGACGTTGGAGCGCGCGCTGGACATTCTGTTTATTCTGCACGCCGACCACGAGCAAAACTGTTCAACCAACACGGTGCGCGGCGTTGGCAGTTCGCACGTGGATCCGTATTCGGCGGCCGCGGCGGCCATCGCCGCGCTCTATGGACCACTGCACGGCGGGGCCAACGAAGAGGTGGTCCGCATGCTGCACGAAATCGGCTCCGTGCAGAAGGTTCCGGACTTCATCAAGCGCGTCAAGGCCGGCGAAAAGAAGCTGATGGGGTTTGGCCATCGCGTGTACAAGAATTACGATCCGCGCGCGCGCATCATCAAGCGCGTCGCTTATGAAGTGTTCGACCTGATGGGCAAGAACCCGCTGCTGGAAATCGCCCTGGAGTGCGAACGCATCGCCCTCGAAGACGAATACTTCGTGAAACGCAAGCTGTATCCCAACGTGGACTTCTATACCGGGCTGATTTACCAGTCGATGGGTTTCCCAATGACCATGTTCCCGGTGCTCTTTGCCATTCCGCGCATGAGCGGATGGATCTCGCAGTGGGAAGAGTTATTGCTCGATCCCGAGCAGAAAATCGCGCGTCCCCGCCAGATTTATCTCGGGTACGACACGCGAAGCTACACGACCATTGACCAGCGCGGCTAGCCGTACGCGCTAGAGTTTAGTTTCACGCAGCACCTCATCCGCCCAACCGAGGCAACCCTTGCCGGAAGCCGCGTATCCTTTTTGCATACGCCCCGCTGCCTTCTTGCTCGACTTTCCGAGGTGGCGGGGTATAGTCATCTGTAAGAGGGCTTATGGGTCAGTCTCCGAATGGTTACACGCATCCCGGTCCCCGCCGCCGCAGCCAGCGCGTATTGATGCAGGTTTCCGTGCGCCTGCGCGGGGCCGATTCGCAAGGCAAGAATTTCGAAGAGGAAACCGCCACGCTAGCCATCAACGCGCATGGCGCCCTGGTGCTTCTCCAGGCGCGCGTGACCAGTGGCAGCAAGGTTCACCTCCAGCACAACATCACCAAGGAAGAGCAGGAATGCCACGTGGCCTTCCTCGGTCCGGTGCGTTCCGGCAAAGCCGAAGTGGGCTTGGAATTTTCCGAGACGCGCCCCGGTTTCTGGCGTGTGGCATTTCCCCCGGAAGACTGGTCGCCAAAGCATCCCGAGGCGCGCACCGTGCTTTCGCCTTTCTCGCAAAGCAAGAAGTAAGATTTCCGCCCAATCCTTCCTCGAAATTCTCCCGGCCTGTTAGACTCCTCTCCATGCGAAATCTGTGCCTGTTCTTGCTGTTGCTCCTTCCGGCGGACAACTGGTGGGATGTACGAGACGCTGGCGTCGACTCCAACCTGCGCGGCATCAGCGTGGTGCCCAATCCTGGCACAGGAGAAGTCTTGACCATCTGGGCGACCGGCTCGAACGGCGTCGCTGTACGTTCCGCGGATTCCGGGAAAACCTGGCATCGCCTGCTCGTTCCAGATGCCGAATCGCTGGATTTTCGCGGCGTCCAGGCATTGAGCCCCGAAACCGCGTATGTAATGTCCAGCGGCGAAGGTGCACAATCGCGGATTTACAAGACCACCGATGGCGGAAAAATCTGGAAGCTGCAATACAAGGGCGAGAATAAACGCTTTTTTCTCGATGCGCTCCTTTGTGAGGACGAGAAACATTGCGTCGCGCTGAGCGATCCGGTCGACGGCAAATTTGTTTTGCTGGCGAATCAGGACGGCGAGCACTGGACGGAGTTGCCGCGCGAGCACATGCCCCCGGCTTTACCGAAAGAGGGCGCATTTGCCGCCAGCAATTCCTCTCTTTGCTTTCGTGGAACCGACATCTATTTTGGGACCGGAGGTCCGGCCGCACGCCTCTTTGCTTCTCACGATTTTGGGCAAACATGGGACGTGACAGAAACGCCGATTCTCAGTGGCAATGCGTCCTCCGGTATCTTTTCGCTCTCCTGTGATGGTTTCGTATTGGCCGCGGTGGGGGGTGACTACCGAGATGCGCATGGCGCGGAACGCAATGCTGCCTTCTCAAAAGATGCCGGGAAAACTTGGCAGCTCGCAATGAAGCCACCACAGGGATATCGCTCGGCCGTTGGGAGCTATCACGACGGCTATGTCACCGTGGGCCCCACAGGATCAGAAATAAGCACGGACGGCCTACACTGGAAGCACTTAGGTGGGCAGAATCTTAACGCCTATTCCTTTACGGCCGCGGTAAATCGTGGTTGGGCGGCTGGCCCGCAAGGCAAACTGGCGGAATTCGTGGATCACACAAAATACATGGCGTTTCAGTAGCTGCTGTTGAGCCTCAGGATTGTCCAACATACATTCCGAATCCAACGTTTCACGGCGCGGTCTGTTGCGGGAAGGCGCGCACGCCGGACGGCGAAAACTCAAAACGAATCAGCCACGCGCTGGGCACGCTGTGCCCGTCGCTTTCCGCGCCCGCAAACTGCCACTGCCGGGCCGCTTTTTCCGAGAGGTCTGCGAAATACTTGCTTGGCCCTGGTGAATCGAGCTCCGCGTCGCTCACACTCCCCGACGCTTCCACTTGAACTTTTACCACCACGCGCACCGTGCCTTGAATCGTTTCCAGAGCTTTCGGGGCGGGTTTCGGCAACACCTGGTCGAGAACCTGTCCGCGTCCCTCGACCTCGTCAGCGCTTTTTGCGCGTACCGGAGTGGAACTGGAGGAGTCCGTTCTAAGAACCGCCGTGGCAGTAGTGGGCGTTGGCGGCTCAGCCGGCCGGCTGACCGGCTTTCTGACAGCAGGTTCGGGCTTCACCGGATTTGCTTCTGCTGCAGGCCCCGGCGCTGTCTGCATCTTTGCCTCGCTTGCCACCTGAGGTGTCGGCGTCCCGGACGGTCGCTGAAAATTGAAAATCTTGGGCACCGCGAAAATCAAGCCGATGATCACCGCCGTGACCAGAACTGCGGGCACGAAATAATCGAACGAAGAGCGCGAGGAACTTCTTTTTGCCGCTTGCGCGGGGCGGCGGGGAGAAATCTCCGGAGCGGCGGGCAACTTCGCAAGCGGCACGGCAGGCTCCGTGGCCAGGGGCACGCTGAGCGGAGAAATCACCGCCGCGGGAACGGCTGGCGCGGCAACGCTGGCCACTGCGGCCGCAGCCAGCGGTGCCAGATTCAGCCGCGCGGCAATTTCGCCGATGGACCAGCGCTGCGCCTCATGCCGCCTCAGTGCGTGACCCGCAATTTCGCGAAACTCTTCTGGCAGGGAATCCGGGATGGCCGGATCGCCGGCTTGCGGCGGCGCAAAAGGAGGCTCCTGCGTCAGTGCCTCCACCAAAGTCGCGCCAAGGGACCACGCATCGGCCTTCGCGGTAACCGCCGCTGTCCTCAATTCCGGAGCGTCATAGGCGTCCGCCTCGCGGTCGAATTGCGCGCCCGCGCCAATCGTCAGGACTGCGTCGCTTGAAAGCTTCAGGCAATCCCGGGTGGCCAGCAAGTTGGAAGGCTTTAAATGCCCGTGCGCGAGTCCTTTGCCGTGCAGATACACCAGCACATCCAGAGCTGGCTCCAGAAAATCGCGGGTCTCTTCCGGCGAAAGAGGCCGCTGCGGAAGGACGTCGCCAAGATTTTCCTCGGCGTGTTCCATCACCACATAAAGCAAATCGCTGTCCCCCAGGCGGCACCGACCGCAATCGTAAATGGCCAGAAGATTGGGGTGAGAGAGATGCGCGGCGCGTTTCCAAAGCGCCAGCTGCGTGTCCGCGTTGGACGCGCCCGAGAAGAGAAACTTGATGGCGGCGTTTTTGGGTTGTGGCTCGACGGTCTGCGCCAGGAAAACCGCGCTATGGTGCGTGCTTCCCAGAAATTGCCGCAGGGAGAATTTTCCGTCGACAGTCTGGCCTTCCCATTGTTTCCATGGCTCGCTCATGGTGCACCCCGTTCGAATGAGTTCGAATTCAGGCCGGCAGCAACAGGGTCATCCTGCGTGCTCACCGGAAAGCGAAAGCACCGAAGCATCTGGGTTGGGGCTACTTCGGAAAGACCGAGGATAGCATGCAACGGGGACCGGGCGCTTGTCGCCCTTATCTTCGCCACCCACCTTGGCAGGAGCAATAGACCGGTGTTTATCGTTAGGAACGCCGGGGGAACCGGTGGAAGACCTGGGCTCCCAGCGCCAGCAGAGCAGGGAAACACGCCAGCACATAGCGGGGTTCCGGCGTTTCCAGTGTAGTGAGAAACGCCGTGCGCACAACGAGATACGCAACAAAAAAGAACACTGTCACGCGCGCGGCGGGATACTTGCAAAGCCGCCACAGGCCCCAAATCCCTAGCCCGACGTAAACAATGTTGAGCAGGAAAAAGAAAATCGTCACCCGCTGGTCCACCGGGTCCTCTTCCCGCATATAAGCAAGAGGAAACACATGCCCGGAGATATTGGGAAGGAGTTCGATGCGCGGGGTAAACCAGATGCGCACGGCGCGCCGCAGGGGGATCGTCACGTAGGTACGCAGCGGGTGGCGGGCGGTACGTTCGCGGGCCAGTTGCGCAAACACGGCATCTTCCTCCGCTGTGAGCGTCAGTTCATCGTTGTACGTCTCGAGCACCGCGGCAACGCGTTCGCGCTCTTCGGGTGTGTCGAACGCCGAGGGCGGGATGTCGTCGATGAGGATGGCTTCGTCGTTGAGCTTCCACGGCACTAGATAGCAGTCGCGCACGCGATACAACCACGTCCGCTCCCAGGCCATAAATCCTCTTGGGTCGAGTTCGCCGGGAAGCATGGCGTCTTTAGGCGCGAGGGGCTGGAATTCGTGCAGCGTAATCACGTTGCGGATAGCCCAAGGCGCCAAGGGCAGAGCGGCGCTGAAGATCATCAACGTGATGGAAAGGAGCAGTTGTTCGGGATGCCGCCGGCGTAACAACACAAACGCCAATGCAAAAAATGCGATCGCCAGCAGCAGAGGCGTCTCCGGCCGAAAAAGAGTGCCCAAGCCAACCACAAAACCCGATGCACCCGCCGCGAGCCAATACTCGCGGTCCCCACGGCGTTCCAGAAGGGGCAGCCAGATGCCGGCGGCAAGGAAGAGGACCGCAACCAGCAGCAATGTGGCCAGCGCCGCGAAAAAAACGGCCCAGCTTTCCGTGAGCGGCACGGCCACATAATTGGCGGTCAAAGGACACAGCGCCGCAAGCCACAGTGCAATACGAAACGTTCGTTGGGATTCCGTTTTTTCCATCCACAACGACGCAAGAAGCGCAGCCAGAGCGGCAATCACCACGCACGTGCCGAGATCCACAAAGATCTGCGCGAACATGACTGCGCGGCGCGCGGCTTCACCAGTGTGGCCCGTCAGCATATACACCAGGGCAAGAAATGCGGGGTACCCGGGCATGCGAATGTCCACAGGAACCGGCTGTCCGGCGATGTCCATCGCGTATTTGCCGTGCTGCAGCCAGTTCGTTGCTAGTTGATCGTATATAACCGTGTCCCCGGAGCCGCCGGGGAATTTCAGCGCAAACAGCAACCGCAAAGCCGCGCCGGCAACCAGGGCCGAAATGGGGCTGGAGAAAATTCGCTTCATTTGTGCTTTGCATCTTACAATACAGGAGAATTGTTCTACCGGACGGAGTACCCTAACGCCGGCAGGCACCCGGCCACGCCTGCGGGTCGCACGCTTCATGAAAGAACGAAAACCCATTTTTTACGACGCGGAGAAAGTCCGCTGGCGACGCACGCGGCGCATGCTGGAACTCAGCGGCGCGATGCTGACCCTGCTGCTCGTGTACTTCTTCTTCACCATTATCCGGACCGTGGAACTGCCTTCCTCGCTGCTGCCCGATACGCGGCCGGTCTACCATTCGATCAAGAAAAAACTGCTTAAACCCGTGGCACTGCGCGAAGGGCGCCACAAACGCGTCGCCAACATCGGCAACATTCCGGCGGCCTATGATCCGCTGCGCGCCGCGTTTTTCGTGAGCTGGGATCCCAACAGCCTGGCCTCGCTGAAAAAGCATTACAAGGACATCGACCTGCTCATGCCCGAGCAGTTGCACGCGGTCACCCCAGATGGGGCCATCACCGTGGTGGATTACGAAAGCAACCAGACCGTGCAGGTCTCTCCCATGGAAGCGCTGGCGCGCCTGCAGCAGGACAAACTGCACCAGTGGATGCGCTCGCTGACACCTCCCCAGGAACTTCCCATGATGGGCCTGCTGAACAACTATGACGGCCAGGTTTGGCGCGTGAAGGAAATGGCGGAGTTGCTGGCCAATCCCGCCTCGCGGAGTAGGCTGCTTTCCGACGTCACGCAATACGCCGTGCTTGCCAAACAAGCCGGCATCGTCGTGGATTTCGAGGAAGTGCCGGACAAAAGCCAGGCCAATTTCCGCGAGTTCATCGGGCAATTCGCGCCGTCGCTGCACGCCGTGGGGCTGAAGCTCATGATCGCGCTGCCCGCCCGCGACGACGCCTACGATTACGAATTCTTTGGCAAGACCACCGATGCCATCATCCTGATGAACTACGACCAGCACTGGCTGACCTCGCCCCCAGGTCCCATCGCCGCGCAGGACTGGTTCACGGAAAACATGCGCCAGGTGCTCGACGTGGTCCCTGCGCAAAAAATCGTGATGGGCGTGGCGAATTACGCCTACGACTGGACGGAAACCTCGAAAAAGGAAGCACCGCACGCGGAAGAATTCAGCATTCAGGAAGCGCTGCTGCACGCTTACGAATCGGAAAGCGAAATAGAATTCGATTCCGATTCCCTGAACCCGCATTATTCCTACGAAGATGAGCAGAACCACACCCACCAGGTGTGGCTGCTCGACGCCGTCACCGCATACAACGAACTGCGCGCCAGCGAGCGCCTCGGCGTGCAGGGCACCGCTCTCTGGCGACTGGGTTCTTCCGACACCTCCTTGTGGCCCATCTGGGATACCACGCGCCCCGACGACACCGTGCGCGCGAAACTCGCGGAGCTCCCTCCTGGCCCCGACCTGATCCTCGAAGGCGATGGCGACATCTGGCATATCACCGATACTCCCAAGCAAGGGCGCCGGAGTTTTACCTACGAGGCTGCGAGCGATCAGATCACCGACGAAAATTACGAAGCTTATCCGCTCTCCTACGATATCGACCAAATCGGGGCCGCCAAGAACAAGATTGTGTTGTCGTTTGACGATGGCCCGGATCGCCAATGGACGCCAAAAATCCTGGATGTTTTGAAGCAAAAGAAAGTTCCCGGAATTTTTTTCGTCATCGGGGAACAAGCCAACCAGGCTCCGGACTTGCTAAAACGCGAGTACAACGAAGGCCACGAAATCGGGAACCATACCTTCACGCATCCTAAGTTCGACCAGATCGGCCGTACCGAAGTGCAATGGCAGCTCAACCTCACGCAGCGCCTGATAGAAAGCACTCTGGGCGTCAAGTCGCTGCTCTTCCGTCCGCCTTACGGCATCGACCACCAGCCGGAATACGCGGAAGAAGTGGCACAGCTTCCTTACCCGCAGGAGTTGGGCTACATCATCGTCGGCCAGAAGATCGATCCCGACGATTGGCGCATGACCGACGATCAAAAGCAGCGCCCTGCGCAGGAAATTGCCGACGATGTGCTCCGCCAGGCCAAGAACGGGAACATCGTGTTGCTGCACGACGGGGGTGGCGAACGCGAGCAGACGGTGAAGGCGCTGCCGCTGATTATTGATGAGCTGCGCTCGCGAGGTTACGAATTCGTTTCCGTGGCCGACCTGGTGGGGAAGAAGAGGGCGGACCTGATGGTCCCGCTGTCGTTGCGGGAACGCCTGGCGGCCCGCGCCGACGGTTTCATCTTCAGCATCTTTCAGTGGTCACGCTTCGCCATTGCCACTATTTTCATTCTCGGCATCGTGCTGGTCAGCGGGCGCGCAGTCATCGTAGGGCTGCTGGCCATCCTCGAAAAATTGCGCCCGGATACGGCAAAGCTGTCGGAGCCGCCGCCGGGCGTCACCGTCCTGATTCCCGCGCACAACGAAGAAAGCGTGATTGTGCAGACGGTGCAGTCCGTGCTGCTTTCCGATCTTGAGGACATCCACGTGATCGTCGTGGACGACGGCTCGAAAGACCGCACCCTGGAGCTTCTGCAAAGCAATTTCGGCCGTAACGTCCACGTGCAGATCATTCACCAATCCAACCGCGGCAAGGCGGCGGCGCTCAACAACGCCATGAGCCACGCGCTGACGGAAATTGTCGTAACCATCGATGCGGACACGGAAATCGAGCCCAACGCCATCCGCAAACTGCTGCGCCATTTTTCCAACCCTAAGGTCGGCGCGGTCGCCGGCAACGTCAAGGTCGGCAACCGTTCGCGCTGGCTTACGCGCTGGCAGGCCCTCGAATACGTCACCAGCCAGAACATGGAGAAGCGCGCCTTCGATCTGCTGAACTGCATCACTGTCGTCCCCGGCGCGTTGGGCGCTTGGCGCAAGCAGGCCATCGAAGCCGCCGGAGGCATTACCGCGGACACTGTGGCCGAAGACGCCGACCTAACCATCGCCATCCGCCGCTTGGGTTGGCGCATTACCTACGACGAAGAAGCGATCGCCTGGACCGAAGCGCCGGAAACGCCGGGCCAGTTGATCCGCCAGCGCTTCCGCTGGACGTTCGGAACGCTGCAATCTTTCTGGAAACATGGTGAGACGGTGTTCCGCCCGAAGTACGGCACGCTGGGCTTCATCGCCCTGCCCAACATTTTTATTTTTCAGATTGCCCTGCCGCTGGTTTCTCCGATCCTGGATCTGCTGTTTCTCGGTAGCCTGCTCCTTTGGGGGCTGGCCGGGCTGCATATCACGCAAATCCCACATCTCTGGACCAGCGCGGACATGCAGCGCTCCGTTGTGTTCTTCCTGGGCTTCCTGATCATTGACGTCTTGACCTGCGTGGTGGCTTTCGCGCTGGAGCGCCATGAGGACTGGACGCTGCTCGTCCCGGTGCTGCTGCAACGCTTCTATTACCGTCAGTTGATGTACATCGTGTTGTTCCGCTCGGTGAAAGAAGCCGTAAGCGGGCGTCCCGTGGGATGGAAAGGCGTCGAGAAGGAACCTCCCGCGGCGCGCGAACCCGTGACGTTGTAGCTTCCAAGAATGAAATTTCTATGAACGGAGGCCCTGCAGCAGCGCTTCGATCTGTCGTTCCACTTGAGGGCGATCCACGTCACACGGAGCAATCCCTGTAAGTACGTAAACCGTACTTGCGCGGATCTTCGACCGCGTAGCAGACGGCTCCTATCAGGCCAAGCCGGCGCATCTCTTTTCATTCGAACGGGTCAGGATGCGCATCGTTTGGAATCGGACCGCGCCAACGGCAAGATCGCCGTCATTGTTTGAAGTTGAACAAAACGGAAACCTTGTGAAGACTCGCGCATCTGATCCAAGGGCGTGCCAGGAGCCGCACCTTGCTCCTGGCGGGGCTAAGGAGACCTGAAATGATTAATTACCGACGAATTCTTGTGGACGGCCGCAACATTTTCTACCGCGAAGCGGGACCCAGCACCGCGCCAACCGTATTGCTGCTGCATGGTTTTCCCACCTCTTCGCACATGTTCCGCAACCTGATTCCCATGCTTGCGGAGCGTTACCACGTGGTCGCTCCTGACCTGCCGGGCTTCGGCTTTTCTGACGTTGCGCCCCGCAGCGAGTTTCGTTACACCTTTGGCAAGTTAGCCAAAACGATCGACGCATTTACGCAAGCCGCCGACCTGAAGAGCTACGCGATTTACGTGTTCGATTATGGGGCTCCCGTCGGCTTTCGGTTGGCGTTCGCGCATCCAGAGCGCGTCACCGCCATCATTTCGCAAAACGGCAACGCCTATGAAGAAGGCCTGAGCGAGGGATGGAATCCCATCCAGAAGTATTGGAAAGAACCCACGGCCGAAAATCGCGCGGCATTGCGCGCGTTCCTGACCCCCGAACTCACCAAATGGCAATACACCCACGGCGTGAAGGACGAATCCCAGGTCGCCCCTGAATCTTACACGCTCGACTCCGCTCTGCTGGCGCGTCCGGAAAATGACGAAATTCAGCTCGACCTCTTCCTCGACTACGCGAGCAATGTCGCCCTCTATCCCAAGTTCCAGGAATATTTCCGCACCTTCCGTCCGCCACTGCTGGCCGTGTGGGGCAAGAACGATCCCTTTTTCCTTCCCCCTGGCGCTGAAGCCTACAAGCGCGACATCCCGACCGCCGAAGTCCACTTGTACGACACCGGCCACTTCGCCCTGGAAACCCATCATCAGGAAATTGGTAACACCATCCTGGATTTTCTCGCCCGCACCGTGAAATCCCGCGCCACCACGGCCTGAATTCCGAGCCGACGTTTAAGAGCGCCGTCGCACCAGTTCGATAAGCGGATTTTCGCCGATTTCCATCGCAGGGCGCCGTGGTGTAGGATATGGAACGCACTGGGGAGGAAAGCATGGGCACCACCTTCACTTTGAATGGCAAGTCCACCACCGTCGATGTTGATCCGCAAATGCCGCTGTTGTGGGTTTTGCGCGATACCCTGAACATGACCGGCACGAAGTTCGGCTGTGGCATGGCGCTCTGCGGCGCATGCACCGTGCACATCAACGGTGAAGCCACGCGTTCCTGCATCACCCCGATTTCCAGCGTCGCGGGCAAAAAAGTAATCACCATCGAAGGCCTTTCCACGGATGCTTCGCATCCGGTGCAAAAGGCCTGGATCGAAGAAGACGTGCCGCAGTGCGGCTACTGCCAGTCCGGGCAGATCATGTCCGCGGCGGCGTTACTGGCCAAGAAAGCCAATCCCACCGACGCCGACATCGACGATGCCATGAGCGGCAACATCTGCCGCTGCGGCACCTATCAGCGGATCCGCAAAGCCATTCACCACGCCGCTTCTCTGCAAGCCGGCAAGTAACCTTCCTGCCGCGGCGCCCCGGCAGCCACGCTGAAAGTCCATCGAGGTGCGTCATGTCTCCGACGGCCCTTTTCTATCGCCGTGACTTCCTAAAAACGACTGCTGCGGGCGGTGCCATGTTGCTCGTGGGGTTTCATCTGCCCGCACGAGCAGCCGACGACCCGGCGCAAGCGCAAGAAAAACCGCCGGTCAACCCGTTCAGCGCTTGGGTGAAAATCTCGCCGGACGATAAAGTCACGCTGATCCTCGGGAAATCCGAAATGGGCCAGGGCGTGATGACCTCGCTCCCGATGATTTTGGCCGAAGAGTTGTGCGTCGACTGGAAACAAGTGACCGTCGAGCAAGCGGTCACCAATCCCAAAATCTACGACCTAGGCACCGGCGGTAGTGGCAGCGTCTCCGATTCCTGGCTGCCGTTGCGCCAGGCAGGCGCGGCCGCGCGGGAGATGTTGATCCTCGCCGCAGCCAGAAAATGGGAAGTCACCCCGGACACCTGCAAGGCACAGAACGGCCACGTCATCCACGGTCATCCGGAGCGCGCGTTTAGCTATGGCGAACTGGTGGCCGATGCCGCGCAATTGCCCATTCCCAATCTCAAGCAGGTGCCGCTCAAAAACGCGAGCGAGTTCACGCTCGTCGGCCAGGACACGCGGCGCATCGATACGGCCTCCAAGGCCACCGGCGCGGCAAAATATGGAATCGATTCGCGCGTCCCGGGCATGTTGTATGCCGTAATCGCGCGCTGCCCCGTCTTTGACGGCCAGGTCGCCTCGTTCGATGCCACCAAAGCCAAACAAGTCCGCGGCGTCCGCGAGGTGGTGAAAATCGAAACCTCCGGGCGCGGCGCTTCGACCACCGGCGGCGTAGCCGTCATCGCCGAAAATTCTTGGGCCGCCATGCAGGGGCGCAAGGCTCTCGAAGTGAAGTGGGATGAAGGGGCAGCGGCGAACGAATCCACCGAAGAATTGCGCAAGCAGTTTCTCGCTCTCGCTTCCAAGCCCGGAAAAGTCGTTCGCAACGAGGGCGACGCGGATGCCGCCTTGCAAAAATCAACCGAGAGACTCACCGCAGCTTACGAGTTGCCTTTCGCCGCGCACGTCTGCATGGAGCCGATGAACTGCACGGTCCACATTCAGGCCGATCGCGCCGAAGCCTGGGTTCCTACGCAAGCCCCACAATGGGCGCAGAGCGTCATCGCGGAAATCGCCGGGCTTCCTCCCGAGAAGGTGGACGTACGTACCACGCAGCTTGGCGGCGGCTTCGGCCGGCGCTATCAGGCGGACTTCGTAATGGAAGCGGCGCAGGTGGCGAAAGCCATGGGGAAGCCCGTCATGGTTGTCTGGACCCGCGAAGACGATATGCAGCACGATTTCTATCGCCCCGCGTCCTATCATCTCCTACAAGCCGCTTTGGGCGACACCGGTGACCTCCTCGCGTACAAGCATTTTCAGACCTCCACCTCCATCGCCTACAAGTGGGAAAAAAACGGCGTGGAAAAGCCCGAGGACAGTGAATTCGGCACCGGCACCACACCGCCGTACCAAACTCCCAACCTCCGCATCGAATACACGCTGGCGCACTCCAGTGCCCCGCGTGCGTGGTGGCGTTCGGTGGAGCATTCAAGCAGCGGATTCGTCATGGAAAGTTTCGCCGACGAACTGGCGCACTCCGCGGGACAGGATCCTCTGGAGTACCGCTTGAAGCTGATTGGCGATTCGCGCAAGATTCCGCAACTGAACAGTGATCCGAACGATCCGCCTCTGGATACCGCTCGCTTGAAAGGCGTGCTGCGCCTGGCTGCGGAAAGGGCGGGATGGGGAAACTCCATGCCAGCCGGTGAAGGCCGCGGTATCGCTGGATTCTTCTCGTTCAATTCCTACGTGGCCGCCGTTGCCGAAGTCGCGGCCAGCCCTCGCGGAATCACCGTGAAACGTATCATATGCGGTGTCGATTGCGGGCGTCTCGTGAATCCCAACGGCGTGCGCGCGCAAGTCGAAAGCGCCGTGATATATGCGCTGACGGCGACAGTGAAAGACGCTATAACCGTCGAGCGCGGCCGCGTGGTGCAGTCGAACTTCAACGACTACGCCATGATTCGTATGAAAGAGACGCCGAAGATAGAAGTGCACCTGGTGGTGAATAACGAAGCGCCGACCGGCATCGGTGAACCGACCGTGCCGGTGATCGCCCCGGCGATTTGCAACGCGATTTTTTCGGCCACCGGCAAACGGTTGCGCCGGCTGCCGATTCGGGCTCAAGACTTGGCTTGAGAGGAGAAAAAATGGCAACGACTGACGTGGTGGGCCGTCGGGAGTTCCTGAAAAAAAGCACCGCGGGTGGAGTTGGGCTGGTTATTGGCCTCTATCTGCCGGGAAAGTACGAGGCGCTGGCAGGCGTGCCGGCAAAAGACCCGGCAACGATGAATGCCTGGGTGCAGATCGCGCCAGACGACACCACGACGCTATTCATCGACAAGTCCGAAATGGGCCAGGGAATCAACACCGCCCTGGCGATGATCCTGGCCGAAGAACTCGATCTCGACTGGAAAAAGATCAAGACCGTGTTTGCGCCGGCCGCGCCGGTTTACTTCAACCCCGTTTTCGGCTTGCAAGGGACGGGCGGAAGCACCAGTGTGCGCGGTTCCTGGGAACCTCTCGCGAAGACCGGCGCGGCAGGGCGCGAAATGCTCATTGCCGCCGCGGCGAAAAAGTGGAACGTCGAGCCCTCCGCTTGCTACACGGAGAACAGCGCAGTGGTGAATACCTCTTCCGGTAAGCGCATCAGCTACGGCGAACTTGCCGAGGATGCGGCAAAGCTCCCTGTGCCGGCCAGCCCAAAACCTAAATCGGCAAAAGACTACAAACTCATCGGAAAACCGACGAAGCGCATCGATTCTAAAATAAAAGTGACCGGTACGGCGGAGTTCGGCATCGACGTGCGCCAGCCCAAAATGCTACACGCCGTGGTGGCGCGCTGCCCTGTCTTCGGCGGCACAGTGAAAGGTTTCGATGCCGGCAAGGCGAAAGCCGTCAGCGGCGTGAAAAATGTCGTACAGGTGTCCACGGGCGTTGCCGTCGTCGCGGACAACACCTGGTCGGCCATGCAAGGCCGCGAAGCGATGCACATCAGCTGGGACGAAGGCGCAAACGCGAAAAACTCCAGTGACGCCATCCGCAAGCTGTATCAGGGCCGTCTAGAGCAACCCGGCGTTATCGCCCGCAAGGAAGGCGACGCCGACGCCGCCATGGGCGGCTCCGCGAAGAAAGTCGAAGCAGTTTACGAAGTCCCCTTTCTCGCGCACGCAACCATGGAACCGATGAACTGCACCGCCGACGTGCGCGCCGACGGCTGTGACATCTATGCGCCCACGCAGTTTCAAACCTTTGCGCAGATGACCGGGGCAAAAATTACCGGCCTGAAGCCCGAGCAGGTGCGCATTCACACAACGTATCTTGGTGGTGGCTTCGGCCGCCGCGCCGAACAGGACTTCGTCGCCGAGGCTGTCGAGCTTTCGAAAACCATGGGCGCGCCCGTGCAAGTGACCTGGTCGCGTGAAGACGACATGCAGCACGACCTGTACCGTCCGACGGTGATGGTGAAGCTTTGGGCCGGGCTGGACGGTTCCGGAAAAGTTGCCGCGTGGAAGTCGCGCATCGCCGGGCCTTCCATCATGTCGCGCTTTTTCCCCGGCTCAGTCAAAAACGGACTGGACGACACGGCCACCGAAGGCATAGCCACGCTGAAATATGACGTGCCAAATTTCCTGGTCGAATATCAGCTGACGGAAACCGGTGTGCCCGTGGGCTTCTGGCGTTCCGTGGGCAATTCGCATAACGGCTACATCGCGGAGTGCTTTGTCGACGAAATGGCCAAGGCCGCCGGCAAGGACCCGTTTGAATTCCGACGCGCCATGCTTTCCACAGACGCGCGGCAACGCGGCGTCCTTGAAATGGCCGCGGAAAAGGCGGGTTGGGGCAAGCCGCTGCCCGCGGACCGCTACCGCGGCATCGCTGTCGTGGAATCCTTCGGCAGCCACGTCGCCGAAGTCGCCGAAATCAGCATCGACCGCAAGGCCCGCTCGCTGCGCGTTCATCGCGTGGTTGCCGCCGTCGATTGCGGGCGCCACGTCAACCCGGAAACGATTCACGCGCAAATCGAAGGCGGAATCATCTATGGCCTGACCGCCGCGCTAAAGGGCGAAATCACCATTGCCAACGGCCGCGTCGAGCAGGCCAATTTCAACGATTACGACATGGTGCGCATCAGCGAAGCGCCCGAAGTGGAAGTGCACATCGTGCAGAGCAACGACGGCCCCGGCGGCATCGGCGAGCCGGGAACGCCGCCCATCGCTCCTGCCATATGCAACGCCATCTTCGCGGCCACCGGCAAGCCCGTGCGGCGCCTGCCGATTCGCCCGGAAGATCTGACCTAGCGCGGCGCACACGTTTCGCGGCACAATAAGCCCGTGCCCTGGCTCTCATTCATTCTGGCCGCCGTCTCTTTTCTCATCTGGGTGGTGCTGACGTTTGCGCGCGGCGAATTCTGGCATCTCCGTGCGTTCGACGACGACCTGCACAAGCCGGAACCCCTCGCAAATTGGCCCCGTGTCACCGCGATTCTGCCCGCGCGCAATGAAGCGCAAGCCATCGCGCAAACCGTAGAAGCGATGCTGGCGCAGGAATACCCCGGCGAACTGCGCATCGTTGTGGTGGACGACCACAGCGAGGACACAACCGCACAGTTGGCCTGGGAAGCTGCACGGCGCGCGGCCGCTGACGACCGCGTCGGGGTTATCGCCGCGGAAACGTTGCCCCCTGGGTGGACAGGGAAGCTCTGGGCTATGCAACAAGGTGTGGAGCACGCCCGCAAACACGCTGCGGATTATTTCTGGTTCACCGACGCCGACATCCGGCAAGCCCCCGACACGCTGAGCCGCTTGATGAGTCGCGCCGAGACGCACCGCCTGGACATGGTCTCCCTGATGGTGTTGCTGGAGACAAAGTCCCTGGCGGAAAAGCTGCTGATTCCCGCGTTCCTTTATTTCTTCCTCAAACTGTACCCGCCCAAATGGGTTGCAAACGGGAGATCGCGAACGGCTGGAGCCGCTGGCGGCTGTGTGCTGCTCAAGCGTGAAGCCCTCGAGCGCATCGGCGGTTTCGCCCGCATTTGCGGCGAAGTGATTGACGATTGCTCGCTGGCCATTGCCGTGAAACAAAGCGGCGGGAAACCTTGGCTCGGCCTCACTCGAAAAAGCGTAAGCCTCCGCGGATACGCAACCTTCGCGGAAATTCGCGACATGATCTCGCGCACCGCCTACACGCAGCTAGGCTACTCGCCGGTTCTGCTGGCCGGTGCTCTGCTGGGCATGTTTCTCACATACGGTGTCCCCGTGCTTTTCACCTTCAGCCCGTATCCCGCGGTGTGGCGAATGAGTTTGTCGGGGTGGGCGTTGATGACCCTCACCTATTTGCCGACGGTGCGGTTCTACGGGTTGTCTCCGCTTTGGGCACCCGCGTTGCCCGTCGCCGCGCTTTTCTATTCCTACTCCACCTGGCTTTCCGCGCTGCGTTATTGGATGGGCCGCGGCGGCCAGTGGAAGGGCCGCGCACAAGCGCCGCCGAGGCCCCAACGCGAAATGACTCTGCGGCAAGCCGAGTCTTCCCGCGATGCACGGGAAAACATCTTGCAACCCTGAGCGGGATTGTAGAAATATCTCTCCGGGCCCAACCCACTCAGGCTCCGGGAAACCACAACCACCATGAAAAACATACTCGCCAGTCTGTTCTTCCTGCTTGCATCTATCTTTGCTCCTCGCCTTGCCGCCCAGATTGAAATTCCCACCAACGACCCGCCGCAGTACGGCCCCTACAATGGAACTTTTCTCGCGGGCGGTGACGGCTTGAAAAAACAGATTCTCAAGACGGACACCGTGCTCCGCGCGGATTCGCCGTGGAGCCTCTGGGCCTGGGTCCGCACGGACGAGACCCCCAAGAGCGCAATCTTGCTGCTGGGTATCGGAGAGTGGGATGCCGAATATGGGCGCTACATCGGAGTGGATGGTGACAAGTTGGCCTATTGGGGCGGCAAGGATCTAGGTTTTTCCGGGAATGCAAAGCTGGCTCCCGGCGAATGGCATCTCGTCGGCGCAACTTTTGACGGCCAGGTGTTTCGCTTGTATGCCGAAGGTGCGCAGGTTGCCGAAGGGAAGCTTGACTTCGGCCGTGTGACCCCGCTGCTGCAAATCGCCCCCGCGCAATTCCCTGTGCAGGACAACCACCATTTCGCCGGAAAAATGGCCGGCGTCACGCTGGTGCGGCGCACGCTCAACTCGGACGAGTTCAAGGAACTCGCAGGAAAGCCACCGGCCTTCTCGACGTTGCTCTACGAAGAGGGCTCCAAACCCTGGCCGGTGCAGACACGCGAGCAGGACGGCTATCGCGCTCCGCAAGATCCGGAATTGATGCCCAAGACCAAAGCGGCCTTTTCCGCACCCCAAAAATCACCCGTGCCGCATACCGAAAACGGTGTCGTCGCGGGCGACGCGCATATGTCGACGATCAGCGGCCGCTGGAAACTGCGGCCTGCGCCCGATGTTCCGGAAAGCGGTGACGCGCTTTCGCAATCCAGCTACGACGCCAGCGGTTGGTGGGACGCCGTGGTTCCCGGCACCGTGCTCACAACCATGGTTGCGCAAGGCGTTTATCCCGATCCCGACTTCGGCCTGAACAATCTGGCCATTCCCGAAACGCTGAACAAGCAGGATTACTGGTACCGCAGCGAATTCACGGCTCCCAACGATTGGAAAGGTGAACGCCTCAAGCTCACGTTTGAAGGCATCAACTATATGGCCGCGGTTTGGCTGAACGGAAAGGAACTGGGCACAATCCGCGGCGCGTTTATTCGCGGCGTCTTTGATGTGACCGATGCCATCCAGCCCGGCGCGAAGAATGTGCTGGCCGTGCGCGTTTCTCCTCCGCCGCATCCCGGCATTCCCCACGAGCAAAGCCTGCGCGCGGGCGCCGGCGAGAACGGCGGCATGATGTGCCTTGACGGCCCCACGTTCGTGGACACCGAAGGCTGGGACTGGATTCCCGGCATCCGCGATCGCGACACGGGGATCTGGCAAGGGGTTACCGTGCGCGCCACCAGCGCCGTGCGCATCGGCGATCCTCAAGTCGTGACGAAGCTTCCGCTACCGGACACCAGCCGCGCGGCTGTGGAATTGACAGTGCCGCTCGAGAACGCGACCAGTGCGACTGTGAGCGCCACGCTGACCGCAGCGTTTGAAGGCGTGACGCTTTCCAAAAGCATCTCGCTTGTACCCGGAAAAACCGAACTCAAGCTGACACCAGCGGAATTTCCGCAGCTAAACGTGCAGCATCCCCGCCTTTGGTGGCCCAACGGCTACGGCAAGCCAGAACTGTACACGCTGAAGCTCGATGTGGCGGTTGACGGCAAATCGTCCGACGCCAGACAACTCCGTTTCGGCATTCGCGAACTCACCTACGAAATCAGCCTGCTTGATAGCAACGGCAAGCTCGACCGAGTAAATTATTCGCCGTCCGCCGCCCGTGCCCTCAACCAGCAGGTCGTGGACGTCACCCACAACGGCATTCGCAACGTGCCCTCAACCGATCCCTATCCCTCCGTTTTTCCCGGAGAGTGGAAGGACGGCTGGAAATGGTGGGTGGCCTCACTGCGTCCCGGCATGGAGAAATCCCCAGCGGTCAAGCCGGTGGAAGACACGCGAGCAACACCGTTCCTTACCATTCGCGTCAACGGCGTGCGCATTGCCGCGCGCGGGGGCAGTTGGGGCATGGACGACTCGCGCAAGCGCGTCTCCCGCGAGCGCCTCGAACCTTATTTCCGCCTGCACCGGGACGCTAACGTCAACATCATCCGAAACTGGGTCGGCCAAAGCACGGAAGAAGCCTTCTACGAACTGGCCGACGAATACGGCCTGCTGGTGTGGAACGATTTCTGGGCCTCCACGCAGAACTACAACATCGAACCGGAAGACCCCGCTTTGTTTCTGAAAAACGTCCGCGACACGCTCTTGCGCTTTCGCAATCATCCTTCGATTGCCGTATGGTGCGGCCGCAACGAAGGCGTACCGCAGCCCATGCTCAACGAAGGCTTGGACGAATTGATTCGCACCATCGACGGCACGCGCTATTACACACCGACCTCCAACCAGGTGAACCTGCAGGCCAGCGGCCCTTATTTCTACGTCGACCCCAAGCTGTATTTCACCGAGCTAAATCATGGTTTCTCCGTGGAGACCGGCACGCCCTCATTTCCGACGCTCGAAATGTGGCAAGCCTGGCTGCCGAAGGAAGATCTTTGGCCCATCAGCGACGACTGGGCCTATCACGACTGGCACCAGGGTGGAAACGGCGCAATGTCTGCCTTCATGGCCGAAATCGAGAAAGAATTCGGCGCGCCGACAAGCCTCGCTGATTTCGAGCGCAAGGCACAGATGCTCAACTACGTGCAGCACCGCGCCATCTTCGAAGGCATGAACGCGCACCTCTGGGCGCCGAACAGCGGACGCATGCTCTGGATGACGCAGCCCGCGTGGCCCAGTTCCACCTGGCAGATCTTCAGTGCGGACTACGACACGCAGGCCTCGTTCTACGGCACAAAGAAGGGCAGCGAGCCGCTGCACGTGCAATTCGATCCTTCGAACACCTCGATCGAGGTCGTCAATTCTCTGCCGGACATAAAAGCCGCGCTCACGGCGCGTGCCCGCCTCTATTCGCTCGAAAACAAGCTGCTGACGGAGCACGAAGAAAAGAAAGACGCGCCCACCGGCGCGACGCAATTCTTCGCCCTCGATCTCGCCCAACACCTCAACGGCAATGCGGCTCTCTTAAAACTGGAATTGCGAGACTCCAATGGCGCGCTGCTTTCCAACAATTTTTATTGGCTCGCCGGCAGTAACGCCGATTACCGCAAGCTAAACCGCCTCAGCAAGGCGCAAATCAAGGCCACGCTGCGCGCCGCCGAAGAGGAAAAACACTCGCGGGTGAAAGTCACGCTCGAAAACACGGGAACGAGTGCCGCTCTGCAGCTTAAGCTGACCCTGCTCGACGCTGCCGGAAAAGCCCGCGTCCTTCCTGCCTACTACAGCGACAATTACGTTTCTTTGTTACCTGGTGAAAACAAGGAAATCATTATCGAATATTCAAAAACCTCCGCTCAGTCCGGCATCTCCCTCGGCCTCCGCGGCTGGAACCTCGACCCCCGCATCGTTCAAGTGGGCAGTCAAAAATAAGCCCGTCGCCCGCGAATCACAAATCATGGTGCCCTGCAACACAATTTGTTATAGTTGAGGTGTTCGCGCGAGGGCTCTATCCCGAGGTCAGGGAAGGGCACCGGAGGCCGACATGAGCGTCCATTTCAAGGGGAACGCCGCGAAAATCACCGTTCCCGAATTGTTGCAGCGCAAATCCCAGGCTGCCAATTTCCCTAACAAAAAGATCACCTGCCTCACGGCCTACGACTATCCCACCGCGCGCATCGTTGACGAAGCGGGCGTGGATGTCGTGCTCGTCGGCGATTCCATGGCCATGGTGGCGCTGGGCTACGACAGCACACTGCCGCTGACGCTTGACGAAGCCCTGCACCACACCAAGGCCGCGCGGCGTGGCGTCCAGCGCGCGCTGCTGATAGCGGACATGCCCTTCGGCACTTATCACAGCGACGTGAATGAAGCGCTGCGTAATGCCGTGCGCTTCGTGAAGGAGTCCGGCGCGGAAGCCGTGAAGGTGGAGGGCGGTGAGCGCCGGCTCGAACTGATCGCGCGTCTGACGGAAGCCGAAATTCCCGTGATGGGTCACGTCGGCTTGACGCCGCAATCGGTGAACGCCATGGGCGGCTACCGTGTGCAGGGGAAAACCTTAAGCGGCGCCGAGCAATTGCTGCGCGATGCGCGCGCGGTCGAAGCCGCCGGAGCGTTTTCCATCGTGCTCGAAGGCATCCCGCGCGAACTGGCCGCGGAGATCACCCGCACGCTGCGCATTCCCACCATCGGTATCGGCGCCGGCCCGGATTGCGACGGGCAAATCCTGGTCCTGCACGACATGATCGGCCTCACGTTCCACGAACCGCCGAAGTTCGCGCGTCGCTACACCAACGTCGGCAAAAGAATTGGCCAAGCCGTGCGCGAATACTGCGCCGACGTGCAGAGTGGGAACTTTCCGTCGGATGCCGAGTCCTACCATCGCGCGCACGCAGCGAAGGAAGAACTCGAATTGCCGGTGAACACCGACGGCGACTGGTAGAAAGAGCGTGCGGAAAAAACCGAATCTTCAGGAGCTGGGGGGATAGCCCCCGCGCAAGAGCCTCGTTTTGATAAGGGCTTCAGCTCCTGAAGCTCTGCAAAGCACTTTTCCGTGACCTGAGAAAGGCTCCAGGAGGGAAAATGACACCGGAAGAAATGCGCGTGCTGTACGACTACAACGCCTGGGCCAACCGCCGGCACCTCGAAGCCGCATCCAAGATCACTACGGAAGAATTCCTGCGCCCGATGGGCTCGAGCTTCGGCTCCCTGCGCGACACGCTCGCACATATCTATGGCGCGGAATGGATATGGCTGGAGCGCTTCGAGGGGCGTTCCCCGGGCAGTCTGCCGGACGTCACGCAATTCCAGGATGTGCCACGCCTCCGCGAGAAATGGCTCCAACTTGAAGCCCGCCTCCTCGCCTTTGTAGGTAATCTCACGCAGGACGATCTCAATCGCGTGATGGAATACAAAACGCTGAAATTCGGGGTCTACCGCAATCCGCTTTGGCAATCGATGCAGCACGTGGTGAATCACGGAACCTACCATCGGGGCCAATCGACCACGCTGCTCCGCCAGCTGAACGCGCAGCCGATTCTCACCGACCTGATGCACTTCTATCGCGAACGCGCCACCGCCGCCGGCGCTTAGTCTGCATGGAAACCATCCGAACCGTAGCCTGGATGAAAGAAAAGTCGCACGCGGCGCGCCAGGAGCAGCGAATCATCGGCTTGGTGCCCACGATGGGCGCGCTGCACGCCGGGCACATGGCGCTGGTGGAACGTGCCAAGCGTGAATGCTCGCCGGTCTACGCGTCCATTTTTCTTAATCCCAAACAATTCGCTGCCAACGAAGATTTGTCGCGCTACCCGCGGCCACTCAAAACGGACGTGGAGAAGCTAACCGCTGCAAAAGTAGACGGACTGTTTCTGCCTGAGTCGGCGGAGATTTATCCGCCGGGATTTTCCACCTATGTGCACGTCGAGGGGCTGAGTGAGCGTCTCGAGGGCAAGTCGCGTGCTGGCCATTTCCGGGGCGTTTCGACCGTTGTTATGAAGCTGTTCGAGATCGTCCAGCCGCATTACGCCTATTTCGGCCGCAAAGATGCGCAGCAAGTGCGCATCGTTCAGCAGATGGCGCGCGACCTCAACCTCGATGTGGGGATCGTCGTTTGCCCTATCGCCCGCGAGTCCGATGGCTTGGCCATGAGCTCGCGGAATACTTACCTGGATGCCGCCGACCGCAAAGCTGCCACGGTCCTGGTGCGCGCCCTGCGCGCCGCGGAACACGAAATTGCTGCAGGTGTGCGAGATGCGCCGCACTTGCAAGGGGCTATGCAGAAGATCCTGAAAAGCGAGCCGCGCGCCCGCGTCGATTACGCCGAAATTGTGGACGCGGAAACGTTCGAGGCGGTGGTGCGCGTATCGCGCCGCTGCTACGCCCTACTCGCAGTCTTCATCGGCAAGACCCGCCTCATCGACAACCTGCTGATCGAGCCCGCCGGCGACGACTTACGTTGCGACCTCTGATCGCAGCACGCCAACTGCAAACAAAGCTTACGGCTAAACAGTCACCACAATCTTGCCGAACTGCTGGTTCGATTCCATGTAAGCGTGCGCTTCGCGGATTTTTGCGAGTGGGAAAGTCCTATCGATCCTGGGCTTCAATCGGCCCTCACGGAGTTGCTGGGTGATGAAGGCCACCGCGCGCGCCATCGCTTCTTCATTGCGTCGAAGTCCGAGAGTTGCGAGGCCGGTGAAATTGTAGACCATGTAGGTTTGCAGGGTAAAATTGCGCAAAAACGCCGTCCAAAGCGGATAGGCCGTCTGCGCCCCTTGCAAAGCTCCGTACAAAATAATGTGGCCTCCCCAGGCAACCGATTCGGCCAATATAGGAAGTGTGTCGCCGGCGATGGGATCAAAAATGACCTCAGCGCCCTTGCCGCCCATAACCTCTTTCACGCGGTCAGCGAAATTCTCGTTGCCGACAATCACGTGATCCGCGCCGGCTTTTAACAGCGCATCTTTTTTCGCAGCGGAACGCGTTGTGGCGATGGAAGTCGCGCCAAGGATGCGGGCCATTTCGATGGCCCCCAAACCCGCGCCGCCTGTGGCCGCCGTGATCAACACCGACTGCCCCGTTTTTAGACCTGCCATATCCACGAAGGCGAAATAAGCCGTCAGGTATTGCACCCAAACCGAAGCCGCTTCTTCGGGCGTCAAATTCGCAGGATAGGGAACGGCGGAAATGGCGGGCACCACGGCGAATTCGCCGTAGGTACCATATTCCGCAATCGATTGCCCGGTGGCGACGCTGACTTTGTCGCCCGCCTTCACATTCATAACCCCGGCGCCGACCGCGTCTACGATTCCCGCGGCTTCAATTCCCAGCCGGGAAGGGAATTCTGGCTGCTCCAGGTATTGTCCTAACCGGAACATCGCTTCCGCGCGATTCAGTCCGATGGCTTGCACCTTTATGCGAACTTCTCCCGCCTGCGGATCCTGTAAAGGAAGTTCTTCGACCTGTAAAACCTCAGGGCCTCCCAGTTGATGGAAGCGCACGACCTGCGGCATAAGCGACCCCCCCTGGGCGCGATTTCAAATGGCATGCACCCGATGGAAAAATAAAGGAGCCAGTTGGATGGTGTAAGTACGCTGCAGGTTACTTGCGGGAATGTTTGCGACGAAACGTAACAAGTTTACTTTGCGAGCCTGGTTAGGACTTCGGCGGCATGCCCCTTGGCCTTCACTTCGTCCCAGACCTCCTCGAGTTTCCCGTCGGCGCCAATCAGAAAACTGCTGCGCACAATGCCCTTGAACGAGCGTCCCATGAACTTCTTCATACGCCACACACCGTAAGCCTCAATCATTTTGTGGGTTGGATCACTCAGCAGCGGAAAATTCAGCTTCTGCTTGGCCTTAAAACTTTCTAGAGCCTTCATCGGGTCCGCGCTGGCCCCCAGAATGGACACGCCCAGCTTGTCGAAGTTCGCCTTTGCGTCGCGAAACTCGGACGCCTCAATCGTTCAACCCGGCGTGTTCGCCTTCGGAAAGAAAAAGAGCAGCACCCGCCGGCCCGCAAAATCCTTCAGCGAGATTTCCTTGCCTTCGTCTGAAGCGAGTGTAAATTCAGGTGCCTTCTGGCCCACTTTGACCATGAACTCTCTCCTGAGGTAGGGCCCGCCTCCTAAGGCGGGCCGAGTTGCCACGCCCTAGGACAACAACCGCCGCACGATATCGTTCACCGCGTGCGGATTAGCCTGCCCTTTGGTGGCCTTCATCACCTGGCCGACAAAAAACTTGAACACGCCTTCGTTGCCAGATTTGAACTTCGCTACGTTGTCCGGATTTTTCTCGATGACCGCGCGTGCCGCCCTTTCGATGGCGTCCTCGCCAACCCGCGCCCCCAGGCCTTCGGCAGCGACGATGTCCCGGGCGGAACGTCCGGTTTCAAACATCGTGGCAAACACTTTCTTGCCAATCGCCGCGGTAATTTTGCCCGAGCCCACAAACACCACCAGCTCGCCGAGCGCCGCAGGCGAAACCGAGCTGGCACCGATCTCCTTGCCCGAATCGTTCAGGCGTCGCAGTAGCTCCGTCTGCATCCAGTTCGCGGCGGCCTTCCCCGGCGCGCCTGCCTTCACCGCAGCCTCAAAATAATCCGCCAGGGCCTGCGTGTCTGTAAGAATCTCCGCGTCGTAGGCCGTGATTCCATAGGAAGCCACAAACCGCGCCCGCTTGGCATTCGGCAACTCGGGCAACGAAAGTCTCACGTCTTCCCGCCACCCCGCGCCCACATGCACCGGCAACAGGTCCGGCTCCGGAAAATAGCGGTAGTCGTGCGCCTTTTCCTTGGACCGCATCGAATCGGTGCGGTTCGCCGCCTGATTCCACAACCGCGTCTCCTGCGAAATACGCCCGCCGGACTCAATGATTGCAATGTGCCGCTCGATTTCATATTCCAAGGCCTTGGCCAGATACCGGAACGAATTCAGGTTCTTCACTTCCACCTTGGTGCCGAATTCCTTGGCCCCGCGTGGCCGCACACTCACGTTGGCGTCGCAGCGCAGCGAGCCTTCCTCCATGTTGCAATCGCTCACCCCGGCATAGAGCAGAATCTGCCGCAGCGTCGTCAAATATGCGTAAGCCTCATCCGGTGTCCGCATGTCCGGCTCGGAGACGATTTCGCTCAGCGGCGTGCCGCAGCGGTTGAAGTCAACGTAGGTCTTGTCATCCGAGTGAGGAAAACCATCGTGCAGTGACTTGCCCGCGTCTTCTTCCAGGTGCAGACGCGTAATGCCTACGCGCTTCTGCTCGCCGCGCACTTCAATCTCAATCCATCCCCCAGTGGCGAGCGGCAATTCATACTGCGAAATCTGGTAGCCCTTAGGCAGGTCCGGGTAAAAATAGTTTTTTCGTGCGAAGCGCGAATGCTCGTGAACCGTGCAATTAATCGCCAGCGCCGCTCGCATGGCCATTTCCACGGCACGCTTGTTCAATACCGGCAGCGTCCCCGGCAGGCCCAGACACACCGGGCAAACGTTCGAATTGGGCGGATCGCCAAATCGTGTCGAGCAGCCGCAAAAAATCTTTGTCTTCGTCAGCAGCTGCACGTGCACTTCAAGCCCAATCACCGGCTCGTACTTAGCGAGTAGTGCGGAGTCCATGGCCGACTCTGTGGCGAATTTAGTCATACAGGAACAGGAATTATAGCATCCCTGCCGGGCGTCACGTTCCCTGCCGGAATTGCCGGGCATAGGCGCAAATAGCATTGCGTGCGGTCATGGTCAAATTGGCGGGTAAATCGTCCAGGGAGAACCATTGCACCGCCATTGTTTTCTCCGGCTCGCAGTTCTCCGCCTCACCCGCGAGGATTTGCGCCAGATACGCTGGCGAAACCCAATGCTGGTTCTCCTGCGGCAGGCAATGATCCGTCACACAAAGCAACGATCGAATGGCCACCTCTAGGCCGACCTCTTCGCGAGCCTCGCGCACGGCGCACTCTTCGAGCGTTTCCAGAAAATCCAGTTTGCCGCCAACGATGCTCCAGCAACCCGCCTCGGGCGCACGATTCCGCAGCGTCAGCAAAACGCGGCCCTGTGCGTCCACCAGCAGCACGCCAACTCCAACTCGGGGAAGGCCAGAATCCACCATCGGCCATTCCTCACGACGCACTGTGAGCCGCCGTGGGTTCCCGCAGCGCGGGCCATTGACGTTCCGCAAGCGCAAAAGTGCCAAAGAAAAGTGCCGCGTAGAAGGCGTCTCCGGCCAGAGTGTCTCCAAAAAGCGGCAAGCCCGTGAGATAGCAGGTACCAAGGCCGGCAAGTGTGTGGGGAAAGGTGTCGTACGCGCGCCACATCGCAAAGTTCGTCACCAAAAAGAATTGTAACGCGCCAAGGAACACGGAGCCGCCGACGCGCGCCACGCTGCGATTCGCCGCCATCCATCGGCCGATGAGCACGTTCACGAGAAAGCTCACATAAATCACCGGCATCAGGCGGTAAAGGCCCACAAACAGGTCGCCTGCGAAAAGCGCAGTTAGCGGAAACAAAAGCGCAATGCGGCGATCTCGGAAGATGGCCCCGGAAAAAAGTGCCATGGCCCCGATCGGCGTGAAATTCCAGGGATGCGGCGCAATTCGCGCAACCGCGGCCAGAACAATCATCACAGCGGCGAGCAGCGCGCGAAGGGCATAAGCGTGGGAACGGGAATTCTCGTTAAGCATGGGTCGAGCTAGCCTCCTCTCGAATTTTGTCCGGCAGCAAATCGCAGAACACAAACGAATCCCGCTGGACCACCTCGCCAACGGTAAATTCAACAGGGCGCGCGAAAATGGGCCCGTCGAAAACAAAAGTGTGAAACTCGCCGTTCTCCCCGCAGGGATCCACGCCCGGAGGCAAATCTGCGAAAAAGGATTCATCGAGTTCACGTCCGGCAAAGCCGGCATCAAGCACCCTCGGGTCAATGCAGGTGGCAACGGCACGGAATCCGAACACGTTGAATTCGCGGATCAGCTCGCTCGTATCGCGCTTCCAAAGAGGAAAAATCGCCTGCATGTCGAGACGCGCGAGATTTGTTTCACGGTAAACGCGCAAGTCTTCCAGAAAAATATCTCCAAACGCGACCCGGTGAATCCCCTGGTCCAGATAGTGCCGCAGCGCTTCTTCCATCCGGGCTTCGTAAATGGAATTGACGCACTGCGGCGGGATGAACACCTCGTGCAGCGGCAAGCGGAGCGACTTCGCCTGCCGTCGCAGCAGTTCCCGGCGCACGCCGTGCATGCTGATGCGGTCGTAGCCCTCGGTCACCGTCGTGAGCAGAGCCGCGGCGCGCACATCGCCTTGCCGCGACAAGGAATGCAAGGCCAGCGCGCTGTCCTTGCCGCCGCTCCAGCAAAAAAGAATCGGCTCCGGCGCCGCCATGGCGTCAGTCTCTCCCGCTGAATGCGTAGCGCAGTCCAAGCATGTAGTAGCGACCCAGCTCGGGAAACCCAAGCACGTCCTGATACTGTTTGTCGAAGAGGTTGATGACGCGTCCGGTGAAGAAAACCCCGCGCGTGACGTGGTAGCTGGCGGCCATGTCAAAACGCGCATAGCCCGGATTGCTCGTAAGCCCCAATCCCAAAAAATCGCTGTCCGTGCGCACGCCGGTAAAGTACCCGATGAAGTTCCAGTTGATCCTTGCATACGCTACGTTCAACCCCAAAGAACCGGAATTTACCGGGCGTCGTATCAAATGATTTCCCGGAATGAGCGCGGGATCCGCGACCGTGGGGGATTTGACCACGCGGGTATCGTCATACGTGTAGTTCCCATTGACGAAAATCCAGTTGCGGAAGCGAAACTCGGAGACGAAATTCACGCCGCGCGCAAACGCCAGGTCGGTGTTGAAATAGGTGCCGTTGCCAAACGGGCAACCAACTTGCACTGGGCAGAGCCCGGTGGCCTGGCAGTCGGCGAAGCTGACGATGTCGTAAAAGCGGCTGTAGAAATAATCGGCGGAAACCTTCCACCGATCCGCGGCGAGTTTCTGATCGAAGCCCGTTGCCCAGCCTTTGCTGGCTTCCGGTTTCAGGCCGGGATTTCCTGGGAAACAAGGATCCGTGCCAAAGGTTTGATCGAAGCGCGCTTCCTTGATGCCTTGTCCATAAAAAGCCCGGTAGCGTGTATCGCCGAAAAACCCCTTCCCGTTGTGCAGCAGATACGACCCGCCGATGCGGGGCACCACGCGCGTGCCAAAGCTGTCGTTGGCTTCTGCGCGGACTCCCAAATCGAGGGTCAGGCGCGCAAGGGGCGTATAGCGGAAGTCGAGGTACCCGGCCTGATTGTTGCGGCGCAAGTGGCCGGGACTCACAAATGTAATGCCTCCGTTTTCCACTTCGTATTGGTAGCCGGCCGTGGCGCTGAAATTCCTCGACACGTAGCTCGATCGCGCATTCGCCGCGGCCCGATTGAATTCCAGGATGGTGTTGAAGGGGAAGACGTCTCCCGGGTTCGCAAAACTCCGCTGCCGCGTATAGGACTCCGTGCCCATCAGCTGATGCTGCCAGTGGCGGCCGCTGGTGAGGTTCCATCGCGCATTGGCCGAAAAGATGTGCTGTACGTAACCCGTAAAGAGATCCGGCATTGCGCCAGGCGAGGGAGGAAGTCCGGTTTGTCCGGGGATCCCGGCGTCACTCATGTTGTTACGAAGCGAGAGGTGCAGTTGGTTGGTATCGGAAAAAGAGTAGCCAAAATTCCCGGAGAGCGTGCGGTTCACGAAGTAGTTGTTCGGGCCTTGGCCGTCCGTGTGGAAGTAAGCGGCAGAGCCGGAATAATCGAACTTGCCGAGAAGGCCGCTGAGGTCCGCACCCCCACGGCCGGAAGCGAAGTTGCCACCTTCAGCAAAGGCGCCGAAAGCTGGAATCCGCGTTTCACCCTGGTGAGTGAACAGCTGGATGACGCCGGCCACGGCATCGCTGCCATAGATGGCGCTTTCGGGGCCGCGGACGATTTCGACTTTATCGATGTTTTCGGTGGTAACGCTGGAGAAATCCACCGCACTTCCCGGTGGGTTGATGGGCGTACCATCAACAAGAACCTTTGTGAAGTTCGAATTGCCGCCGTTAAGGAAGACTGAGGCGGTTCCGCCAAACGGTCCGGTCCGGCCTATGGCGATGCCCGGTGAGAACTGCAAAAGCTCGGGCAGGGAAGCCGCCTGACGGTCCTCGATCACCTCGCGGGAGATAACGTCGGTAGGAACTGTGGTCTGCTGCGCGCTAACCGGAAGCGATTGCGGGGTGACCACCACGCTCTCGGATAGTCGCTCGAGTTCAAGGGGAAGGCTCACCACGCGGGATTCGCCGGCAGCCAGGCTCACGTTAATCTCGCGCGCGGCAAACGACGTGCGCGCAAAACGCACACGATAGCTCCCTGGCGGAAGGTTCAGCGAATACGAACCGTCCGCGCCGGAAGTTGCGTTGACCTGTGCGGACGAACCGGTGGCCTGCGCGCTGATTTGCGCTCCGGCGACGGCTGCGCCGGAAGGATCGGTCAGCGTGCCGGTCAAGTGGGCGTTATCAGTCGAAGATTGCGGAACAGCCTTGGAATTTGCGGAATAGGCAAAAAATGCGAAAGTCACGGAGAGGACGGCAAAAAAGTTTTTCATGGTTCCTCCGCTCCCTCACGCGCGGGAGCCTGAAGGTTGGCCGGTACCTGGGGCGCTGGCACTGGCTGCAGACTTCGCCGGTCTCCTGGCTTGGCGAAAAGGAACCCTCAGCCCGGCTGGCTTACTATCAGCGCTGGCCTCAAAGAGTTCGCTCGCTGCCTTCCCGCGGCCAAGTTCGGCCACAGTGACATGCGAGCTGCACATTCGCCTTACAGTCGCGCGGCGGCGACGGCTTCTCACCGTCTTCCCGAGCACGAAGTCCGCGGTTGTTGTCGAGGGGCGGCGCCCGCTGCGGGTTTCATTGATCAGCGATTAAAAAATCGCCGGGTTGGGGTGAACGCGAAAAACTTCTATTTGTTGAAAAGCGTCACGCGCGGCCTTCCCGTAGCGGTCATCTCCACAGAAAGCGACGCCTGAAAAACCTGCTCCAGAATTTCCCGCTGCAGCACCGTTGCCGGTGGCCCCACGCGCAGGCATTTGCCGCGCTGCATCAGCACCACCTGGTCGGCATATTCCCCGGCCAGGTTGAGTTCGTGCGTCACCACCACCACGGTATAGCGGTTTTCTGCGGCCAGCCGGCGCAACGACTCCAGCAAGTCCACCTGTGCACCGATATCCAGATGCAGCGTCGGCTCGTCCAGCAGCAGCAACAGCGGCTGTTGCGCCAGCGCCCGCGCCAGAATAATCCGCTGCTTCTCGCCGCCGGAAACCATGTCCATCCAGCGGTCCGCTAGATGCGTGGCCCCGACCTGCGCCAGCGCGTTCCCGGCAATGGCGATATCTTCCTCGGATTCAAAGCGCAGCCCGCCGCCATACGGATGCCGCCCCTGCAGCACAAATTCCCATGCCCGCGAAGGAAACAGCAGGCGGCTCTCCTGCTGCACCATGGCGATGCGCTGCGCGCGCATCTTCACCGGCAGATCGTGCGTCGCAAAACCGTTGAGAAAGATGCGCCCGGAAAGCGCTTCGAGTTCCCCGGAAATCAATCGCAGCAGTGTGGATTTGCCGCTGGCGTTGGGGCCGAGGATAGCAACAAGCTCACCCGGCTTCGCCTGAAAGCTCAACGCTTCCAGAGTAAACAGCGGCGCCTGCGCCGGATTGGCCGCATACGCATAGCTTACCTGCTCCACGCTCAGGCGCACCTCGGAACTCGTGCGCGAGGGTTCGCCGGGAAGCGGACGCGCCACGCTACTCATGCCAGCCTCCTGCGCAGCAGATAAATGAACAGCGGCGCACCGGCCATCGCGGTCATCGCTCCGACGGGCAGATCCGTCGGCGAAGCCACCGTGCGGGCCAGCGTGTCCGCAATCACCAGGGCGATCGCGCCGCCCAGCGCTGCGGCGGGTAGCAGCATGCGATGATCCGAGCCAAAAATAAGGCGCATCACGTGCGGCACCAGTAAGCCCACGTAGCCGATTACTCCGCTCGCGGCCACCGCCAATCCTGTAAGAATGGAAGCCGCCAGATAAACCACGATGCGCACCCGCGGCACGTCCACGCCCAGGTGCATCGCTTCCTTCTCGCCGGCGAGCAGGAGGTTCAGGTCCGAGGACGTGGTGTAAATCGCTCCCGCCGCCGCGAGGAAACCCAATATAAGCAAGTACAGCAGGCTGCGCGGCTGTGGTGTGGATAGGTCACCCATCAGCCAAAAGGCCGTGCCGCGAAGATTATTGCTCGGCAGCGTGGTCATCAGGAACATGATTACCGCGGAGAGAAACGACGTGGTGATGATTCCTCCGAGCAGCAGCGTGTTGCTGTCGATTTGTCCCTCGCGCCGCCCGAGTACGTAGACCGCGGCGATGGTTAGCGCCGCGCCGATGAACGCGCCGACCGGCGTGATCACCCCGGCGAGTTCCGGAGTCAGATTCATGTGCCCTTCAATCACCAGCGCGACAATCGCGCCCAGCGCCGCTCCCGACGAAACGCCCAGGACGTAAGGATCCGCCAGCGGATTCCGCAGCAGCGCCTGAAAGCTTGCCCCCGCCACGGAGAGCGATGCGCCCACCACGATGCCCAGCAATATCCGCGGCAACCGGATGTCCAGCACAATCATGCCGTAGTCAGACGATAGCGTGTTGCTGCGGCGCAACAGCACGCCGAGCAAATCCTTCCCCAATCCATAGAGAGAAACCTGCACCGCGCCAAGCTTCAGGGCGATTACAACCACGGCGAAAAGAATGGCCACGAGAATGCCGCAGCGCATCAGAAGGCGCGCTAGAGTCAGCGGGCGCATGCCAGCTCCTGTATCTCAATTTGAGTGTTGAGGGCCATGCGGGCTGCGCGAGTGCTTGTCAGCGGTTTTGCACCGGGCGGCGTAGGAGGAGCGGGAGCGCCCGGACTATTCGGCGCGGGCGTTTCCTGAAACGCCGCGGGATGCAGTTGGCGCGCAAGGTCTTCGATGGCCGAAACGATGCGCGGAGAGGGCCGAATCACCGCCTCGCTGACCACCGCGAATCGCCGCTGGCGCACCGCATCCAAAATACGCCATCCGGGCCGGTCCGCCAGTGCTTCGAAATTGCGCGTGCCCTCCTCAAAATGCCCGGCGGCAAACACCAGATACTCCGGCTGCAGCTTTGCGATTTCCTCCAGGCTCATCTGCGGCCAGTCCTGCTTGGCGTCCACGATGCTGGTCGCGTCGGCAAGCCGCATCGCGTCGGCGACAAAGGTATCTTTGCCGACGGATATCAGCGGCTCGGTCCACACAATAAAAAGCGCACGGGTTGGAGGAATCACATCCAGCTTCCCGTGCAGAGCGTCCAGCCGCGCTTGCAGGTCGCCCGTCAAGGAGCTTCCCGCTTCCGGCACGCCCAGCAGATTCGCCAGCTTTTGCGTGGTCGTCAGCACTTCGTTCACATTCCGCGCCTGCGTCGCATACGTCGGGATACCCAGCGTATCCAGCGCGCGCACCGTGTCCGCACGGTTGCCTTCCCTGGTCACCAGCACCAAGTCCGGATGCAGAGCGGCGATCTCCTCAAGATTCGGATTAATCACGCCGCCGACCTTCTTTTTCTTTTGCGCGTCGGCGGGATAATCGCAATAATCCGTATCGCCCACAAGGCGGTCCTGCACGCCCAGCGCGTAGAGAGTCTCCGTCAGGCTGGGCGCCAGCGAAACGATGCGCTGCGGTAGCTGCGGAATGCGCACTGTGCGGCCGAACTCGTCCACCACCTCGCGCATTGCCGGCGGTGTTGCTGGCGGCGCCGCCGATTGTGCGTGCAACGGAAACACCGTCCAACCCAACGCAAAGAACAGGAGAAGCCTTGCGTAATGCGCAAATTTGGGCTGACCTTGTTGCAAGAATCTCCCCTGTGGCGAATTCCGCGAGAATGGAAAATGAAAAACCCGGCGAAAAGCCGGGCGCATACGGGAGGCGTACTCTCTCGCGAAGTAGCCCAACCACGACGGCGAGGAAGGGTAGCCTGGCTCTCGGCGTTGAAGCCGATTACAGTGGCGGGACCGCGGCCGATTTACACGGCCTTCCCCACTTTCCTGGCCTGTTGGATTTCCCTTCGAGTTTACGGCCCACGATGAAACGTGTCAATCAAACGGCAATCGCTGCCGATCGAATTTTCATTCCGTTCATGGCTATTGTCGCAAAATCAGTTAAGTCCTTCTCGATTTGCTACCACTTGATCGATGTTTGTTAAGTCACCTTCGCGCGAAACCTGAACGTAACTAAATGCGGCTTGCTTTTTGAGGAAAAGCATGGGGCGCGCAGGGCTTTGAAGATTGCCGGGAAGAAGCTAGCGGTTCTTCCAGTTCGGCTTGCGTTTTTCCACCAGCGCGCGAAGACCTTCCTGCGAATCTTCCAGTCGATAGAGCTCGTTGAGGAAAATGTTCATGGAATTCTTCAAACCGTCGCGCAGAGAAAGGCCCATGCCGCCGAGAATCGCTTTTTTCGCCATGGTCAGTACAGGCCCGGAATGCCCGCTGATGCGCGCACAAATATCATTTACAGTGGACTCGAGCTGCGCCTCGGGCACCAGGCGGTTCACGATGCCAAGTTCCATTGCCCGCTCCGCGGTCGCCGGCTCGCCCAGCAGCACCAGCTCCAGCGCCAGCTTCGGCCCGACGAGGAACGGCAGAATCGTGGACGCCAGTGGCGGAAACACCCCGATGGTAATCTCCGGCTGCGCAAACCGCGCCTTCGGTGTCGCGATCACCATATCGCCGAATGCAGCCAGCTCTGCGCCGCCGCCAATCGCAGGCCCGTTCACCACGCACAGCACCGGCTTCGACGTCTCCAGCATTCCATTAAACACCGCGTGGAACGCATCAATCATCTGAAACACGCGCTCCGACGTGTATTCGCCCACGTCAATGCCGCCGCAGAAAACCTTGCACGCGGAATCCAGCACGATCAGCTTCACGTCCTGGTGATCGCCGGCGTACGCGATCCCGTCGGCCAGTTCGCGCAGGAAGTTTTCGTTCAGCAGGTTGTGCTCCGCGCGGTTCAGCGTCATACGTGCCACGCCCCCGCTCACCTGCATCTTCACGAACTGGAAATCGGAGGGTTGCCGGCGCGTGGGTTCCGTGCGAACGTCGACGCCGCGAACGGCCACGGAACCGGAACTGCGTTGGAATTCCACGGTGTTTCTCCTTCTCGGGTGGGCCGGAAATGAGCCGAATTTCGAGCTAAGGCGCATGGTAGCACGCGTTTCGCCGCCGCCCCGCGGAGCGTGCAAGCCACGTGCGCAATCAGTCTGCTGGCCAAATAGCCGGGTTCGGTCGAGATTTTTCGGAGCGTTTTGAGCAGCGATTCGAACAACTTTTGGGTAAAACTTGAAGTGTCGGCAGCCGGCAATTGGTAGTGCCGGCACCTTGCCGGCTGTATTTCGGCATCAGGATCCACTCCGGCGCAGCTATGTACTATGGTTTCAGCGGCAATTCCATTTTGGGCCATTCGAACAATCTTCGGGTTTTACTTTAAATGTCGGCGCGCCGACATTTCTCACACCCGTCGTGACTGCCGCGCCAATGCTGGAATACACTAGCCAGGCCATGGGTTCTGCCTCGGTCTCCCCCTTCCTTCACCTGCCGACCGCCTACGCGTTGCGGTCGCCCGAAAATGTTGCCGCGGAAGGCTTTCCCCAAGCCATTTGCTGGGAACAGGCCTCTGCAATTCGCTTCGATCGCGACTGGCGGGGAGCAAACGCTGACCCCGAATGTTCGACCGAAGTGCGCTTACTGTGGAATCCGGAAACGCTCTTCATTCGATTTGTCGCTAAGTTTCGCGAATTAAATGTATTTCCAGACGCGCGGCCCGATGGCTGGCGCGACCGACTCTGGGAACGCGACGTCGCCGAAGCCTTTTTGCAACCAGATGACTCCGACCCTCTTATATATAAGGAATTGGAAGTAGCGCCCAACGGCTACTGGATCGACCTGAACATCTCGCACGGCGAAAAAGAGGAGATGCGCAGCGGATTACGCCGCCGCGTGGGGCAAGATACACAAGCGAAGAGCTGCACCGCGGAACTCATCATTCCCATGCGTAACCTGACGCCCGCTTTCGATCCGCAAAAGCCATGGCGCGCCAATTTTTTTCGCGTAGAGGGCCGCGCGGAACCTCGCTTTTACGGGGCATGGAGCCCTACGATGACGCCCGAGCCCAATTTTCATGTGCCCGCCGCGTTTGGCCATCTGGTGTTCCGAGAAAGCTGATGATGAAACTTAAACCAAATCTTTTGTACTGTATTTGGCTTTTCTGGACTTGCGCTCAGCTTGCGCTTGCCATGCGGATCGGGAGCGCAACGCTCCGCGCCCAGGAATCCACCAATCCCAACGCCCCCGTCGTCAAAAAAGTGGAACCTCCAAACTGGTGGGTGGGCCTGACGCCGGACCTGATGCTGCTGCTTTCCGGCAAAAACCTGGAGGCAACGCATGCCAGTTGCAACCTCCCAGAGGTCACCGTTGGCCGCACGCAATCCTCCGCTGACGGCGATTACCTCTTCCTCTGGCTGAAATTCGCGCCTGAGCTCCGCCGCGGCACCGTCATCTGCCGCATCACCACCACGAACGGCCAGACTTCTTTCGAACTGCCGATTGCCGCGCGCTCGCAAATTCTCGGCCGCAATCAGGGACTGACGCTCGACGACGTGATTTACCTGATCATGCCCGACCGTTTTGCCAATGGCGATCCGCTCAACGATGAGCCCGCGGAATTTCCCGGCTCGCACTATCGCGGCAAGCCGCGCGCTTATCACGGCGGCGACCTGCGCGGCATCGAGCAGCATCTCGATTATCTGAAAGATCTCGGCGTAACCACGCTGTGGCTGACGCCGGTGGTAAAGAATGGCGACGCGCAAAGCTATCACGGCTACGGCGCTGTGGATTTGTACGCCGTCGATCCGCACCTCGGCTCGCTCGCCGATTATCAGGAACTCGTGCAGGCGGCGCACAAGCAGCACATGAAGATTCTCTTCGACGTGGTGCCGAATCACGTCGGCCCCCGGCATCCCTGGGTCGCGCATCCGCCGATGCCGGATTGGTTCCACGGCACGCCGGAGCATCACCTGAGAGCCGAGTCGGGCGTCAAGCCGCCGTTCTACGGCCAGCCGGAAAAAAAGGAAATTACCAACGACGCGTTCGAAGCGCTGGCCGACCCGCACACGCCGCCACGGTTGCGCCGCAGCCTGATCGACGGCTGGTTCGCGGGAATCCTGCCCGACATGAACACGGAAAATCCCATGGTCGCGCAATACTTGGCGCAAAACAGCATCTGGTGGGCGGAGGTATCCGGCCTCGATGGCTACCGCATCGACACTTTCCCGTACGTTTCACGCACTTTCTGGCAGCAGTGGCACACGGCGCTGCGCAAAATCTATCCACGCCTTTCCACCATAGGCGAAGTCTTCCATCCTGATCCCACGGTCACTTCTTTTTTTCAGGGTGGAAAAACGGGATGGGACGGCGTAGACACGCAACTCACCACGCTTTTCGATTTTCCTCTCTATTTCACCTCACGCGATGTTCTGTTGAACGGCGCGCCGGTGGGAAAAATCGCCAACGTCGTGCGCGAGGATTCTCTTTATCCGCATCCGGATTTTCTCGTGCCCTTTTTTGACAATCACGACACGAAACGTTTTGCCGGCATGTCCCAGGGAACGCCTGCGCGCTTGAAACTCGCCTTCGGCCTGATCTGCATGGTGCGCGGCATCCCCGAAATCTACTACGGGGACGAACTGGGAATGCCGGGAGGCGAGGATCCCGATAACCGGCGCGATTTTCCCGGTGGCTGGACCGAGGATCCCCGCAGCGCCTTCCAGAAACAGGGCCGCACTCCCGAGCAGCAGGAGATTCATGAATTTGTGAAATCGCTGCTGCTTTTGCGTGCGCAACATCCCGCGCTGCGCCGCGGCAAGCTCTGGAGCCTGGCCTCGGACGACACGACCTACGTCTTTCTGCGCGAGACCGAAGAAGACAAAGTCCTGGTGGCTTTTCACGCCGGAGGCGCGGCGCGGGAAATCTCACTCCCATTGCGGGAGACTCCCGCCGAAAAGTCTGGCGGCGTCGCCCCCTTGCTTGGCGCGGGCCAGGCTGAACTAGATGGCAATACGATGAAGCTGCGTCTCCCGGCCGAAAGCATCAGCGTGTTCTTGTTGCAGTAAGCACATGGCGATCCTCTCTCTGCAATCGGTCTGCAAGGAATACTCCACGGATGGCCAGAGCGTGCGCGCGCTCGAAAATGTTTCGCTCGACGTGGCCGAAGGTGAATTCGTCGCGCTCGTAGGCCGCAGCGGTTGCGGCAAATCCACACTGCTGCATCTTGCAGGCGCGATGGACTTTCCTACCTTCGGCACGGTGTCGATCGAAGGCCTTGCCACATCCGGCTTGAGCGACGCGCAGCAGACCGCATTACGCCGTGAAAAAGTCGGCTTCATCTTCCAATCCTTTCAGCTTCTGCACACGCTCACCGTCCAGGAAAACGTCGAGCTCCCCTTACTTCTCGCGGGAAAGCCAGGCGCGCTTGAAATCGCGCTCGAGCGATTGCATTGGGTGGAACTCGACGGCCTCGGCGAGCGTTATCCGCATCAGCTTTCCGGCGGCCAGATGCAGCGCGTGGCGATTGCCCGCGCGCTGGTGCATGCTCCCCGCATTCTGCTTGCCGATGAACCCACCGGCAATCTCGACACCACCACCGGCACGGTGATTCTGGATTTGCTACTGCGCCTGACCCGTGAACGGAAAACCGCTACCATCATGGCCACGCACAGCCACGAAGCCGCTGCCGTGGCCGACACGTTGGTGGTCTTGCGCGATGGCCGAATCGCCGAAGTCACGCGGCGCTGACATGGTCCGGCTCGAGCTCTTCTACCGGTTAATGGTGCGGCCTCTGCTGCACGAACCGGTGCGCCTTGCGCTGATGGTGCTGGCCGTGGCGCTCGGCGTGGCCGTGGTGTTGGCCATCGATTTGGCGGGAAGCGCGGCTGCGGGCTCATTCCATTCTTCGATGGAAACGCTCTCCGGCGACAACGACCTGGAAATTGTGGCCTCCGGCGGTGTGCCGGAATCCATCCTCGCCACGCTCGCGACGCAGCCTTTCCCCCTGCGTCTCTCGCCGCGCATGGAAGATTTCGCCGTGGATTTGCGCACCCAGGAAACGCTTCCGCTGATTGGCCTCGATTTGATTGCAGAAGGCCGCCGTTACGCAACCCGACGCTCCACGCTTCAGGATACTTCTCTTGAAAAACTGACAGGCGAAGAATCTGCACGTATGCTCGAAGACCCGCAAAGCATCTGGGTCAGCGCCGGCCTCGGAAAAAAGCCCGGCGAACATCTGTCGTTCTTAATCAATGATCAGGTCCGCGACTGCATCGTTCGCGGCGTTTTTCCGGACACCTCCGCCAACGGACATGCTGTCCTGATGGACATCGCCGGAGCGCAGCGCGCACTCAATCGCTTTGGCCGCGTCGACCGCATCCTGCTCAAGCTTCCTCCCGACGGCAACCTCGACGAATGGCAAGAGCGTTTGCGCGGCGTTCTGCCGGCGGGTATCGAAGTCCGCCCGCAAGGAACAGGCACCGAGGAAAATCGCAAGATGCTCGAGGCTTTCCGCTGGAACCTTCGGCTGCTCAGTTACATCGCTCTAGTAGTCGGCGCGTTTCTCATCTACAACACCATTTCCGTTTCCGTGGTGCGTCGCCGTAATGAAATCGGCATTGTGCGCGCTCTCGGCGCCAGCCGCACTGACGTTGTGGCTGCATTCCTCGGTGAAGCCGCCGGGCTTGGGCTCGCAGGTGGTTTGCTCGGCCTGCCGCTCGGCCGTGTAATGGCCGATGGCGCGGTGAAACTCATGGGCGCGACGGTCGAGTCGCTCTATGTGAGCAGCCGCCCGGGCGCCATCGAGCTGACGCCGCACTCCGTTGCTCTTGCGCTCGCCATCGGCATCGGTGTCGCAACCTTCTCCGCATTTTCTCCCGCGTGCGAGGCGATGCAAGTTTCTCCTACCGACGCTATGGCGCAAGGCCGCCGCGAATATCTCGCGCAAATGCACAAGGGACGAGATCTCGCGATCGCGCTGGTGCTGGCGGTATTGGGCGCGCTTGCCGCAAAAGCGCCGGCCATCGCCGGGAAGCCCCTGTTCGGTTACCTGGCGGTGCTTCTCCTGATCGTCGCCGCGGCCTATGCCATTCCTGCGTTCGTCTATATCGTTTCGCGAATCGCTGCGAAAAGCTTGGAAGAATTGTTCGGAGTAGAGGCGCTGCTGGCCTCGCGCAGCCTCGCTGCCTCCTTGCGACGTACCTCGGTGCTCGTTGGCGCGCTGGCCACAGCCGTCGCCATGGTGGTTTCTGTCGGCATTATGGTCGGCAGTTTCCGACAAACCGTTGTGAACTGGATGAACAACCAGTTGCCGGCGGATTTGTATGTTCGTCCGGCGGGAAGTCCCGCCGCCGACCGGCATCCCACCCTTTCGCCCGAATTGCTCGAGAAAATTCGCACGCTGCCGGGCGTTGCGCAAGTAGATCGCCTGCGCGCCTACGAAATCAGCTATGACGGCATGCCCGTCACGCTCGCCGCGGTAGACTTGACCGCCCGGCGTGCCCGCCGCCAATCGGATTTCTTCTCCGGCCGCCCGGCTTCCGAAGTGCTCGAGCAGCTTCGCGGCAAAAACAACGTCATCGTCAGCGAACCCTTTACCTACAAGCATCACGTGAAAACCGGCGACACCATCACCTTGTCGCTCGGCGCCGCCCGCGCCTATTTCCGCATCGTGGATGTCCACTACGATTACGGCAGCGAACGGGGCTACATCCTGATGGATCGCGAAGTGCTCCTGAAATTCCTGCCGGATGCGGCGCCGACGAATCTGGCCATCTTTGTCGCACCTGGCGCCAACGCTGAAGAAGTGCACCGGGAAATCCTTGCAGCGGCCGCCGGCCATCGCATTCTGATTTTTTCCGACCGTGAAATCCGCGCCGAAGCGGTGCGCATTTTTGACCGCACCTTTGCCATCACCTACGCGCTAGAAGCCGTGGCCGTCATCGTGGCGGTGATGGGCATCGCGGGAGCGCTCCTGGCGCTGGTCATCGATCGCCGCCGCGAACTGGGCTTGCTTCGTTTTCTCGGCGCTGCTTCCCGCCAGATTCAAAAAATGATCCTGGTGGAGGCGGGCCTCCTGGGCCTGCTGGCCAATCTCGCAGGTTTTATTCTCGGTTATTTTCTTTCGCTGATTCTCATTTTCGTCATCAACAAACAATCCTTCGGCTGGACCATTCGTTTTCACTGGCCTGTCGAGGTGCTGCTCGGAGCGTTGACCGTCGTATATACAGCCACAGTTGTAGCGGGACTTTATCCAGCCAGCATCGCCGTGCGCTTGAATCCGCTGGAGGTCATCCATGAAGAGTAGGCTTCTCTTCGTCCTGCTCTTCACCGCGCTGCCCTCCGCCTTCGCCCAGTACAAAACGGCCTTGCCCGGCTACCGCTACGAATTTCCCCGCGATCATTTCAACCACGAGGACTTTCAGACCGAGTGGTGGTACACCACGGGAAACCTGACCGCCGCCGATGGCCGCCACTTCGGTTTCGAACTTACTTTTTTCCGTCAGGGCGCGGAACGTGACGCCACAAAAAAAGCCACCTGGGATATTCAGGATCTTTATCTCGCGCACCTGGCCCTCAGTGATCTCGATGGCGGAAACTTTTACCACAGCGAGCGCACGAATCGCGCGGGCCCCGGCCTCGCGGGAATCGACGCGCACCAACAACGGATCTGGAATGGTAATTGGGAGTTGCGCTGGACCGGCAAGGACGAGATGACGCTAACCGTCGCGGACGAGCGTTTTTCTTTGAAATTCACGCTGCATCCGGAGAAACCACCGGTGGTCCATGGCGAAAACGGCGTCAGCCAAAAAGGCACGGAAGCCGGGCACGCTTCGCACTACATTTCCTTCACGCGTCTGAAAACGAGCGGCACGATCAACCTCGGCGGAAAATCGCTGGCCGTCAACGGCACCTCCTGGATGGACCACGAATTCTTCACCCATCAACTGGAACCGGAACAAGTGGGGTGGGACTGGCTGAGCATCCAGCTCTCTGACAACACCGAACTCATGCTCTATCAGTTCCGCCGCAAAGACGGCTCCCTCGATCCCTTCTCCTCGGGCACTTATGTGGACGCGCGCGGACGCACGCAACACCTGACTTCTTCCGACTTTCGGCTAACTCCGTCAGGGGAAACGTGGACCAGCCCCGCAACAAGCGCTAAATATCCCGTCGCACGGACCATCGATATTCCAAAGCTCTCACTGAAACTCGAAGCCGCGACACGCCTGAAGTCGCAGGAACTCTCCGGCGGAGGGCCTGCTTCTCCGAATTATTGGGAAGGCGCAATCACGATTCGCGACAGACAGGCAGGAGGAAACCTGAGCGGCGTGGGCTATCTGGAAATGACGGGCTACGACCGGCCCATCGAAATGGGGCGATAAAAATCGTCAGCGGTTGACGATAGCTTCGAGGTCTGCTTTGTTGCGCAGGATCAGCGTGGAACCCACTACCTGCACCAACTGCTTGCGACGGAAATCCGCGAGCAGCCGTGTCACCGTTTCGCGCGAAGAGCCGATCATCTGCGCGATCTCCTCGTGCGTCAGGGTCATCTTGATACGCACCTGGCCCTTTTCCTCGGGGCAGTTGGCGGCCCATTCGAGCAGGAAGCGCGCCAGCTTTTCGCTTGCGGAGTGCGAGAGCCCGATGGTGCGCATTTCCGCGATAGCGGAATGATAAGTTTCGCCCAGTTGTTGCGCCACCCGCAAAGCCGCTTCGCCATTCTCTTTCAGAAAATTCAAAAAATCATTGCGCGCGATGAAGTTGGCCTGCGCCGGTTCAATAATGTCCGCGGTCAGTTCGTAACTGGTGCCGGTCACGGTTGCCGGCAGCCCCAGCACTTCTCCCGGCTCGGAAATCCGCAAAATAAGCGTTTTCCCATCCGCAGAGGAAGTTGACAGCTTCACCCGCCCGCTGCAGAGAATAAACACTCCACGAGCCGGCTGCCCTTCCACAAACAACGTGGCCCCTTTGGGATATGCGGCCGAGGCTGTGATGGCCGCCAGTGCCCGTATCGAGGGTTCGGGCAGATTGCAGAAAAGCCGGTCTTCGCGGTGGGGACACGCGAGGCAATTCTCAATAATCTCAAGGCCGTAAGGCGTGCGCATAGGGCTACCCTCCGGGAGTAAGCCCCCCAGCTTTGTCAGGAATTGGAACCGGTTCGCCGGTTTCCGCAGATCGTGCAGCATACCGTCACCTATATCTGTGACGTTGATACACCTCCACTTGGGGGATTCCTGTGACGTAAATCACCGTTAAGGGTGACCCGTGCCACCGAAACCCCACCACAAAAATGGAACTGTATTCTGGGGTTTTAGCCATGCCAGACAGGCGGAATGTGCTCGCAACACTAAGGGCCGAACTGGCGTTCGTAGAAAGTGGCGGGTACCGCGACAAGCCGCGCTTCCCCTGGCGGCCCAGCTTCGTTTTTGAGGATTCCCACACTTGTTTCAACGCCCAGTCCAAAGAGGATCGGAAGCCTTGTTCGGAATGCCTGATGCTGGACTTCGTTCCCAAAGATAAGGCAGAACTGGCTTTTCCTTGCCGGCATATTCCGCTGACGCCGGCGGGCGAAACCGTCGCTCATTTTTATGAATGCGGCACTGAAGAGGAGCTGGAAAAGGCGTTGAAGGGTTGGCTAAAGCAAAAAATCGCCGAGCTGGAAATCCACGCAAAAACGAACCGTTCCTGAATCGCCCGACATTTTTCGGGCATGAGGTTGGCTTTGCTTCATTCCGGCTCCGGAATGGCTTCAATCCTGCCGAGCAGAAAGACGTAGCCTGCAATTCCCACGGCCAGAAAACCTGCCGCCGCGCCAAATGCCCAATAAAAGGAATGCGTCAGCTCGACCACATAACCCGTGGCGATGGGCGCGGCAATCGCCGAAAGCTGGCTGCCGAAATTCATGATTCCCCCCAAGGTGCCGACGCTTTCCCGCGGTGCGATCAGCGACGGAACCGACCAGCACACCGGCGCCGCCGCCGATAGTCCGCCAATCGCCACGCTGATCCACGTGACCGCTCCCGAGGTGCTTTGTGCGTACATCACCCCGAGCATGCCCAGGCCCAACGACGTGCCGGCAATCAGAATCGTCTGCCGCACGCGTGAGGCGTCCAGGCCGCGCTGCACCAGCTTGTCCACCAGCCAGCCGCCCACCAGCATGTCCGCGCACGCCGCCACCAGCCACGGCAGGCTCGTGTAGAGAGCCGAATGGAGCAAGTCGATGCCGCGGGCCATGGACAAATAAGACGGAAGCCAGGTGAGCAGAAAATAGAAAGTGTAGTTGTACGCGGCGAAGCCCAGCGCCAGGGCCCACACTTTGCGGCGCGCCAGCAAATAGGCGAGGGGCGCCCCTTTCGTGGCATGCGTGCGATCTTCAGGCTGCGCGCCATGCGTCAAAAGAAAACCGCGCTCGGAGGCCAAAAGCGAATGCTCCTCGCTCGGGTTCTTGTAAAACAAAGAAAAAAGAACGAAGTACACAAGGCTGATGAAACCCGTGGCTGCAAAACACCACCGCCAGCCGAATCGCATCAACACCACCCCTAGGATGGGCACACCGATTGCCGAAGCCAGCTTGGCCGCTGAATCAAAAATTGCGGTGGCCAGGCTGCGCTCTTCCGCGGGAAACCAGTAACCGATAGCCTTGGCATTCGCGGGAAAAGTAGGCGCTTCGCCGACGCCGAGCAGCAGCCGCGCCGCAAAAAATCCGGGCAGGCCCGTCGCCATGGCTGCCGCAAAGGAGGCTACGCTCCAAAGCAACGCGCCGATGCGCCCGACCATCTTTACCCCGAAGCGATCAAGCAGCAGGCCTGAGGGAAGCTGTAGCGCTGCATAGGTCCAGCTATACGCGCTGAGCAAATAGCCGAACGTTACCGCCGAAATCCCGAAGGTGTCGTGCAACGCTCCCTGGGAAATGGAGAGATTCACGCGATCGAAATAATTCACCAGCACGCCGAAGCCGAGCAGCAGCGCGATTCCCCAGCGCCTGCGCGGCCCGCGAGTTGTTTGCACAGCGAATCCAGGCTTCACCGGCTATCCTTATTTTTAATCCGAAAATTTCACGCGAAGACATCCGTATCCGAAGGCACACCTTACTCCATGTCGGCTGCTCCCGTCTGAGAAAAAGGCGTAAGCTAGACACCAGGTGCGGTAACAACCCTTTCTGCCCAGCCAATTCATTCGCATGCCAAACCTGATCGTTCACAAGGAGAGTTGATGCGCAAGATCTTTTCCATACGTTCCCTGCTGCTTGCTGTTGGAATGCTGCTCCTTTCCGCAGCTTCTATTGCCCAATTCGGTGTTGGCGTGGTGGTTTCTTTCGGGCCGCCGGAATTGCCGGTATACGACCAGCCCATCTGCCCGGGCGACGACTACATCTGGACGCCGGGCTATTGGGCCTGGGACGGCTACGACTATTACTGGGTTCCCGGAACCTGGGTGCTCGCTCCTCGCCCGGGCTACTTCTGGACTCCGGCGTGGTGGGGCTGGGGCGGAAGCGGTTTCATTTTTCATGAAGGCTACTGGGGGCCGCACATCGGCTTCTACGGCGGAATTAACTACGGCTACGGATACTTCGGCCACGGCTATGAAGGCGGCCGCTGGGAGCACGATCATTTCTATTACAACCGCACCGTCAACAACGTGAATGTGAACATCATTCACAACACCTACAACACCACGATCGTCAACAATTACGGCAATTCGCGCGTTAGCTATAACGGCGGCCGCGGTGGCATTGAAGCGCGCGCCAGTTCCCAGGAAGAAGCTGCAATGCACGAACGGCACACCTCGCCCGTACGTGCCCAGGTGCAGCACCTGCAAGAGGCTCGCAACAATCCGGAGTCTCGTTCCAGCTCCAACCACGGACGCCCGCCCGTCGCCGCCACCTCCCGGCCGGGTGCGTTCAGTGGAAATGAACGTACCGCTGCCTCTGAAGGACGCGGCTACGGTTCCGCGCGGCCGGGGCCGGACAACTATTCGGGAACCCCGGGTACTGCTGTTCATCCTCGGGACTTGCCTCCCAATTCGCGCTTGAGCAATCCCAACACGGGCAGCTCCGAGCGTGACCGCAAATACCACCAGCAGCAGGACCAGCTCTATTCCCGGCAGGAGCGCGAACGCCAGCAGCTCCAGCAAAAGCAGGAGCAGGAACACCAGCGCTTTGCGGAGCAACAAGCCAATCAGGAGCGCCAACAACAGCTAGACCGCCAGCACCAGCAGCAGACGCAGCAACTCGCTCAGCAGCACTACGAGCAGCAGGAGCGGATGCAACAGCATCAGCAGCCGCAGCCGCGCGAGTCAGGGCACAATGAATCGGGACACAAACAATCCGGTGGGTACGACAAAGGGAAACCCTAGCGCTGCGGGCGAACCCGGCTGACTGAATAAGCAAGGGGCGAAGAGAAGGTTCTTCGCCCCATTCTTTTTGGGAAGTTATTGGCGGCCAGGGTGTGCGTGCCCGGCGGTTCAATCATTGTGCAAGGTCGCTTCGATCAAGCCATGCGGTTCATCGGTGGGCAGAAAAACCTCTTTTGGGTTGTCCATCTTGAAGGGCGACAAATCCACCAGGTTGTAATGTTTGTTGGGCAGCGAGAGATGGATTTCGCGGATCGCTGGAAATTTGCGCAACGCCGCCTCGCCCATGGCATAAAGCGTCTGCTGCAGCGACTTGCTGTCGTGTTCCGCAAACGCTTCGAGTAACGCCTGCCGGACGCCGTGCCACGTGCCCTCGAATTCTGCTTTCTCGGAGCGATAAAACCATTTCGTATGAATCGCCGTGGCCAGGATGCGATCGCGGTCCTCTTTTAAGGTTGTGTATTGGTCACGCAGGAATCCTTCAAATGCCGAATCCGTTGTTTTTAGAACCACCAAGCCACTAATGCCGGCGCGAACGGTCTTTTCGCCGCGCGTTGCGCTGATCGAGGCCACGCGCTTCTCTTCGCTCGACCGCGTGAACGTGTAGGGGTGCCCTTTTCCGCCGAACGGCAGCCGCACCCAGAGGGCCTCCACCGCTTCCACGCGAGCGCGGGAAACCTGTTGATTGTTCGCCAGAAAATGCTCGGCCAGGCGCAGGCAAAGACCTTCTGGCGTTTCGATGCGATGCTGCTTCGCCAGTGCATACACTGTGTTTTTCATCGTGTCAGTTGGCAAAATCTTTTCGTTGTCTCCCGTAGTGTGTGCCGTCTCATAATCGCCTTCCAGGCGAATCCCTAAGGTCAGTTCTTTGATATCGTGACGGTCCGCGTGGCGCGCAACCTGCAGGATGCGCACGCGCTGCTTGCCATAGTTGTTTTCGCCCAGCCGGATGGCCATCGCTCAACTCCCACGGTACGTGGAATACCCAAAGGGGCTCAGGAGCAGGGGAATGTGGTAGTGCTCCTGCGAGTCCTTCACTTCGAAGACGATCATCACCTGTGGATAGAGCCCGGCAATATTTCGCCCAGCGAAGTAGGAGCGGGTGTCAAAGGTCAATCGATAGATCCCCGCGCTCAGCGTTTTGCCCTCTGCTAAATCCTTCAGCCGGCCGTCGCTGTAGGTCGCCCCGTGGCCTGCCTCCGACCATGCCCCGTTGGCTGATTGCATTTCCAGCAGCACCGGAACATTGGCGGCCGGGCGCCCGATGGAAACATCCAAAACGTGTGTGGTGATTGTGCTCATGATGCGAGTAGTTTCTCCAGGCGCAGCCGCGTGATCTTGCACTGCTCTTCCGCAGCCGTACGCAATTCCGTTTGTCGATCATTCGGCATGCGCCGCCGCAGCGCGCTCAAAATCTCTTCGCTGCTCTTTCCCGTGGCGCAAATCAGAAACACATAGCCGAATTTCTCTGCGTAACGCTGGTTCTCCGTCGCCAGCGCCTCCAGCGTCGCGGACGAAGCTTTTTGCGCGGCGGATTGCTCTTTCGCCGACCAACGGCTGGCGGTCGTGGATTGCTTGGCCTTCGCGTGCCTCCCACCAATCGGCGGATGGTGCCGGAACGCCTCCAGCCAGTCCTTTTCTTCCAACTTGGACCAGATTTTATCCGCCGCGGCGAATAATTCAGTGGCGTCTACAAATGGCCGGTACGCGACCATCTGCTCCGCCCATTTCCGCGATCCGCAACAGTCCATCAGCATCTTGATTGCCTTCTGCTTTGCAAGACGATCAAAGGTGTTTAGTGATTTCGCTGGGTCGGCGGCCACTTCCGGCCGCCCGATAAGACGCAGACGGCTGACGCCGCCGTCGGGAAAAATCAGCAAGCGCACATATGTGGCTGTGCGTCCATGCTTGAGCTTGGCGAACACGTGGCGATGGTTGGCCCTCAGCTTGGTGTTGGGAAGCACCTCTTCCCATACCAGCGAATCCGCGTTCGTCGCATCTACGATCTGATTCTCGACGCAGGCCGCTTCCAGCGAACACGAATCCGGATAGTTACCCTTGAAATGCGCGGTGTCGACAATCACCCGACGGATTGTGCCGGGCACGCCAAGTTTCAGGATCACCCAATCGTGGCCCGGCCCGCGCCGCCGCTTGGTCTCCCAGCCGTCGCCCATGTTTTCCGCGCGATACGGCATCAGCAGATTGCGCGGCGCGCCGTAATGTTGGTCGCTCGCGGCCACAGCGCTGCCGCCGTTTTCCACCGCCACGAGGTCGATTTCGCGGCGAGCGCCTATAGCCCCCAAATCAGGAACCGCCTCTCCATAAACGCGCAGCCGCGCCACGCCACCGTCGGGAAAAATCCGGAACCGCAAGTGCGTGAATCGCTGCGCGAATCCGCATCCGAAGAGATTCCACGTATCGCCCTTTAGGGGAGTCTCGGGAAAAATCGTAACCCACTCTGTTTTTTCCGAGGACAATCGCTGTTTTTCGTTTTTATAAGGATGGCCCTTGCCGAGGTCACAGCCTTCCAGGGAAAACCGTTCCGGGTAGTTGCCGGTAAAAAAACTCGTATCCACCAGCACGCCGCGAATCACTCCCGGCAGCCCCAGTCGGATCAGGCACCAGTCGAAACCCGGCGTACGGCGCCGCCGCGACTCCCAGCCGTCCATCCACTTCCCGCGCGAAGTGTATTTCCCCGCGATGAAAACCGGCTGGGACTCTTTCAGCAGATTCTCCTTCGGCGCAAAGAAGTCGTCATTCGCTTCCAACGCGCGTCCGCCGAGACGCTCGGCCGCAAGATCGGCAAGCTGTGTGAACTCTTTCATGCCTGGCCTTGGCCACGCAGCAGGACTCTGCCCTCGGGTGCGGGGCAAAACGCCCCTCGCTCGAAAATCTTCCTGCCGCGCAGAAATGTGGCTTCGACTATACCCAGAAGCTCGCGCCCCGCATAGGGCGTCACTTTATGCCGATGGTAGAGCTGCGCGGGGTCCACGCGGAACGCCGCATCAGGATTCCAGATCACCAAGTCCGCGTCATGGCCAACCGCAATCACACCTTTTTTCTTTGCAAGTCCGGCGAGCCGCGCCGGACCTTCGCAAAGCCATTGCGCCAGATGCACCGGCGAAAATCCACGCGCCCGCGCTTCTGTCCATACCGCCGGTAGGCTCAGCTGCAGCGAGGCGATTCCTCCCCACGCCGCGAAAAAATCGCCGCTGTCGAGCCGCTTCATTTCCGGAGGGCAGGGCGAATGGTCGGTCGCAATCATGTCAATCGTTCCATCGCTCAACGCTGCCCAAAGGCATTCGCGGTTCGCGCGTTCGCGAATCGGCGGTGCGCATTTGAATTGCGTCGCCCCATCAGAAATCTCCTCCGAAGCAAACGTTAAGTAATGCGGGCAAGTCTCCACACTCACTTTTGCCCGCTCTTTCTTTGCGCGCTGAATCGCTGAAATTACATCGGAAGAGGAAAGGTGCACGATATGAATGTGTGCATCGTACTCCGCACCGAGCCGCAACAAAAGATCGATCGCTTCGTTTTCCGCCGCGCGCGGACGCGACTCGAGCAACGTCTGATGCGACTTTCCTGAGTCACTCGCGCTGCGGCGTTTTGCTGCCTCGTCGATCGGGCCAGGCACTTCCGCGTGTGCCAGGAGCGGCACGCCCATCTCCGCAAATTCCGGCAGAGCTAGGCGAAGATCGCTTTCGCTCGCTCGCGCGAATTCCGGCACGCCACTTTCCACCAGAAAACATTTGAAGCCGAAGCAGCCAACTTCCCACAAACTGCGAAGCTCAGCCGAATTTCCAGGCACCACGCCGCCCCAAAATCCGGTATCCACCCAGAGCTTGCCCTGCGTGGCTTCCAGTTTTTCCTGAAATGCGCCAACGCTGGTTGTCGCCGGGATGCTGTTCAGCGGCATTTCGATAAGCGTGGTGATCCCGCCGGCTGCGGCCGCTCGCGTGGCCGTCGAAAAACCCTCCCATTCCGTGCGCCCCGGCTCGTTGATGTGGACGTGTGTATCCACCACACCAGGCATCACCACGCGATCCCCAGCTTCATAAACCGGGCCGCCGTCGACGACATTATCAAACGAAGTGACTTTCGCGATGACTCTCTCGCGAATGTGAATCGCAGCGGACCGTTCGCCCTCCGCAGTAATCACGCGCCTTCCACGAACAACCAGGTTCGGCGCCTCGCTTGAACTTTGAGAATGAGTAGGCATCTTCCGCTAACTGGCCAGTACCTCGCAGAATTCCCAGAGAAGATTTTGTGCCACGCGCAACCGGTAATGCGCGGTCGAACGAATGTCGTCTATAGGCGTGATTTCCCGCGCCAGTGCTTTTTCGGCTGTGTGAGCGATCTGCGCCGTCAGTTTTTGCCCGCGTAAGATCTTTTCCGTTTCGGTCGCTCTCAAAACGATCGGCGCCACGCTGCCCAGCGCGATCCGCACATCCGCGATGCTTCCGGACTCTTGCAATGCCGTGCCCGCCAGGCAAACTTTCGAAATAGCCTGCGCGTGGCGCGAGCCCACCTTACGGTAAAATTGCGTCCAGCCGTTTTTGTTTCGCGGTAAACGAATACGCCGAATCAACTCGTCGTCGCGCATCTCAAGTTTCTTATAGCCTTTCCAGAAGCCGTGAAACGCCACCCAACGCTCGTCGCGCGCAGAGACCAGCTCGAGTTCCGCGTCGTAAACGAGCAAGGCCGGAGGCGAATCCGCCGCCGGCGAAGCATTCGCGATATTGCCGCCCAGCGTGCCGCGGTTCTGCGTGGCAATGCTGCCGGTTTCCGCCGCGGCACGGCATAACAACGGAAATTCGCGCCGCAGTACCTCGTGCCACCGCACTTCCGAGTAAGTCGTCAACGCCCCTAGCGTTACGAATTCAGGGGTCACTGCAATCCCGCGCAGCTCGGGCAATTTCCAGATGCTCAAAAATTGTCGGTGCGGCAATTTCCCCGCTTCCAGCAAGACCATCAAATCCGTTCCCCCGGCGAAGGGCCTCCACACGCCGGGCTCGCGCGCCATGCGCGCAAGCGCGTCCGCAAGATTCCGCGGTGTCTCCATTCGATATTGCGGAACGAAGGACCTCATTTGCCCACCTCCAGCAAACGGCAGGCTTCCATCACCGATTCAAAAATCTTCGTATACCCCGTGCAGCGGCAAAGATTGCCCGACAAGCCTTCACGGATTTCGCTCTCCGTTGGCTGCGCGTTGCGCGAAAGCAGGTTCACCGCCGCCAAAATCATGCCCGGCGTGCAAATACCGCATTGCGCCCCGCCGTGCGCGAGAAACGCCTGCTGCACCGCGCTCAGCTGCCCTGCGCCCGCCATGCCTTCAATCGTTCGAATCACTGCGCCTTCCGCCTGCAGCACGGGAACCAGGCAACTATTCACCAACACGCCGTCCATCTCAATTGAGCACGCGCCGCATTCGCCTTCACCGCATCCTTCTTTTGTGCCGGTCAGCCCGGCTTCCTCCCGCAGCACATCCAGCAATCGCGCCATGGGATACGCTTCGAGCGAGACCCCTTTGCCGTTGATCACGCATTGCACGCGGATCCTGCGCAGCGCCTCAGGCATGCACGCTCTCCAGCAATTCCATCAGTTTTTCCGGCGTCATCGGAACTGCCCGCACATCGGCTCCCGTGGCATGCGCGATGGCGTTGGCAATCGCCGGCGCGGTTCCGTCCAGCGGCAGTTCGCCGATACCTTTTGCGCCAGCCGGGCCTCGCGCGTAAGGAATCTCCTCGAAATACACGCGAATGTTCGGCACATCCATGGAAGTGGGCATGATGTAGTTGGTCATCTGGCCGTTCGCCATGCGCCCTTCCTGCCACACGATATTTTCGTAAAGCGCAAAGCCGATGCCCTGGGCCACCCCACCTTCAATTTGTCCCGCAGCCAGCACGGGATGAATCACTTTCCCCACTTCCTGCACGGCCACAAAATCTTCCACGCGTGCTTCCGCCGTCCGCGTGTCCACGGAAACTTCCGCTACATAAACCGCCCAGGCGTACGCTCCATAAGCGTCGCCCTGATACGTTCCATCGTCCCAGTGCAGGTCCTGCGGGTGCTGGTATTTCACCAAGGATTGCAGCGCGCCAAACTTTTCGATGTATCGACAACACGCATCCTGGAATTCTTTCGAGCCGTACTCGGCCTTCAATAGACCGGCATCTTGCAGTGTTTTGCGAATGCTTAACGCCGCGGATTCCACCAGCTTTCCGACAATCATCGTAGTGCGCGAAGCGACAGTCGGCCCGCTGTTGGGCACCAGCGCCGTATCCGGCTGGAGGATCTCAATCTGCTGGCAATCTAGGCCCAGCGCGTCGGCAGCGATTTGGGCAAAGATAGTATTCGTGCCTTGGCCCATCTCGGTGCTGCCCGCCAGCACGTGTACTTTTCCTTCTCTCGTCGCCGTTACCAATGCTTCAGACGCCAGATACTCCTCGCCCGAACCCGTGAATCCCGCTCCATGAAGGAAAGAGGCAAAGCCAATACCCAGCTTGATTGGGCCGCGCGCATTCTCGGTCGCAAACCGCTTGCGTTTTTCGTGATACCCGCTCAACTCCAGCGCGCGGTCCAGTAATTTGTCCATCTGCACCTTTTCGCGCACCACCTGGCTCACCGCCAGCGTTTCCCCCTCATGGATGAAATTCCGGCGGCGCAATTCTTCCGGCGTCAACCCAACCGCCGCGGCCACGCGATCCAAATGGCGTTCCAAGGCGAATACACTTTGCGGCGCGCCGAATCCGCGGAACGCGCCATGGGGCGGAGCGTTCGTGGCCACCACGCGGCTGCGAATGCGCACGTTGGGGCAGGAGTAAGGCCCCGCCGCATGAATGGTGCCTCGCGACAAGACTACGGGCGAAAGCGTTTCGTAAGCCCCGCCATCCAGAGTGAAATCGATCTCCATGGCCACGAGCTTTCCATCGCGCGAAATCCCCGTGCGGTGACGGGTACGCGAGGGATGCCGCTTGGTGGTCGCGGCCATGTCCTCGGCGCGGTCGTAAACAATCTTCACCGGCTTACCGGATTTCCACGCCAGCAGCGCGGCGTGCCCCGCGATCATCGAGGGGTACTCTTCCTTGCCGCCAAACCCGCCGCCGGTTTCCGTCTGCACCACCCGCACCTGTTCCTTGGGCAGGTCAAACAATCGCACCAGCGCCTTGTGCACATAGTAAGGACACTGCAGCGAACCCCACACCGTGACGCGCGAGCCCGGGCCTGCCTGCGCAATCATGCCTTGTGGTTCGATGTAGAGTTGCTCCTGTGCACCCGTCTCGTACTCGCCCTCAACGATGAATTCCGCGGCTTCCCACGCCGTATCTACGTTTCCTTTTTCCACCTGATATGCCTTGAAGATATTGTCCTCGACCCAAATCACCTGCTTTCGCGCCAACGAATCCTCGATGGTAAAAACCGGCGGCAATGGCTGCGTTTCGATGCGTACTGCGCGCCGTGCCTCTTCCAGCAGATATTTGTCGGCATGTGCCAGCAGAACCACCGCTTCTTCGGGATGATTGACGAATTGGTCGGCGAGGCAAGGCTGATCTTCAATCAGCAGAGCCACACAGTTTTTACCGGGTATGTCCTTGGCGGTGACAATCGTGAACTCGTCCCAGGGAATTCCTTCGCCAAACTGGATGCCGAGAATTCTTCCGCGCGCAATCGAGCTGCGCACGGTGACGCCATGAATCATCCCTGGAAACGTCAGGTCGTCCACATAGCGCGCGCTTCCGGTCACCTTCTCGCGCCCCTCTTTGCGAGGAACTGCTTTCCCAATTTGCGGGTCTTTCATGGAGGTCCTTCGCCTTGAGGTTGTGAGATTGTAGCGCAACCTTTGCCGCAAATTCGCCTCATTCCGCTTACCGCCCGCGTTGCGGCAATCGAAGCCTTCTTTGCCATGCCTCGATAGGCACATCCATGTTGCTATTTGCCGGAGGGCAAGGCACCCTGAAACGAGATATCACGCCATGTTCGAAGAATTCATGCGCCGCGCGATTGTGCTCGGCAAGGAAAATGTGCACACCGGCGGAGGCGGCCCGTTTGCAGCAGTGATCGTCAAGGATGGGCGCATTGTCGCGGAGGGCGTCAATCGTGTGACCACCACCAACGATCCGACCGCGCACGCTGAGGTCGTGGCCATCCGCGAAGCCTGCCGTGCTCTTGGCGTTTTCCAGCTTGCGGGCTGCGATCTCTACACCACTTGCGAACCCTGCCCCATGTGCCTCGGTGCTATCTATTGGGCGCGGCCAGCGCGCGTTTACTATGCCTGCGTAGCCTCCGATGCCGCTGCGGTGGGATTCGACGACGCCTTTATCTACGAGGAGCTCAAACGAGGACACGACGCGCGCCGCCTGCCCATGCAACAGATGCTTCGCGAAGAGTCACTGGAGATTTTTTCCCTCTGGCGGCAAAAAGAAGGCAGAACTCACTACTAATCTCACCGGAGAAGTCTTCTCATACAACCTACGAAATCGTTGTCGCGGCGTTCTGCCTTGACAGCGCTGGTCTACCTGCTTCAGGGTAAGAAACCATGGATGTCGTTGGGGTGAGTCCGAACAAGGCGCCGCTGCCGGCGGAGGTGTCGTGTGCGCGTCAACTCTTACGGTCCAAGTTGACGCTCGCCGCCCTCATCCTTTTGCTTTTACAAATTTCCAGTGCTCACCTGATGGCGCAGTCCTCAAACGCCTCCCTGACCGGCCGCATCACCGATCCCAGCAAAGCGGTGATCCCCGCTGCGAAAGTGGCCGTGATTAACACCGGCACGCGGATCCACTACGAAACCGTCACCAACGGCACCGGCAGCTACTACGTTGGCAATCTGCCGCCCGGCACCTACCGCATCGAGGTGGAAAAGCTCGGCTTCAAGACCGTCATCAAGTCGGATCTTGTCCTGCACGTACAGGACGCGCTGGAAGTTAATTTCGAAATGGCCTTCGGGTCGGCCTCCGAAAGCGTGACCGTGCAAGGCGGCGCCACGCAACTCGACACGGAATCCTCCACCGTCGGCACCGTCGTTGAACAGCGCAAGGCCAATGAATTGCCCCTCAACGGCCGTAACGTCTTCAACTTGATCGAACTCGCGCCCTCCGTGGTTCCTCAGGGCAGCGCCACCGGCACGCCCGTTGGCGTGAATCCATTTGGCTGGGGGAACTACCAGGTCAACGGTTCTTTTGGAAACCAGAGTGCGGAATATTTGGACGGCCAACCCCTCAATATCGGCTACATCAATCTTCCCATCCTCATTCCCACGCAGGATTCCATTCAGGAATTTAAAGTGCAAACCAGCAATTTGGGCCCGGAATGGGGACGCTTTTCGGGGGGCGTCACGAACCTCAGCACTAAGTCCGGCACGAGTTCCGTGCACGGGGAAGCCTACGAATACCTCCGCAACCGGGTCTTTAACGCTAACGACTTTTTCCTCAACGCCGTCGGCAAACCCCGCCCCCCCTGGGTGCAAAATCAATTCGGCGCGAATGCCGGCGGACCTCTGGACGTTCCCTATTTGCCGGGCCGCCACAAAACATTTTGGTTCCTCAATTGGGAAGGATTCCGGCTACGCACCGGGCAGCCGTTTACCGCCACCGTCCCGGATACGAAAGAAGCCGGCGGCGACTTTTCTGAAATTTGCAAGACCGGATTTACCGCGGGCATCTGCAACGATCGCGGCCTGGATGCCAGCGGCAAAACGGTGGTGATTGACCAGATTTATGACCCTTGCGGAGGCGTGGTCAACGCGCAGGGTGCGTGTCCCGGCAGCACGGCCGCGCCGACACCGTTTCTCAGCAACTTGATTCCTCCAGGACGTTTGAATAACACGTCCAAAAAACTCCTGAACCTGTGGCCGGCACCAAACATAGCCGGCTCAACCAACAATTTCACCACGGTTGCGCCTACCGGCGGCAATCACAATCAGGTGGTTGCGCGCCTCGATCGCAATATCACCGATAAGCAGCGGCTTTTCTTGCGTTATAACTACTGGGACGTTCTCGACCTCCCCATTGATCCGCTGCAAACCGGATTGTGCGTGGACCGTTGCGCCGAACGTTACTACACGAACGCCCTTGCGCTGGGGTACACCTACAACCCCACTCCGACGACGGTGTTCACCATGAACGCCGCGATCAGCAGGTTCCGCTACAATCGCACTCCCAAGAATTCCGACTTCAACCTCACTACCATCGGCTGGCCGGAAAGCTACAACCTGGCGATTCCTGCGGTAATGCGCACGCCGCCGACGCCCTGCGTGGCTAATTTCGCCGACAGCATCATGTGCACCCAGGGGCAGAGCTTCATTCAGGATCGCAACACGCAATACAACCTGGCGCCCAGCCTTTCCATGCTTCGCGGGCATCACGAATACCAGTTTGGATTTCAACTTGAGGTCGGCCAGGACAATTACGCGCAGTCCAACATCGCCAGCGGCGCATTCAATTTTTGCAGCCCCGGCCAGGCTTGCTTTACCGGTCTGCCCGGGGTTCCCGGCACTGGTTTTTCCTTCGCGGATTTTCTGCTGGGCTACGCGGACAACTTCAACAACTTTGTGAATCATTTCTTCGCGCAGGCGGTGGTGCCCGCCTTCACCGCGGGACAACAGATTTACCGCGCTCTGTATTTCGGAGATTTCTGGCACGTCACCTCACATATTACGCTCAATCTCGGCCTGCGCTACGACCTCCAGGGCCCCTGGTCGGAACGTTTCGATCGCTTGACGTACTTTGATCCGAAAGCCACCAACTTCCTGACGCAGTACCTTCCGGCTGGTTCGCCTCCCATCAAAGGAGACGTCTCCTTGGTTGGGCCGTTTAACCGCAACAATCTGCCGCTCGACAAAAGCAATGTTTCGCCGCGTGTTGGTCTTGCCTACAGCCTGAGTCCGAGGACCGCCCTTCGCGGCGGTTACGGGATTTTCTGGGTGCCCAATTACGCTTCCTTCGCGTTGAACCCGCTGAACGACATGGTGAATGCCGCCGCAACCACGTATTTCGGCACCGTCGATGGCACTCATCCAGTGAGCACCATCGCCCTTCCGTTTCCCGCAGGTATATCCGAGCCGCCGGGCCGCAGCCTGGGTTTGCAGGGGACGCAACAATTCCTGACCCAGGTTGTGCAGTCCATCACCGAAGTGGAGCCCAGCAATCATCCCAACGGCTACGTCCAGCAGTGGAATCTCAATGTGCAGCGCGAATTGCCGGCGGGTTTCTTCCTGTCGGTGGCGTATGTGGGATCGAAGGGAACGCACCTCGATCAATACTCTCAACAGATCAACCAGATTTCAGACGCCTTGCTGGCGCAGGCCGCAGCGCAGGTTAATCCGTTGCTTCCAGACCCGCGCGCCAACGTAACCCTGGTGCAGCCCACGCCCAATCCCTTTTTCATAAACGGCCAGGCCTTGGCGCTTACCGGGCCGAACACGACTGTCGGCCAACTCCTGCGACCGTTCCCGCAATATACCAGCGTGCAGCTTGCCGGCCAGGGTTCTTACGACAGCATCTATCACTCATTGCAACTTACGGTGAACAAGCGTTTCGCCAACGCAGGCTCCTTGCAGATCGCCTACACCAATTCAAAACTGATCAGCGATACGGACACACTGACTTCGTGGCTGGAGCCCAGCGTCGGCGGCATCCAAGACAATACCAACCCACGCGGAGAACGTTCCTTGTCTTCGCAGGACGTGCCGCAGCGCCTGGTGATCAGTTATGTGGTGGACCTTCCTGTCGGCAAGGGCAGAAGGTATCTTTCGAACATCGGCCCAACCGCCGACAGATTTGTAAGCGGCTGGGGATTCGACGGTGTGACGATTTTCCAGCGTGGTTTTCCGCTGGTCTTCACCAATGGCCAGACCAATGGCACTACGCTGTTTGGCGGCGGCTCGCGCCCCGACATAGTTCCGGGGTGCAATCCCGGCACTTCCGGTAGCGCCACGTCACGCCTCGGCGACCCGAACAACCTCTCCCTCTTGCGATGGTTTCAAACCTCGTGTTTTACCGCGCCCCCAGACTTTACCTTTGGCGATGAGCCGCGCGTGGACCCGCGATTGCGTGCTTTGGGAATCAACAATTTTGATTTCGCCGTCTTTAAGCGAACTCAGTTTGGCGTCAATGAGCGCCTGGGTTTGGAATTTCGCACGGAATTCTTCAATATCTTTAATCGAACGCAATTCGCACCGCCGAATACCATCTGTTGCACGGCAAACAACCAGAATTTTGGGGTCATAACCGCCACAGCGCAGGGCACCAATCCGCGCTTGATTCAATTTGGATTAAAGTTTTTGTTCTAGCGGGGATTACTCCGTGAAATGGGAGGCAGGCCCTTTTCATTAATACGCATTCTCCCCCTTATTTGTACCAACTCCGTTCCCAATTTTCTTTTCAACGTATTGTTCCGTATTATCGAAATAACTTCTCCTCTCGCGTAACCTGGTGTATTTTGCTGTGCATCGGGCTCGTGCCGGGGAGAGTTGCGATTTGGGTAGCGTGGGTTGGGCGCTATTCCAGGGGTCCATGGGGAACAGCATGAGTTCTACTTCATCAGGGCGCGCCCTGACATTTCCGATTGCGTGGGACCGTCTAAAGGAGCGGGAAGGTGCGACTGCTCCGGCTGCAGAGGAGCGCGGACCCAGCGATCAGGAACTGATGGCTTTGGTACAGTCCAGGGATGCGGCTGCCCTGGAGTGTCTCTTCCACCGCTATTCGCGTCTCGTGTTGCGCATCGCCCGCGGGATTGTGCGTGACCCCGGGGAAGCCGAGGATGTGGTTCAGGAATCGTTTTTTTACCTCTACAAGAAATCGGCTCTTTTCGACGCCACCAAGGGCAATGTCAAAAACTGGCTGACCCAGATCGCCCTGCATCGCGCGCTCGACCACCGTGCCCGCCTGGTGCGCCGCGGCTTTTATGCTGGTACAGACTTGGGCTCTCTCGACGATATTCTCATTGGAGAGACCGACTTGGATCGCGAGATTGGCGCCAAACTCGACCGCGAGCAGTTGCTGAAGGCCTTCGCTCAACTTCCCCGGGCCCAGCGCTCGACTCTTGAGCTATTCTATTTCCAAGGTCTGGACCTGCGGGAAATCAGCCGCCGGCAACAGGAATCACTCGGCAACACAAGGCACCATTTCTATCGAGGCCTGGAGCGCCTCCGCAAGAGTGCCTTTGTGCAAAAACTTCGGGACAGCAAACATGCGCTTTAACGATATGCAAGACGACCATCACGAAAGGTTTCGGCAACTCTGCGCCCTGGCCGTCTCTGGGAGTCTTTCCCTGCTGGAGTTGTCGGAGCTTCGCGTTCATTTGCAGGAGTGCGAATCGTGCGCCGAACTCTTGGCGGAGCATCAGGTATTGGCCACGCATGGCATGGCGGCTTTGGCAGAGAGTTTTGGTGAAGAGCATCAGCCCGACTGGGATGAGGCTCGCGCCCGCCGCCGCTTGCTGGACAGCGTGCGCGCCAACGCGAACGTCGCTCCCGATTTGTCTAAACTTCCTGCAGTCGGTGGAGTTCCTCGTTATCTAAGTAGGCTGGTAAGGAGCCCGCTGCTCGTGTCAGGCCTCGCTGCCTCTCTCGTGCTGGCTGCGGCTTATGGCGGTTATCGCTTGGGGGCCATGAACCACGCTGCGCCGCCGGCGCCGGCGCCGAATTTCGCCGGCGCTGTTGCTTCCAACAGCGATCCATTGCAAAAGCTTTCCGCGGAAAAGGCCGCCGCGGATGCGTTACTCGCCGCACAGGCAGATCAACTGGCCGCGCTCCAGAAACAGAGCAACGAAAAAGAACGCGAACT
>DATFSI010000008.1:0-6259 GCA_035262705.1 Candidatus Acidiferrum sp. | reverse complement strand
GGGAAGGCGCCATTCGGGAAGGAATCGACCGCGCAGATTGCCGAGTTGAAGAAGATTTATGGATTGACGCTGAAGGCCAGCGACAGCCACAAATTGAAGGAGAAAGAGTGATGAACGGGGCATGGGTGTTTGTGCTCGGGTGGGCTTTCGCAAGTGTGGCGATGGCGGGGCCGCGTGTTCAACAACATCTGCATAGCACACACTGCGGTCATAAGGCGGTGACCGCAGCAGGAACTGCGCGAGCACATACCGACGAGAAATTTGTATTTACGGCGCAGGCGCCGATGGAGCGTGTGGCGCCGCTATTCGGAGCGGACAAGGAGCGGACGTGGGCTCCGAGGTGGGAACCGCAATTCGTCTATCCCCTGCCGGCGGCGGATAAACGCGGGATGGTGTTTATGGTAGCGCATGGGAATCACAAGGCGGTGTGGGTGAATACGCAACTGGACTGGAAGAATGGTCGGGTGCAGTACGTTTATGTGATTCCGGATATGCTGGCGACGCTGATTACTTTGCAATTGACGGCGGAAGGCGAGAAGACACGCGTGGAAGTGGAGTATGAGCGCACGGCGCTGACCGCGGATGCCGACGAGCGGGTGCGGCTGATGGCGGAGAAAGATCGCGCGGCGGGGCCGGAGTGGGAGGGGCAGGTGAATGGGTACCTGAAAATGGGAAGAGGGGCAGCCTACAAGGCATGCCCCTCTTTTTTTGGCAACACCTAACGGGTCAGGCTCTGGCGGCACGCAATTGCGCGACGCGTTCGTTAAACTGGCGCGTGAGGTGGGGGACGATGCCGAGTTGCCGCTCGATGAGCATCAACTGGCCGCGATGGTGCATTTCATGCTCTTTGGCGCCGAGGATGCGTTCGAAACGGGTGCGCACGGTTGTGCCGTCGGGATCGGTGACGCCTTCGTCGAGAAATTCCGGGGCGAGGGTTTCGAGCCAGGAGGCAAACTCTTCGCCTTCTTTGTGAAGCAACTCGAGGATCTGGGCTTTGGTGCGAGGCTTATTCTCCTCGGCAAGGAAGTGGTCGCGGACCGAGAGGAAATCAAAGCCGACCAGCGTGGTCAGGCGCAGGTCCCGGTTGAGTTTCAGCCAGATGCGGGTGGAGATGGCAACGTGCGCGAGCAAGTGGGCCACGGAGCGCACATCCGGCGCGGGAGAATGGCTGTAGCTCGACTCGGGGATATCCTCCGCGACCTTAATGGTGTTTTTGCGAACGGTTCGAAAAGCGTTTGCGAGTTCCTTGCCGCCGTAAGACATGTGTTCACCTCAAAAGGAATATGCGCTCACGGGAAGGTGGGCGCACCGGTTCGATGCGGGTGAGGTGAATATCGTCACGCACAAAATCCAAGGCGAAAATAGAGATTAGAAAATAGAAAACGGGAAGAGGAACGAGTCGCGAGACTTGATTTTGTCGTCATGAATCTCGATGGTTTCGATCAGCGGGCTCCTTCGCGAAGATAATTCTGAGATTTTAGAGGAGAAAGAAAAACTGAATCCAGTACAATGCAATGACCATGGCGAAACTAACTTTTTTGGGTGCGGCGGGATGCGTTACGGGATCGAAATATCTGGTGGAGGCAGCCGGCAAGAAGTTGCTGATTGACTGCGGACTGTTTCAGGGGACGGACGAGCTGAAGCGGCGGAACTGGAGTCCGCTGCCGGTCGATCCGAAAGCGATCGATTACCTGGTGCTGACGCATGCGCACCTGGACCACACCGGATGGCTCCCGGTGCTGTGCCGCGACGGCTACCGGAAACCGATTTACGCGAATCCGGCGACGATCGAGTTGACGGGAATTCTGCTGAAGGATTCCGGACACCTGCAGGAAGAAGAGACGCGAAGCGCGATCAAGAACAAATGGAGCAAGCACGCGGAGCCGCGTTCCCTGTACGGGCCGGATGACGTGGAGCCGGTGCTGCAACTGCTGAAGCCGATGCCGCGCCAAGGCGGGTTTGATTTGTCGCCGGAGTTTCACTTCGCCTCGTACGACGCGGGGCACATTCTGGGGTCGTCGAGCCTGGAATTAACGATTACGGAGAGCGGAAAGAAGTCGGTGGTGGTGTTTTCGGGGGACGTGGGGAGATATGGCGAGCCGATCCTGAACGACCCGGTGACGCCGGAGGCGAAGCGGATTGATACGCTGCTGTGCGAGTCGACTTATGGAGATAGAGAGCACGAGGCGGGCGATCCGCTGCAACTGCTCGGAGACATTGTGAACCGCGTGGCGAAGCGCGGCGGGTCGATCGTGATTCCGGCGTTCGCGGTGGGGCGGACACAGATGTTTATGTATTACCTCCGGCAACTGGAGGACTTGCGGCGAATTCCGACGCTGCCAGTGTATATCGACAGCCCGATGGCGGTGAGCGCGACGGGATTGTATTTGAAGTACAAAGAAGACCATGACGTGCAGTTTGCGCGCGACGAGCAAGGTGGCGGGGACCCGCTGAACGTGCACGAATTTCATCTGACGCAGAGCGTGGAGGAATCGAAAGGCATCAACAACGTGAAGACGCCGTGCATCATCATTTCGGCGAGCGGGATGGTGACGGGAGGGCGCGTGCTGCATCACCTGGCGCAACGGCTGGGGGATACGCGAAATTGCGTGATCCTGGGAGGATTTCAGGCGGAGGGCACACGGGGGCGAGCGCTGCAGGAGGGTGCGAAAACGTTGAACTTGTTTGGGCAAACCGTGCCGGTGAGGGCGGAGATCGTGACGATGGGGCAGTTTTCGGCGCACGCGGGAAAAAGCGAGCTGCTGCGATGGCTGACGGGATTGCAGGCCCTGCCGAAGCAGGTTTATCTGACACACGGAGAACCGGCGGCGGCGCAGGCGCTGCAACAGGCGATCACGCAGAAGTTTAGGTGGAAGGCGAGCGTAGCGAGGTATCTGGATACTGTGGAAATTGGGTGAGGAATACAAAAAACGGGAGGCGACATTTCCCGAGGAAACCAAATTAGCGTATTAAAAGGGATTAAGAGCACTAATTTTGCGCCGGGAAGAAACATTTTGCGCGGCGCTTCGTCTATTTCCATAAGACCACTCGCGGGGCGGGAGATTGACCACCACAGGGCAACCGACCAACAGTCTCCTGCCCCTAAATTTTGCTCGAAGGCCGGGGTTCGCTCGGCTCGATTCCTAGGAAAATTCAAGGTCGGCCACTACAGAGGCCTACTGGCGGCGTAAAGCTTCCCCTACGATTTGGAGGCGAGGACGGCGCGCTTGGTGGTGGTGTCGCGCGACATGGGGGGGATTTCCTCTAGTTGCAAGGCGGCGACAAAGCGGGGCGTGGGTGTGCCGCGGCCCCAGCGATTGAGTTCCCAGCGGGCGCGAAGGAATTTTACTTCCGGCCGAAGGGAGACATCGAGAATCATTTTGGTGGCGCCGCAATAAAATTGCTGCGGGATTTTGAGCAGGGGACGCTTGCCGAAATTCTGGCCGTCGGCGGAGCCCCAGATGGAAACGTCGAGGGATTCCTGTTCGATCTGTTCGGCGATGGTGAGGACACAAAAGAAGGTGCGGGAGGCGGATTCGGAAATTTCAACGGGCGCGCCATCACGGTTGGATTCGAGAGTGGTGTTTTCGGGGATGAGGATGAGTTCGAGGGGCACGGTAGTTCCCTTCTGAAGGAGGGAGTTTAGCACAGGTGGAATTGGAGTCGGTGAGGCACAAAATCCCCACACCGAAGACCGGCATGTGGGGCACCCCAAACTTTTGTCGGCAGTGAGCGTGGCACAGGCAAGAGTGCTTGTGCCAGTGCGAAAAGCCGCAGGACGGGCAAAAGCGCGCGACCTCCACTACAAATGCAGATTCGCGAGGCGAGCCTCGGCGGCGGCGAGGGTTTCTTCTTTTTTGCAGAAGGTGAAGCGAACCTGAGAAGCGCCGTCCTCCGCGTTGTTGTAGAAGCTCGAGCCTGGAACGCAGGCGACGCCGATGGTTTCGACGAGATATTTGGCGAAAGAGACGTCACGCGACTCCGCGGGATATTTAGCTTCGTCGAAATGAAAGTGGGAGATGTCAGTCATGATGTAGTAGGCGCCGCGAGGTTTATAAACGGTGAAACCGGATGCGGCGAGGATATGGAGGAGGCGTTCACGCTTGGCCGTGTAATTGGAGGCAAGTTTGTCGTAATAAGACTGCGGCGATTTGAGAGCGAGGGCGCCGGCTTGCTGAAGAGGCGCGGCGGCGCCGACGGTGAGGAAGTCGTGGACTTTGCGGATGGCCTGCGTGGTTTCAGGAGGGGCGAGGGCCCAACCGACGCGCCAACCGGTGACGCTATAGGTTTTGGACATGCCGTTGATGACGATGGTGCGGTCGCGCATGCCGGGGATTTGCGCCATGGAAATGTGTTCGGTGCCGTCGTAGAGGATGTGCTCGTAAATCTCGTCGGTGACGCAGAAGGCCCTCCAGCGGAGGCAAAGATCGCAAATAAACTCGAGCTCGGCGCGGGTGAAGACTTTGCCGGTGGGATTGTTGGGCGTGTTGAGAATGATGGCCTTGGTGTGCGGCCCAAAGGCGGCGGCTAGTTCCCTTTCATCAAAGGACCAGTTGGAATTTTCCTTTACAGGCGGGCGCATTTTGACGAAGCGTGGAGTGGCGCCGGAGAGAATCGCGTCGGGGCCGTAGTTTTCGTAAAAGGGCTCGAAGACGACGATTTCATCGCCAGGATTGATGATGGCCATCATGGCAGACATCATCGCTTCGGTAGAGCCGCAGCAGATGGTGATTTCGCGTTCGGGATCGTAGGTGACGTGCTGGGTGCGGGCGAATTTTTCGATGACCGCGTCGCGAAGAGGCTTGGCGCCCCAGGTGATGGCGTACTGGTTGATGTCATCGGAGATGGCCTGGCGGGCGGCTTCCTTGATCTCCTCGGGGGCGGCGAAATCGGGAAAACCTTGCGATAGATTGACGGCGTTGTGCTTCATGGCGAGACGGGTCATTTCACGGATGACGGATTCCGTGAACTGCTCGGCCTTGGCGGAGATCATGCGGCGGGCGATTTGCGTCATGTTGGTTTCAGGAGTGGACATTGGGCGATTGTAGCAAAGGGGGCGGAAAGGAAAGCGGAGAGAAGAAAAGAAAAGGGCATTACCTAGAGAACACCCTTCGCGAAAAACGCTCAGGGCAAGCAGAGGGGCGCAGACAGAGAAGAGTGAGAAGAGCGGCGGCCGGGACCGGCAGCCGCTCCGGGTTATATTGCTCGGTAGGCAGAATTCAGAAGGGCGGAGTGATGCCGGTATAGTCACCGATATGCTTGGCGTCGTAAGGTGAATTCAGTCCGCCATCGGCCACACTTTGCGTGTCATAGCCGAGGGAGTTGATCTTGCCGAAGGTATGCACAATATCTCCCTGCGGATCCACCTCGATCACCCGGTGATTGTACTGGTCGCTGATCAAGGTGTTGCCATTGTGCAAACGAACCGCACGTGTGGGAAGCGGGCCGGTGCACGTGCCACTGCTGCAGCGGGGATTACTGGCGGGATCGGTGTTAGTGAAGTATTGGAAGAAGACATCGCCGGCTTCATCGGTTTCGACGATACGGGCGTTGCCGGAGTCGGTGATCAGGGTGTGGCCGTTGGAAAGGCGGCTGGCAAAAGCTACCGCACTGAAGAGCATCCCGCCGGCGATAGTGTAGGTGTGAACGATGTTGCTGGGAGTGGTGTGCGTGACCTCAAGGGCCTGGTTATTGTTCTCATCACAGATGAGAATGTGGCCATTCTGCAAGAGCTCGGCGCAATTGGGATTATTGAGGCCGTCATATTCCCAGACGATTGTTTTGTTTGAGACGCGAACTTCAATGATGCGACCGTTTCCTTGGTCGGTGATGAGCACGTGCCGGTGCGGTAGCCACGTATTTTGGACCGGGGTGCTGAGCTGATCGGGGCCGCTGCCAGCGACACCAAACTGGCCGTACTGCCAGACGATGTGTCCGGCGGGGTTGACCAGAAGGACGCGATTATCAAGGCAACCGTTGGGATTTGTGCAGTTAGGGGCTTCGGGTTGCCCGCCGGGCGTGCCAGTGCCGGCCATCAAGGTGAGCGGACCAACGCGTTGCGCGTCGTTGGTACCGATGATGGAAGCCGGCGAGAAATCAGCGGGGCCTTTGCCGAACTGCCAGACGATTTTGCCCTCGGGATCGACTTCGATGACGCGGTTGTTGAACTGGTCGGCAATGAGGGTATTGCCGGGTCGATTGAACTGCTGGGGGGATAACCGTTGCCCCGCGGCGCTGGTGGCGAGGAAAAAAACGGCGA
>DATFSI010000007.1:0-7830 GCA_035262705.1 Candidatus Acidiferrum sp. | reverse complement strand
ACCGGACTTCGGATCGGGGAAGCCCTCGGTCTGAAAGTAGGTGAGCACGTCTCTGAGGACTGCAAAACTCTCTACATCCGACAGAGTGTGTGGAACGGCAAGGAGCAAGACCCGAAAACGGAGAACGCCATCAGAGACGTTGACGTTTGTTCCGAACTCGCGGCCATGCTCAAGGAATACGTTGGAAACCAAACTAAGGGTTTTCTATTCCACGCCGACTCAGGGAAGCCGCTACTACAACGAAATATCTTGCGTGACGGTCTGAACCCAATCCTGACCAAGCTCAACTTGAAACAGGATGGAAAGGCGTTCCACAGCTTCCGGCGATTCCGCGTTATGCACCTGCGAAAGAACCGTGTGCCGTGGGACCTTGAAAAGTTCTGGATTGGCCACGCAAACAAGGATGTTACGGACAAGTACGCTGCCCAATTGCAGGAGGACGTGGACTGGCGCAAGGACGTGGCCGAAAAAACGGGTCTCGGTTTTGCGCTGTCGGTGAGTATGGAAATTTCAGTTGGGCAACTTGGGCAACCAGAAATGGTTGGAAACGAAGAAGCGAAAGCAGCATAAATCTAATTGAGGACGGGATTTAAGTTGGCTCCCCGGGCTAGATTCGAACTAGCAACCCTTCGGTTAACAGTTAAAGGCTCTCTTCTCTTCCACCAGTCATCACTAGAACTTTCGTCCTATGGCCTCCCAACGCCTCCCCCACGTACCTTTCTTTCCATGGCGAATACCGCCACTTTCAACACCCCCGCGCGCCGCTACCAGCGCATCTCCCTGCCCAAGGGCATGTTCGTGGCCTGGTATGGTGGCGGCGACCACCAGACCTCCCGCGTGAAAACGCTGGGCAAGGGCGGGGTCTTCATCGACGCCTCGAACCCCGCGCCCGTAGAGACCGAGCTGCGCCTGGTCTTCGAGGTTCCCGGCGGCACAGTGCGGGCCGACGGCATCGTCCGCAGTGTCCTCCCCGGCAAAGGCATGGGCGTCGAGTTCACCAAACTCGGTCCGCAGGATCGCATCCTCCTCGACCGTCTCCTCAAGCGCCTCCTCGAGTAGTATTCCGTCCTCTGTGTCCTGAGTTTCGTGTCCCGCGATCGGATCACTCAAGTGAACTTGAGGGTTTACTTTGAGCGTCGAAGGGTGTCCCATGCTTGGTTTGGTAAGGGTGGGTCTTACGCTCTAACGCCACCAATCCTCTTCCCGGTGTTCTCTGTGCTCTTCCTCCGTGCCTCTCCTGTTAAAAATCCTTCGGCTCACCGGCGATTCCCTGTAAACTGTCCTCAACTTCTTCTCGACGGAGACCACCATGGCCACGACCACCGCTCCCGCGGCCGCTCCTGCGCGCCCCGCGCCGCCAAAACTTCCCGGCCGCCGCTACGACCACCTCTTCTTCTCTTCCATGGTCGCGCTCATGCTCGCCACCGTCTTCATCGGCTTCGCCCGCACTTACTATCTCGCCGGTGTCTTCCACGCGCCCCTGCCCAACCGCCTCATCCACCTCCACGGAGCCGCCTTCTCCGTCTGGATGCTTCTCCTCATCACGCAGACCTCCCTCGTCGCCGCCGGGCGCACCGACCTTCACCGCCGCCTCGGCCTGGCCGGCCTCGCGCTCGGCTGCGCCATGATTGTTCTCGGCGTGCTCGCCGCCACAGACTCCCTGGTGCGCCACGCCGCGCAACCCAGTTTCGCCGGACTCGACCCGCGCACCTTCTATATCATTCCGATCACCGACATCGTGCTGTTCGCCGTGCTTCTCTATCTCGGCTTCCGCAATCGCACCGATTCCGCTGCGCACAAGCGCTACCTGCTGCTGGCCACCACCGCGCTCCTGCTGGCCGCCACCGCCCGCTGGCCTTTCCTCAGCAGCCTCATGGTCGCCGACTTGCTCACTTGCAGCTTCCCGGTCATCCTCGCCGCCTACGACCTCTGGTCCACGCGCAAGCTTCATCGTGTCACCCTCTGGGCCGGAGCAGCGCTCATCGTCGTCCACCAGGTCCGCGTTCCCATCGGCAACACCGCTCTGTGGCACTCCTTCGCCGACGCAGTCCTCCGCCTGGTCCGCTAATTGCGCCGCTTTGGGCACGGGTCTCCCGTCTAAATGTAACTAATCGAAACAGTCCGCCGTTGCGGTAAGTCTCGGAGAATGTTTCTGGGGAGTAACCGTGAGATTAGGAGGGGGTGTTATTTTCAGCTTGCCGGCGTGACGGAGCCCCCTCCTCGGCCGGGGCGAACGCGGGCGGCCGTCGAGTTTGCCGTTTTTGCGGGCCGCGGCGATACTCCCTTCGCCTGCCTTTCCACCACACGCATTTGTCCATACACTATGGCGGCTTGCTTTTTGCAACGAAGATGGCTGTGTGCCGGACGGAGGAACAGCATGAAATCAGCACTTGGAACTCGACTGGGATGCGTGCTACTGATTTTTGCCTGCGGCGCGGGGCCGGCAGCCGCGCAGAACAAACCGCACGTGGAGCGGCCGGTAGTCCCCGCGCGGACCGAAGATGTGAGCACCATTGAGGGCATCGTGAGGGCGAGTTACGAGACGATTTCCGGCGGCGTAGGTGTGGCCCGCGATTGGGGCCGCGACCGCACGCTTTTCGATCCCGACTCGCGCTCGGTGGCGGTTGCGGTGGATGCGAAAACCGGCGCGGTCACCGCGAAACCCGTAACGGAGCAGGAATTCGCCGACGAGTCCGACGCCTGGCTGGTGAAGAACGGCTTCACGGAACGCGAACTGGCCCACGTGATCAAAAGATACGGCAATGTGGCGACAGTGCTGAGCAGCTATGAGGGAAAAACCGCCGCTGGCAAAATGATCACGCGCGGCGTAAACATTTTTCAGCTGTATTTCGACGGAAAGCGCTGGTGGATCCTCTCCATGATCTGGGATGAGGAGCGGCCCGGCAATCCGATTCCGCCGGAGCTGCAGTGAGCCGCCATTGAGCGCGTCCGTGGCCAGAGCCGCAGGTTGCCAGGGGCGCTAATGCGCCAGATTTATCCCGGTTGCGGCTACTGCTTGCGCCAGTTCCACACGTTGTAGGAATACAGTGCGATGCAGAAAAGATTGGCGGGCACGAATCCGAATTGCGCGGTGCGCGTGGCGATTACGCAAACTACCACGCTATTTGCACTGGCCAGCACCCACCCCTGCCAGATTCTCCTGCCGATCAGGATGGTGGAGACAACTGTAAGAATGCATGAAATGTAATCCAGCCGAAACACGATTCACCCTTGGTTGACCACCGAGCGAAACAGATGCGTCCTCGAATCCTTGGTGCCGTTGCGCACCGCGGGCCGCTTTCCTGTGGCCTGCAGTCAGCCTAACAACGCATACTTTCGCGGGTAACTGTTCTAGAGGTCAGCTGCGGCGTCCGAGTCACCTACGGTAAATATGGATCCAGATAGAAAAGGAGAAGGATAGGACGATTCAAGAATTGGCGGGGCGCGTCGAGAGTGCCAGGAAAAGTTGCGCGGCGTAGTACGGCGCGAGGATGAGAAGCGGCGCAAGAGGGATGGCGGAGTGGAAACGGTCATAGGCGAGGAGCGTGTCCGAGACGAGGAAGAAGAAGGCCCCGATGGCCGCGAATCTGGCGGCAACCGTGCGAAGAAGGAGCGCGCGTCCGATGGCCTGCGCAACCATGGTGGCCAGCACAAAGGCATAAATGACTACGGGAGGCTCGAAGCCCTTGGGAAGATAGGGCCGAAGCACGACAAAGTCGGCCACGGCAACCGCCAGCAACGCAAGCCAGACGATCGTGTTCGCCGGAAGTTTGGTGTCACGCGTGAGGGCGGCGAGGTAAGAGACGTGGGCCAGCAGAAAAACGGCGAGGCCCGGGAGAAACCATTTGTTGGGCCAAATAAGAAGGATGTCTCCGCAAAGAGAGAAGAAAAGACCGAGAGCGATCCATCGCGCGAAAGGGCGCTTCGTTTTTCCGACGTTCGCAAGCGCCAACGCAAGAATCAGAAGCGTGGCGAGAGGTTTGAAGAAATAGAGGAAAGGGCGGTAGCTGACCGGGTGAGCCGCGACGGATTGTCCGGCGGCGGCGAGGCCGGCAAGGATGTTGGAATTGCGGTTCATGGAATGGTGGTCGAGAACAGCTTAACCTAGAGGCGAGCTAGTGATGTCATGTCAGATCGGAGACTCACCCTCGCAGACCGAGGATGGGGCACCCAAGAAGAAAGAGAGAAAGAAAACCCGCACCATCACAGAGACACAGGCTGAGGCCTGTGCCGAGAACCGACGTAAAGGTCGGCCATCACAAAAAGAAAAGCATCCGGCTAACGGAGAGGAGCTTTGCCGTTGAAGCGGGCGGCGGGGCCGAGTTCCTCTTCGATGCGGAGAAGCTGGTTGTATTTGGCGATGCGGTCGGTGCGCGACGCGGAACCGGTCTTGATCTGGCCGGCGGCGGTGGCGACGGCGAGGTCGGCGATGAAGGTGTCTTCGGTTTCGCCGGAGCGGTGGGAAATGATGGAGTTGTAGCCGGCCTTGCGGGCGAGTTCGATGGCGTCGATGGTTTCGGTGACGCTGCCAATCTGGTTGAGCTTGATGAGGATAGCGTTGGCGATGCCTTCGTTGATGCCGCGGGAAAGGCGCTCGGTGTTGGTTACGAAGAGGTCGTCGCCAACGAGCTGGATTTTCTTCTTGGAGGATTTGCTACCGACGCTCTGTGTGAGCGTTTTCCAGCCGGACCAGTCGTCCTCGGCCATGCCGTCTTCGATGGAGACGATGGGATATTTTTCGACCCAGGTGGTCCAGTAGGCGGCCATTTCGGGCGAGGTGTGCGCGGATTTGTCGGATTTTTTAAAAACATATTTGGCGCCGGACTTGTCGTAGAACTCGCTGGACGCAGGATCGAGCGCGATGGCGACCTGTTCGCCGGGCTGATAGCCGGCGGCGCTGATGGCTTCGAACACAATCTGGATGGCTTCTTCGTTGGATGTGCAACTGGGGGCGAAGCCGCCTTCGTCGCCGACGGCGGTGGAGTAGCCGTGCTTTTTCAGCGCGGTTTTGAGAGCGTGGAAGATTTCCACGCCCCAGCGGAGGGCCTCGGAAAAATTGGGTGCGCCAACGGGCATGACCATGAATTCCTGGAAGTCCACGGAGCTATCGGCGTGGGCCCCGCCGTTGAGGATGTTCATCATCGGCACAGGGAGAAGATTCGCGGAGGGGTCGGTGGAATAGCGGGAAAGATATTTATAGAGCGGCTGCTTGAGCGAAGCAGCAGCAGCGCGGGCGGAGGCCATGGAGACGGCCAGGATAGCGTTGGCGCCGAGGCGGGACTTGGTGGGCGTGCCGTCGAGGGTGATCATTTTGTGGTCGAGGGCGCGCTGGTCGGCGGCGTCGGAGCCGGTGACGGCCTTGGCGATTTCCGTGTTGGCATTGTGCACGGCTTTGAGGACGCCCTTGCCGAGGTATTTGGATTTGTCGGCGTCGCGGAGTTCGAGGGCTTCATGTTCGCCGGTGGAGGCGCCGGAGGGAACGGCGGCGCGGCCGAAACCGCCGGACTCGAGGATGACGTCGGCTTCCACGGTGGGATTGCCGCGGGAATCGATGACCTGGCGGGCGCGGACGCGGGTGATTTTGGTGGACATGGGGGCAGTGGCTCCTCCAATGGATTCGAGCGAACGGATATTGTAACAAAGGATGAGAAGTGGCGAATGGCGAGCAAGAGTTGCACAGAGAGCGCAGAGGAAGCGCACAGAGAACACAGAGAAGAAGTCTTGTGGCGCAAGAGCAGAAGACCCACCTTTACAAACCAAGGGTGGGGCACCCTCCGAGGTTCAGGGCAAATCCTCAATTTCATTTGAGATGTAGCGCCGGATCGGGTCGCCAGGCAGGAGTGCCTGTGCCACATGTGCCACTCATTGGGATTCGGGTTCTTCGAGGAGGGACTCTTGGCGGACGACAACGACGATGCCGGAAGGGGTGACGTGGAAGCGGCGCTTGTCAGCTTCGAGGTCGTAGCCGATTTCGGTGTGCTCGGGGAGGCTGACGTGGCGGTCGATAATGGCGCGGCAGATGCGCGAATGGCGGCCGATGTTGACGTGGTTGTAGATGATGGAGGCGGTGACTTCGCAATAGCTGTTGACGCGCACGTCGTAACCAATGAGGGAGTTCTGGACGCGGCCGCCGGAAAGAATGGAGCCGTGGGCGACGATAGAGTCAAGCGCGATGCCCATGCGGTCGGCGTCGGCGAAGACGAATTTCGCCGGCGGATACTGGTGCTGCCAAGTGCGGAGGGGCCAAGCTTTGTCGTAGAGGTTGAAGACCGGGGAGACGCTGACGAGGTCCATGTTGGCTTCGTAGTAGGCATCGAGCGTGCCGACATCGCGCCAGTAGAGGGATTCCTTGGAGTTTTCGTCGACGAAGTTGTAAGCGAAGACGCGATGCTTGCTGATGATGCGCGGGATAATGTCTTTGCCGAAATCGTGGGCGGATTTGGGATCTTCGGAGTCGGCCAGCAGCGTAGGGATGAGTAGTTGAGTGTTGAAGATGTAGACGCCCATGGAGGCGTTGCAGTGCGTGGACTTGTGGGGCGAAGCTTTGGGAGCGGCGGGTTTTTCCTCGAAGCCGATGATGCGCCAGTCCTTGTCGGTTTCGATGACGCCGAACTGGCGGGCAGCCTCGGCGGCGGGAACTTCGATGGTGGCTACGGAGACTTCGGCGCCGGAATCGATATGCTGTTGGAGCATCTTGGCGTAGTCCATCTTGTAGATGTGATCGCCGGAGAGGATGAAGGTGTATTTGGAGCGCTCACTGCCGAGGGAGTAGATGTTCTGATAAACGGCGTCGGCGGTGCCCTGGTACCACTGCTGAGAGACGCGCATCTGCGGAGGAAGGACTTCAATGAATTCGCCCAGGCCCATAAGAGGAGACCAGCCGGCGCGGACGTGCCGGGTAAGGCTGAGGGCTTTGTACTGGGTAAGAACGAAGACGCGATGCAGGCCGGAATTGATGCAATTCGAGAGGGTAATGTCAATGATGCGGTAGAGACCGCCGAAAGGAACGGCAGGTTTCGCGCGATCACGGGTGAGGGGCCAAAGGCGCTCGCCCTGACCTCCGGCGAGGAGTACTCCGACGGCATCGCGCATATCGGGCATGAAGGTCGGCTCCCGACAACAGGATTTGGCCTCGATTGTAGCAGCAGAGGCAAGGGGGGAGGCACTGCGGGCACGGGGTATACGTTTTGGGCAAGTAATGTTGCATATACACAGCGCGGCCAGTAGGCGACGCGGAAGAAAGATTGCTTGACTTGGAGGGCCGGAATTGACTACAAGAAGCCAACAACCTCATGCGATAATGTATGCAGGCGCAGTGCGGTAAGACAGTGACGGCACTGCAAGCAGGCAATCCGAACCAGAATTGGGGTGAAGTACATTGGCAGAAGTTGTCATTCAGGAGAATGAATCTCTGGAGAATGCCCTGCGGCGATTCAAACGCAAGGTGCAGCAGGAAGACATCATCAAGGAGATAAAGAAACACAGCTTCTACATGAAGCCCGGCGAGAAGCGCCGGGCAAAAGAAGCGCTTTCGCGGAAGCGACTGCGCAAGAAGCAGCGTCGCGAGCAGGACTAAAAAACTGAACGAGACGCGGCTCGGCGCCGCACTTCCGGGATCAGGCCCCTATCAGGCAGAGCAAGTTGGGTAGACGTTCCATTTCTTCGCCCGCAGGCCCCAGGGATCCGTGCCCGGCGTCCCCCGGTTACAGGTCTGATTTGACAACGTGGCCCGTCGAGGAAGAGCCCGGCCCCCCGCCCGATAGGGCCCAGGGGGTGGGGCAAAATGGAATTCCACGATAAGGTGCTGAAGTGCGCGGAGTGCGGCGGCGA
>DATFSI010000006.1:0-11968 GCA_035262705.1 Candidatus Acidiferrum sp. | reverse complement strand
TCATTCCTGCACCCAAATGCCTCACTCCGGATTGCCGCGCGGCAACTCGCTGCGGAATGGCGCTGCTATCCCCGGTATTCCGCTGCACTTCCACCGCTGCTAGGCGAGGTTCTAAAGTTTAGAATAGCACGCCTCGACGGTGCCTTGAGGCATTCTGCCTCTTCTCAGCGTAAATCGACCCCGAGGAAATGCGTATACAGTCGAAGGGGTTCGGCAGCAAGTTGGCAAGGTGGCCACGCTGGAGTCTGCCAAAGTCAAGAAATAGCTAATAGCTTCTTTCCTCTGTGCAGTCTGCGCTCTTCTCTCCGAACTCTGCAGTAATCCCCGTTTTTCCGTTCCCGGCGGGGGCGCATGTTAAACTAGTCTTTTCGAATCACCGGCGTTTTCGCGTCTGGTATCCCGCGCTTGGGGTTCGCAATCGGAATGTTTCGTTCGGCCGGACAACGCACCTGGTCTTCGCTCGTCATCCTGACTCTTTTGTGGCTCGCGGTCTACGGCCCCGGCCTGTTCACGGCGCCGCTGCAGGATGATGTGGACGCTTCGCACGCCGACGCCGGCCGCGACATCCTCGTGCGCCATGACTGGGTCACGCTGCACGAAAACGGCGTCCGCTATCTTGAAAAGGCCCCGCTGCCCTATTGGGGTGTGGCCGTGGGCATCAAGCTTTTCGGCGTCGCCACGTGGAGCGCGCGCCTGACGCTGCATCTCAGCGTCCTGCTCCTGACGTTCCTTCTTTATTTCTTCGGCCGGCGCTTCCTCACGCCACAATCGGGCTTCTGGGCGGGGGTCGTTTTCCTGGCTACCATCGGGCCTTACCTTTTCACGCGCATCATGATTCCAGACGTCATGGTCGGCCTGTGGATCGGCATCGCCCTATATCTTTTCCTCGACGGCTGGCAGTCGGAAAAGCCCACGATGCTTTCCTGCTGGGGTATCGCCGCGGCGATCGCGCTGAACGTCCTCACCAAGAGCCTCATCGGCATCGTCTTCCCCTGCGCGATCATGTTCCTCTTCCTGCTGCTGGTTCGCGACCTGCGCCACATCCTGAAGATGCATCTCTTCTCAAGCACTGTTGTGTTTTTGCTGATTGCCACGCCATGGCACATTCTTGCAGCGTTGCGCAATCCACCCGCCGGGCAAGCCAAAGGCTTTTTGTGGTTTTATTTCGTCAATGAGCAGTTTCTGCGCTACCTCGGCAAGCGCTACCCCAGAGACTACGACACCATTAACATTTTTCTCTTTTACGTCTTGATTCTACTCTGGTACCTGCCGTGGAGCTCGTTCCTTCCGCAGGCGCTCGCGCAAGTGCGCTTGCGTCTGCCGCGCATCGCCGGAGTGCGGCGCACGCCGGAGCCCGCTCTGCTGCTTTGCTTTCTCTGGCCCGCCGTGATTTTGCTGTTTTTCAGCTTCTCCACGCGCCAGGAATACTATCTGGCTCCCGGTTTGCCCGGCCTGGCGCTGCTCATCGGCCACTGGATGGCGCGCGAAGGCCAAGCACCCATCGGCTCGCCGATCGCTCGAGCAGGACGCCGCTCGGCCACCGTGCTTCTCGTCTTCGGCCTGCTGATTGCCGCCCTCACCGGCGCGCTGGCGTTGACCACACACGCGCCGGCTCCTGGCACGGAACTCTTTGACGAACTCAACAAAAATCCCAATCTCTACGCGCTCTCGCTCGGGCACATGCTCGACCTCACCGGCAACGCCATGAGCTTCTTCCGCGGGCCGCTCATCGGCACCGCGTTGGCGTTTTTCCTTGGCCCTCTTCTGAATTTGTTTCTCCGCCGCCGTGGCAAAACGCAAGTCGCCAACTGGGCTCTCGTGGCCATGATGGCCGTGTTTCTCCAGTGCGCCCTTGTTTCCATGGGCGTTTTCTATCCCATCCTGGGTTCGAAGCAGTTCGCCGACAAGATCCAGCAACACTTGCAGCCAGGCGAACTCATCGTCTGCGAGGGCGAATACGCTAACGCCTCCTCGGTGCGCTATTACACGGGCCAGCAGATTCTCGTCCTGAACGGCCGCGTCAACGGCCTCTGGTACGGCTCGCTCTTTCCTGATTCTCCGGATATTTTTCTGGATGACACGCGGTTCGCGCAGCTCTGGGCCGGGTCGCATCGCGTCTACTTCATCACGCACAACGAAAAAAGGCGAGACACCCTTGCGGCTGTCGCTCCGGCCTACGAATTGACGCATGCCGGCGGCCGCTACGTCCTCACCAACCGCCCATAACTAGCGGCACTCAGGTCATGTGCTCAGGAAAATCCAGCGATCGAATGTAGTGCTGCCTTTTACCTGTCCCATCGGGATGCCAGCATCTTTCCTAAAGCGCCGGAATCGCGAAGGAAATTAGCCCAGCGCTTCTTCAGCGCCGAGAACAATTCGACAAACTGCCCGAGCCCAGGAGGGGCGGCACAATATCTAGGGAAAGGGAATGTAAATTATCAAGAAACTCGAATCTTTCCTGTCAGCAACACCAGCGTCACACCAATGCAAACCATAATCACGCCCATCCAGCGTTTGAACGAGACATCTTCCTTCAGCAAATATTTTGCTCCAAACGTGCCCACGATGTAGTTCGAAGCCGACGCCGGGATCACCACGCTGACCGGCGCCCAGGAAAACAGAATCAGCAGTGAATAAAACGACGCCGCCAGCAGCGGCAACGCTAGCCACAGCCAGCTGTTCTGCACCGTTGTCCACACAAAGCGCAGCAGGGCCTTTGGCTGGAAGCTTTCCGGCTCGCCCACCTGCTTGACGCCGTAGGACATGGCAATCTCGCCGCCGGTGTTGCACAGCACAAAAAAAACCAGAAGCAGTGTGGCGCGGGGGCTCATGAGGGCAATACCGCTACGTTGGTCGTGTTTGGCTTGGTCTGCCCCACCAGCAACACGCCGCCGCAAATCAACAGGACGCCAATCCAGTGCTTCACCGAAACAGTTTCGTGTAGGACCACAATCGCCAGCATCGTCTGAATGGCGTAGCCGAACGCGCCCGCGGGCATCACAAAGCTGTAATCCGCCCAGCTCACCGCGGTCATGTAACAAAGTGTGAAGCCAATCAGAAACCCGATGCCAATCCAGATGCTGGCGTTCTGGATGGTCAGCCACAAAGCGTGCTGCAGCCCGGAAACCGAAATCACCACGTTACCGATCTGTTTCATGCCGCGCGCCAGCATGAGGTCACCGGTGTTCGCGCACACTACCATCAGCAAGACCATCACCAGCGTCTTGAATCGCAGCCTATGCTCGTGACTCATTCTTGGGAATTAGTCGTTGCCGCCGGCCGACGACGTGCCGGACACCGCGACCATCGTCTTCGGCGCATCGCCCCCCTGCTGCACCCACTTCAGGCGCTCGGCGCGCAGCCGCAGGAAGTCCGTGGCTTCGTGATAGAGCCGCTTGCGCTCGTGGCTGTCCCACAGCGCTTCCTTCACGATGCGCCAGACGACCTTGGGGCGGAAATAGTATTCGTCGTAGAAGCGCGTCACGCCCGCCATCATCTCTGCCTTCGAGAGGTGTGGGAATTCGATGTGGGGCAACTGGTGGCCGCTCTGGTCGGCAAGCGCCTCCACCCGCAGGAAGCCTTCCTTGGACATCTGCTCGTGCAGCTCGGTGCCGGGCATGGCGTGGGCCAGTGAAACCTGGATGGTTTCACAGTCCAGTTCCTTCGCAAAATCGATGGTCTTGGCGATGGTTTCTTTGGTTTCGCCGGGCAGGCCGATGATGAAGTCGCCGTGCACCTTGATGCCCACCTTCTTGCAGTTCTTCATGAACTCGCGAGCCATCTCGATGGTGGCGCCCTTCTTGATGTTCTTGAGGATCTGCGTGTCGCCGGATTCGAAACCCACGATGAAGAGGCGCGCCCCGCCGTCGGCCATGGCCTTCAGTTCTTCGTACTTGCTGTGGCAGCGCGCCGTGCAGGACCACTGAAACTTCAGCGGCTTGAACTTCTTGCTCAATTCGATGACGCGGTCCTTGCGAATGTTGAAGGTGTCGTCATCGAAGAAAATCTCTTTCATCTGCGGGAAGTAAGCCAGCGCGCGCTTCACTTCCTCCACCACGTTGTCCACCGAGCGCGTGCGCCAGGCGTGGCCGGAAAGCGTCTGCGGCCACATGCAGAAGGTGCACAGCGCCGGGCAGCCGCGCGAGCTGTAGAACGAAATAAACGGGTTCAGCAGGAACGGCACGTTGTAGCGCTCGATCTGCAAATCGCGCTTATAGACATCCGCGGCGAACGGCAGCGCGTCCAACTCTTCCGTGTGCAGCTGCGGACGCGGGGCGTTGTGGACGATCTTGCCGTCTTTCTTGTAGCTGGCGCCGAGAATCTCACTTAGCGAGCGCCCGTGCGCGTATTCGGTCACCGCGTGGTCGAACTCACCGCGCACGATGAAGTCGATATCTTCGCTGGCGTTCAGGGTCTCGTCCGGCTTGATGTGGCCGTGCGGCCCGACAAAGGCCACCTTCATCAAGGGATTCGCCTCTTTGATCTTGCGCAGCAGCTTGACGTCGCTTTCAAACCCGACGGTCGAGGTGAACAGCACCAGAAATTCGTAGTCCTTGCAGATCTGGACCGTCTGCTGCCAGTTGATTTTGTGAGGAGAAGCATCCAGCAGGCGGCTGCCAGGGATCATACCCGCGGGGTAGCTCAGCCACACCGGGTACCAGTAAGACTCAATCTCGCGTGTCGCGGGCCACCGCGAGCTCGCTCCACCGTCGAAGTTCTCGAAGCTCGGCGGATTCAACAGCAATGTTTTCAAGACATCCGGCATTCTTCACCCTCAGTGGTCCGAAATAGTGTGCAAAACGTGGCCAAAAATGGCCAAGAAAATACCGTCCTTTAGACGGCTTGAAGTACCCCAACCAGTCTAGATAATAGTTTAACCGAGTTGATTGCATTCGGGCAGGCGTTTCTGCCAATGGGTGCCAAAGACACATCGAAACGCTAAATCCCGCATTAAGCGTAATTTACAGTTGTAGCCCAGGTCGAGCGCCTTTTGCCTGCCCTGAGCGTATTTTGCGAACGGGCCCACCGCGGCGGCTTGGCTAATTCCCGATCCCGGCCCGCCTTTTCAGGCATTCATCGGTCGCCTCGACCAGCAACTCCCATATCCGCCCGACCCACTCGCGGTGCTCGGGCTTCATCAGCACTGACCGAAGGCAGGTGATGGTGGTGCGGTCCTGCCGCATGTCGCCCAGATTCGCGGCGAAGAACTTCACCGGCAACCTCGCCACAGCCAGGTGAAGGTTCCGCCGCGCCACCGCATTGAAGATTTTGCGCGAAAGCTCGGAAGCCTCACTGACGCTTTCCGCTTGCGGCGCAAACACCACGATATCGAGTTCCGGAGGGAACGCGGTCACGTAGCGGGCGTCTTCTTGCAGCCGCGAATACAGATCGAGCGCGGCACTGCGGCAGTCTTCGAGTCCGCGTGCGAATTCCCCGCCCCGCGTGAGTGGGAGCATCTGCTGCGTGGCCCAAAGTGCGGCCGCCGATGCACCCGGCCGCGAACATTCCAGGCTGATTTCGCCGAGGTGCAGCTCCTGCGAACTGAAATAGGTGAACGGCGAATCGTGCCTGTAGAGCCGCCCCACCGCCGGCTCGCGAAACAGTACGCAGCCGCAGCCATAAGGCTGTAATCCATGCTTGTGCGGGTCAATCACAATGGAATCCGCGCGGCATAAAACATCGAATTCGTGCCGCGCCACTTCGCCGAGATTTGCCGCCAGGCCGAAGTAGCCGCCATACGCCGCATCGGCGTGCACGCGGAACCCGTGCTTCTCGCCTAGTCCCAGAATCTCCGCCAGCGGATCCACCGATCCGGTTGCTGTGGTTCCCATCGAGGCCACCACCGTGCCCACATCCCCGCGCGAAATCTCCTCGCGCAGCTTGCCAATGTCCATGCGCCCGCGCGCGTCGCAAGGCACCGCCGCGAACGGCAACTGCAGCACTCCGCTGATGCGTCCATGTGTGTAGTGCGCCTGCTCGCTGGCAAGGATCCGTTTTCCCGGCACAAGTTGTCCCGCAACCCAAAGAGCCTCTAGGTTAGCCATCGTGCCGCCGCCGCATAGGTGGCCGAGATGCTCGGACCATCCGAACATCCCCGCGAGGCCCGCAACAGCTTCGCGCTCCATTGTCGAGGTCGCGCGCCCTCCGTCGAGCGCGTGGTTGTTGGGATTGATCCACTGCGCGAGGGCATAGGCCAGGCGCGCTACCGGGTGCGGCGGCTTCAGCATCTGCCCGGCATAGAGCGGATGAAAATAAGGATAGTTGTCCTGCAGGCGATCGGCCGTGGCGCCTAGCACTTCCTCTAGACGGGAGGCATCGACAGAATACGTCTTGAACTCGGGGAGCTCGGCGAAGCCCGCGTCCAATCGCTCGAGCGCCTCCAACAAAATTTTCAGACTATCTTTATCGAGCATGTGGGCTTCGGCTATTGCAGGACTTTGTCGAGCTGCCCGGCGGTTTTCAGCAAGTCGAGCTGCGCCTGCTGCCGCTGGAAATTGGTGTCGAGATACGCCATCCACTTTTCATTTTCGTCGAGCCGCGCTTTTTCCACGTCGCGCAGGTTGGCCTTGCCTTCCCCATATTGTGATTGCAGCACCGCCACATTCTGCTGTGCCAATTGCAGCTCCAGCCGTGCCACTTCCTTACCCGCGTCCGCCTGCTGCACCTTGCGCGATTTCTGCCGCACTTCGGCGCTCACCTGGTTGCGCGTGTTGCTTAGATTGATTTTCGCCGCTTCCAGGTTCACCTGGGCCAGCGACACATTGGCGCGCGTCTTGGAACTGAAAATCGGCACGTTGATACTCACACCCGCGTTCAAGTTGTTGTACCGGAAATTCTTCTCGTTCAGCACAAAATAATCGTTGTTCTGAAAATTGTGTTTGGCCAGCACATCGTAAATCGACACCAGTTCGAGCGTCGGCCAGTAACCACGCTTTTCGCCCTTCAGCCGCAATTCTTTTCCGCGCACGTCGGATTCCGCCGCCAGCAGTCGGGTATTGCTCTGCGTGGCCAGTGCAATCAGGTTCGCGCCTTCCTGTTCCGCGGCGCCGGGCAGATCTTCCGGCGTCACCTCCATGGGCTGGTCCGGCGCGAGGCCCATTTGGTTGCGCAAAAAAACTTCCAATTCATCCTGGCGGCCCTCGAGCTGCAGAATGCGCTGCCGCACTTGCGCTTGCGTGAGCTGCGCCCTGGTCACTTCCACGGGCAGCTCAAAGCCTTCGCCCTCGCGCTCCTTGGTCACCTCCACGATCTTGTCGGCGCTGTCCTTTTCCGTGAGCAGCAATTCCAGGGAGTGCCGCACCTTTACGAGTTCCAGATAACCGGAAGCCACACGCACCATCACGGCGTTGCGCGTATCCTCCAATGCCGCGCGTTGCGCCCGTACCCTTTCTTGCTGCTCTTTGGCCAGCCCGCGCAACGGCCCGTTAAAAATCTGCTCGGTATAGGTGACGCTGAAAATGGCCGGCGGGCGCCCACCCGGAGTTTCCGGCAATCCGTAGGTGTAGCCTGCGCCCGACCCTGCATAAAGGTTGGGCAGGAATTCCGCGTGTGTGAGTTGCGCGGCGTCCTGCGCCGCTTGGACCTGCAGTTTTGCCAATTGAATGTCCTTGCTGTTGGCCAGTGCCAGCTCCACGGCGCGCTTCAGCGTCAACTGCACCGGACCGCTGCCTGCTGCGGGCGCCGGCGCCTCTTGTGCATGAATCCCGCCCGCTCCGATCAGCGCCGCCAAAAGTCCACCTGCCACGCCACGTTTCCAGGCCATGCCTCTTCCTCCGATCTCTCTACTCATAGCGCAACGATTCGATGGGTTCGAGCGCCGCCGCCTGCCGCGCCGGCAACCAGCCAAAAAACAGGCCTGTGGAACACGAAACCAGAAATGCCACAATCACGCTGAACCCCGAAATGGGCACACGCAAATTCCCCGGCAGAAGCTGCTGCGCCGCCACCGGTATGCCGATGCCGATCAGGATGCCAATCACCGCCCCGCCGCCGCTGATCAGAAACGCCTCGATCAGGAATTGCCACATGATCTCGCGCTGCGCCGCGCCGATGGCCTTGCGGATGCCGATCTCCCGCGTGCGCTCCCTCACGGTGACCAGCATGATGTTCATGATACCGATGCCACTGATCAGCAGCGCGATAAACGCAATCACAATCAGCACGATGCGCAGCGCCATGGCAATGGTCTTTGCGGTGGTGAGAATGGCCACCAGCGTCTGCACGTTGTATTCGGCCTCGGCGGGATGCCGGCTTTTCAGCAACCGGTTGAGCTGCTTGGCCACGATCGCCACTTTGTCCGGGCCCCCGGTCTGCACCTGCAGCGTGCTGAGAACCTCGTTCCCGGTGTAATACTTCATTAGCGAATACGGGATGATCACAGATTCTTTTTGAAGTTCCGACAAGCCGAAAGTTTCTGCACGTTCGCGAAACACGCCCACCACGGTAAAGGTTAGCTCTCCCATGCGCACCAGGCGGCCCACTGGGTTTTCTACGCCGAACACGCGGTCCGCCAGGTCTTTCGTGATCAGGCAAACCTTGCTGCGCGCTTCCATATCCGCGGCATCGAAATAGCGGCCGCGCAGGATAATCAGCCGGCGGATCTGCTGATAGCCGTCGGTGACGCCGATCAGGCGCACCGGGCGCGTCTGTCCGTGAACCACCACCGCCATGGGCATGTCGTTGAATCCCGCAGCAACCAGCGCATCAGCCAATTGCGCCTTAGCGGCGGCAAGGTCATCCGGGTTGATCTGATAGCTGAGTGGCTGGGCTTTTTCGGGCGTCTTGATCATCTCCGCCCATACCAGGTTCGAGCCCATCGCTTCAATCTGCGAAATCACGAACTTCTGGCTGGTCAGCGCCACGGTCACCACCAACACGATCGAGGCGCTGCCGATAATCACGCCAATGGAAGTCAGTACCGCGCGCAGTTTGTTCGCGCGCAGGGCGTCAACGGCTACCGCGACCGCTTCCCGTATGTGCATTTTCTTCCCGAAAAAACCGCCGCTCAGTTGTTGCCCAGCTGCCTCAGCGCTTCCTGCGCCGGCTTGTATTTCGCGTTCAGCTTCAACGCCTCTTGGTATTCGCCGCGCGCTCCCGCAGCGTTCTTCTGGCTTTCCTGCAGCTTGCCGAGCCAGTAATGCGCCGTCCATGGCCGCGGGTTATCGGAATGCATCGGCGCGATGGCGATATATTCGCGCAGCAGTTTCTCCGCTTCCGCTGACTGCTTTCCTTGCAGGATCAGTCCTACGCCCCGGTAGAATTTTCCTCGCGGATCCTGTGGAGCGAGTTTCTCGCCCGCGTCGGCAACGGAAAGAAGCTCCTCGCCATTCTTTCGCTCCAGGAAATAGTCCCCGATGTCGTAGATGCGCTTCGCCGTTTTCGGTTTGCTTTCCAGCGCCTTGGTGATCTCGGAGTCGGACGTCGCGTAGTCTTTCTTCTTCGAGCGGCAGATTCCGGCGCCATAGTGGCCCTCCGCCGCGTCCGCGCTCATCAGTCTCTGAATCAGGGGCTGGGCCTTATCTTCTCCACCGCCTACCGCGCCCGGAGCCTGGCAATCATATTCAATCAGATTCTGCATAGCCTCGAAATTGTTCGGGTCGAGCTGCGTCGCGGCAATGAACTCCTTCTGCGTCTTCCGGGCCAACCCGTACGCGCTGAACATCGAAACGTGGTCCGCTTTTGCTCCATAAGCTTCTCCCAGGATGCGGTGGAATTCCGAATTGCTTGGGCGCAGCGACACGGCTTTTTCGCCGGAGCTGATCGCCGCGTCGTATTGATCCAGTTGCAGGTAAGAGCGCGAGAGCAGAGCAAACAGTTCGCCGTTGTTCGAATCGCTCGCGGTGGCCGTCTTCAGGATTTCCACCGCCTTCTGATACTCGCCTTTGGCAAACGCCTGCTTCGCTGCATCAAGGGCCCCGGCGTCCGCGCGCGCCAGAGCGGGCCACAATATCAGCCCTAGCACCCCCGCCGCGGCCAAGAACCTAATTGCCCGCACCGCTGCCACCCGTGTTGGACGTGTCCACATTGACCACCTTCACAGCCATGCCGTCGCGAAAATCGGCGTCGCCCGGCAAGGCGATCGTTTCTGTTCCGCTGAGCCCGCTGGTGACTTCGTAATTTGTAGCGTCCGCAATGCCCACCTGAATTTTACGCTTCTCCAGCACGGCGTGGCTCACGCTGTCCTTCACCACGAACACGAAACTCTGCCCGCCCGAGGTTTCCACCGTGCCCCTCGGCACGGTCAGCACGTTCAATCTCTCTCTGGAATTGATGCGCACATTCACGTTGGTGTTGGGCAGCAGCTCCAGCTTTTGGTTGTCCACCGAACATAACAATTCGCCCACGCTGCGTGAGCCTCGGGGCACCACCTGCTTCGGGGTGATTTCCGTGCGGCCCATCCAGGTGTGCATCGGCAAAGCGTCCCAGGTAATCTTCACCGGCAAGCCCGGCTCCAGGCCGCCCATTTCAGGTTCGTCAATAAAGGCGCGCACCCGCACCTTGTGCAGGTCGGCCATTTCTGCCAGCAGGTCGCCCATCTTGACGTAGTCGCCGGCCTTCACCGGCAAGGCGTAGAGCGTGCCGTCGGTGGGCGCGGTGATGCGGCCCTGGCGCACTTTTTCCTCGAGAGCCGCCACGACGCTGTGCGCCTGCTGCACCGCCAGTTCCCCTTGCGAGCTATCCAGCGATACCTGGCGGGCAAACTCCTGCTTGGCCGCGGTCAGGCGATTCACTTCGGCTTGCGCCTTGGTCAGGGATACTTCGTTGGCCGTCAATTCATCCTTGGTGGCCGCGCCCTCGCCCAGCAGACGTTTCAGAGCGTCTTCGTTGTGTTGCAGGCGGTCGCGGTCGGCCAGGGCCTTCGCCAAATCTCCGTTTACGCGCGCGGCCTCGTCAGTGCGCCCGCCGGCTTTTGCCGCGCGCCAATCCTCCTGCGCCTTCAGCAGTCTGGATCTGGCCGCCGCGAGCTGTGCGGCGGCGTCCTTCACGTCCAGCTGCAGGAGAAGCTGCCCCTTTTTGACATTCTGCCCTTCGCTGACGCTCACTTGTTCGACGAATGTGTCAAGTTGCGCGCGCATGCTGAACGGCGCGATAGGTTCCACCTTGCCGTTGCTCGTAATGGACGCCACCACGTTCTGCCGGAACGGCCGTACCGCCGCTATTTTCGCCACCGGCTGGCGCTCGCTGATTTTGATCAACACGAACGCTACGATTCCCGCGGCTAGCAGGAAAAGCAGCGTACGATTGCGCAACTTCTTATCCATAAATTCCTGAAGTCCATTCGCCGTTCGCCATCAGGATTGATGACACGAAGGAATCATCCGGCTGGAGCGGGTAGTTCCGGATCATGCGCGGCCCGTCTGGTCTGTACACCGAATGCTTAAGCTAAAGTCTATCAGGAGGTTAACCTTTTTCTCCACCGGCAGGCCCTGAACGTTCGATGCCCGGGGCTGACGCGGAGGATGCAGCCGAGCCCGGCAGCGGGTTTCACACCCGCGTGATAGAATGCGCGGCTATGGACAACGCTGCGCCTTCAACGCCCAGACCGAAGGAAAAGCCCGCCCCACCGGCCGCTTCCCCGGTGCTGCATCGCGTCTGCATCCAGTGCAACAACATGTTCCGCGTGCCCCCCGAGCAGTTCGATGCCAAACACTGTCCGAACTGCCACAAAGGCTAAGCAGGTGTTGCCACTTGCCGGGAATTCACCGCGCGCCCGCGAGCTTCTCTTTGATACTTTTCGACGGCGTACTTAAGGACAGACGCGAGTGTGCCCCGACTTCCACGCCCAAACGAGGTTCCGCGCATGATTGAAACGCAGGGACTTACCAAGCTATTCCGCGACAAAAAGCGCGGCGAAATCCGCGCCGTCGACGGCGTGAGCTTCACCTGTAAGCCAGGTCAGATTTACGGCCTGCTGGGCGCCAACGGCGCAGGCAAGACCACTACTTTGCGCATGCTGGCCACCATCCTC
>DATFSI010000005.1:0-35791 GCA_035262705.1 Candidatus Acidiferrum sp. | reverse complement strand
TGGCGCGCCCTAGGGGACGATTTTAGAACTTTGGGTTAAGTAGATCTTGCAAGTTCCATCCTTGCTTCAGCTCGGTCCGACTTATGCGATTCTTGGTTCGTATCAATAGAGCGATTGTTGAAAAAATCGTCGCTAGCACCCAAAATACCGGCCCCAGGGAACCTATGTTACCTTGGCCTGGATGTTCACAGGCGAGGTATCGCTTCAGCGAAAATTGGTGATCAGAACGATATCACTCAAGATCGATCCTCGCGCAACGTAGAGTTCCTTGCGATCGGACGACCAGTCAAACGAGAAGATTCTGCCAGATGTAAAGTTTGTAACTTGCCATGGCGGACCTTTCGGGATCGGTTGGCGCCAAATATTGCCCACCCCATTGTTTGTCAGGAAATAATCCAGACTAATACCATTTGCAGCCCAGCGAACGGGCTGCCAAATGGCGTCGCCTCGTAATGAAAAACTATATACAGGTTCACCGCCCGCCTCGGGAACGACTGCGACTCGGTTTGGCGTGTCCCCTCCTGGGCCGAAGTCATTGTAGGCGAGGAGTTTGCCATCAGGCGAATAACCACCCGGAAATGCAGCAAGGTTATTGATGTTCACCTGCGTTGGCGTTCCTCCGCCGATTGGGATTCGCCAGTTTTTGCCGTCAGAGTAATACTGCACCGACTGGCCGCTCAGAGAGCATGTCGGCCAATACGAATCTCCGCTCTTTGTCAACTGCGTGAGGTGAGAACCGTCGATGTCCATTCTCCATATGTCGTGATTAGACTGGAAAACGAGGTAGGGGGTAACCCCGCATAGGGAAGGATTCCGAATGTTGTGAATATCGGGGGAAAGCAAAACCAGGGCGCTGCCGTCCTCTTGGATCGAATACAGATCACCTTTTTGATTATTGAAAAGGATTGTTCGCTTAGGGCCGGCAGAAACTCCCAAGACTGCCGTACGACCGGAAGTAATTTGTTTTGCTTGGCCAAAGTGGTCGCCGGATGCAACCCATAGATCCGACGAAATCGTGTTTTCGACGGCAACCAAGGATTTTCCGTCGCGTGCCAGGTCGAGCGCTCCGGGTTCGTAATTGCTCAAATCATTCGTAACACGCTTTGCTTCCCCACTCGGATATGAAATGTCCCATATTTGGCCCTGTCCCTGGGCGCCATCAGAGATAACGGCCAACAGGCCGCTGCCGTCTGGAAGCCATCGGACGCTGCCGATCGACGACCGTGTTTTATAAATGGAACGCATAGTTCCATCGACGGGAGAAACAGTCCAAAGATGGTCCTCGCCTTCGCCAGGTAGACTGGGACGCGGAAAAGCGATCGTCTTCCCGTCGGGCGACCAGGCTGGGGCTGCTTGAGAATGTCCCGGGTGACTGGCGAGGACTCGCTCTCCACTTCCGTCAGCGTTTGCAATCATCAAGTGCGTTCCGGCCGAGGGCGAGGACCCGATGCGCACGAATGCGAATTCCTTGCCATCGGGGGAAAAACTGACGGGTGTGTCAACATCACGGATTAGTTTGCGTGGGGTGCCGCCTAGGATTGGTATCTGATAGAGATAGTCCACACTAAAATTCTCTTTCGCTGTGCGAAGGAAGAAAATATAGTCGCCGCCCGGCGAAAATGTGAGGCTCCTCAGCTCCACCACTTCTGGCGAAAGAATCTGCACCTCACTGCCTGTAGATACTTGCCGCACGTTGAGACTAAGCTTTTCCCCCTCCCGCAACACATACGCCACGTACTCTCCGTTCGGCGAAATGGCCACATCTTCCGCGTTGCCACTCTCGGTGAGCCGCACAATGCGCATCTTCCCGAGGTTCAATGAAGCCTTGTGAGATTTCCAAAGACGCATCCCCAGACCTACACTGGACAACAGAATCACGGCGGCGCCCGTCAACATGGCGACCTTCCAGCCCAGAGATTTCTCTTGCGACGCGGGCCGCGAGGGAAACTCTACGTTTTCAGCACCCGGACGCAGGGGGTATACGAGAACTTCCTTTGTGGATTGATGGCGAGCCTCCGGGACATCCTCAGGAGTGGGGGATTGCTTCGCCATCGGAGATTTTTGCACGACACCGATGAAGCGATAACCACGTTTGGGAAGGGTTTCTATATAGCGAGGTTTTTCAGCATTGTCGGCAAGGGCCCGGCGGATTTGGTTGATGGAGAAATTGATTCCGTGGTCGAAGTCGACAAAAGTCGAATCCGTCCACAGAGCGCGCTGAATTTCTTCCCGCGTAACGACTTGCCCAGCTCGTTCGATGAGAAGTAATAGGACGCGGAAGGGCTGCGGCTGGAGTTTGAGGGTAATGCCGCCTTTGCGCACTTCGCCCGCAGTCACGTCCAATTCGAACGTATCAAAGCGGATCTTGGTCGGTACGGGCACGGGGGAGGGCATAGGACCCCTTAAACTGTACTTGAGTCGAGTCTAACAGTTTCTTTTTCGTCGGACCATAAATGACAAAGTCTCCTCTGTCCCTTCAATCTGGCTGCGTTCTGCTAAGGCCGATCCCAAGCACATTCGTAAGTTCTGATTTGACAACAATATGGATGCTAACCTTCGGCTTACAAAAAACAGTTCCCCTATTCATTGCCGTTCGAATTGCTCCAGTTTAGTCTCCATCGCGAATCGCTCTGCAGATAGTGTACGACTCACTCTTTCTGTTTTTTGCGGGACTTGTTGGTTGGTGAAGTTAAAGAAAGGGTTTTGGTCGGGTCCCTCATTTAAGTATCAAACTGGAGGAGCAATGTACTTTAAGAGCGGCTTGTCTCATGTTTTTCTGTCGTTCGCTTTCGTAGCCGCACTTGGTGGCGCGGGTCCGATGATGTCCCCTGCGGCATTAGCACAAGTCGGCATTTCCACTGGCAGCATTCAAGGAACAATTCTGGACCCGACTGGGGCCACAGTTCCCGGTGCCAAGGTGAGCATAGCTAGTAAGGCGACCGGGGGCGCAGTTAAGTTGGAAACCACTTCCACAGGGGCGTATAACTCAGGGCCTTTGGCTCCCGGCGAGTATCTTGTTCGAGTCGAAGCCAAGGGATTCAAGACCCTGGAATTAAAAGCAACGGTTCTTACCGGCACCGTGGTCGGGGCAAATCTAACTCTGGAAACTGGAACTATCTCTACCGTGGTCGAAGTGTCAGCTTCCGCTGTGGCCGTCAACTCTGAACAAGTTACGATTCAAGGTGTGGTTACAGAAACTCAGATTGAAAACCTACCCATCAATGGGCGGAACTTCCTCGATCTGGCTCAACTCGAACCGGGGGTCCAAATTCAAGATGGCGGAAATTTCGACCCGACCAAGAAAGGCTTCTCTTCGATTTCGTTTGGAGGACGCTTTGGTCGGACCGCGCGAATCGAAGTAGACGGTCTCGACATTTCGGATGAAACGGTCGGCACAACCACCCAAAACATCTCCGTTAGCTCGATCAAGGAATTTCAGGTGAGCCAGTCGAGCCTCGACTTGGCAACGGAGTTGACCTCTTCCGGTACAGTAAATATCACTACTCGTTCTGGCACTAATGACATCCATGCCGACGGCTTCTTCAACTATCGTGGCGACGCGACGTCTGCGAAGTTTGGCAACCCTCCTGCCATCTTTGATCGTAAACAGTACGGCGTCAGTGTTGGGGGACCCATCATCAAAAACAAGCTCTTCGCTTTTGGTTCCGGCGAGCGGACGGTGCAGGAACTGCAGGCCTCCGTTAAGCCCCCCGCACCTTTCGAAGGTTTGGCTGGAACGTTCGGCAGTCCTTTTCATGACCAACAGTGGATCGGTCGTCTCGATTACAACGTGAAATCCGACGTTCGAGTTTTCTTCAAGTATGGCTATGAACAGAACAGCGCGGTTGGCGCTTTCGTTCCTGGCACGTACAGCCCGTTTGCGAACGTGGACAATGCTCCATCCTATGGCGGCGGCGGCGATTTCACCACCGGCTCCTTTCAACACAGTGTCCGTTTGGGCTACATGAAGTTCCGCAACGGAATTACCGATGCCGTGGCTGGATCGAACATCACGAACCTGGCTCCCGGCGTCATGGTCAACATCAGCAACGGTGGAACCGGCTGCACGGATGGGAACGCACTGATTTGCACCGGGGCCAACATTCTTGCCCCGCAAAAGACATACCAATCCAACAAACAGTTTAAGTATGATGGGTCGAAGCTCTACCGTAGTCACATCATTCGGTACGGTGTTGGCTATAACCGGATTCTCGGTGGCGGCTTCGCCAGCTTCTATGGGATCAACCCTGCGATCCGTGGAGCTTTTACCGCCAAGTCACAAGCCACTGCTGCAAACGGGCCGTTCCCGGGCGGGGATACGAACCCGCTTAACTATCCCATAACGCGTATTCGTTTGGGTAATGGCCAGGGCTGCTTCACGGAGATTGCCCAGTTTGGTCAAAATTGCGGCGGTCAATTCGATTCTCGGTTCCAGGTCTACTTGGGCGACACGTGGAAAATCAAACCCAGTTTCACCGTCCTTTACGGCGTCCGCTATAACCGGGACACTGGGCGCAGCGACTCTGACCTCCAGGCCGTTCCCTGTTCCGATGCTCCTACCATCGGATGCAACGGCAATCTGCTTGATCAGGTCCGTCCGGGATTCGGTGGGCGGGTAAATCAACCCGACGCGAACGTAGGGGGAACGCTCGGTTTTGCATGGGATCCCTGGAAGAACGGCAAAACCGTGATCCGCGCGGGTGCGGGCCTTTACTACGAAAACGCTGTGTTCAACAACGTTCTATTTGATCGCCCGGGTCGTTTGCCGCAGGGGCTATTCAACCTGACCGCAGACCCGTGCCCGGGTGGCTCACTTTCGTTGCCGGATGGGACCGTGGTTGACACATCGGCTTTGTGTGGACAACGGATCGGCAATGTCGTTAACCAAGTGATTGCGCTGCAAAAGCAATTCCAGCAGGTAACTGCTCAAGTCGGACCTCAAAGCAATGGTGGTTACGTCGCCAATGCGCTTGCGGCTGGCGATAATGTTAACAATGTAAGTCTATATTCGCCGAACTATGTGTCGCCACGGTCCTACCAGATTAACGTTGGGGTGCAGCACGAGTTAAGACCAGGCACCGTTGTCTCGGTGGACTACCTTCGTAACATAGGGGTTCACACCCTCCTCGCGATCGACGAAAATCACGTTGGTGATGCTCGGTTCCTCGACCAAGCGGGAGCGAACTTGGCCATTTCGACGACACTCAAAAATTGTGGCGTCGCAAGTATAGACGCATCAATTGCTTCCTGTCTGTTTGATCCTTTGACAGGGACCCTTGATGGAGGCAAATATACTCCCCGACCGGCCACGATCGATGATTACGCGAACAACGGCCTCACGGACGGTAACTTCTGGACCGGCGGGTTTCCCGCCGGACCGGGCCAGATTGCCTTCCCCGGCAAGAATCCGAACTTTGGAGTGGTGCAGTTCCTCGAACCAGTGGGGCGCTCGGTCTACAACGCCTTGCAGGTGAAGCTCAATTCCGATCTCAAGAGCCCGCTTCCCTTCGTGAAGCGAATGAACGCCCAGGTGTCCTATTCGCTGTCCCGGCTAAATGGCGAGGCGGTCGACATCGACTTCATCAATAACGCAGTCGACTACAACAATCCCGGTCGATTCTTTGGACCCACCGGACTCGATCGCACCCATCAGCTCTCCGGCGGCGTCATAATGGAGTTTCCGGCTGGCATCCGTGCAAACTTCATTACCCACTGGTACACCGCGCTTCCGCAGAATATCCAGTATGCGGCGCCAGGCAATGGTGAAGACATCTTCCAGTTCGACACTGTGGGAGACGGTCAGACGACGCTTGCGCCAGTTCCAGGTTCAAACATCGGCTCGTTCGGCCGCGACGTCAAGGCCGGCGACCTGAACGCCTTCCTCCAGAAATTGAGCGATCAATTCGGCAATCAACTGACCCCCGCTGGACAGTCCTTGGTCACTACTGGCCTGTTTACAAAGGATCAGCTGGTTGCTTTGTGTGCGGTCACTCCCTCTTTGAGCTCAGCCTCAGGTTGCGGACCAAAATTCGACTTCGCACCCAAGGGACAGGTTGGAAATGACGCGTTCTTCACGTTTGACGTTCGGCTCGGCTGGGCAATCAAGCCGATCCACCGTTGGGAGCGCCTCGTTTTCGAGCCCCAGGTCGCTTTCTACAATCTATTTAACCGGCAGAATCACAACGGTCCTGACTCTCTGTTGACGCCATTTTTGGATGGCTCCACGAACTCCGTCAACGGCACCACCAAGTTCGATGCTCCAACCTGCGTGACAACTGGCGTGGGTTGCACGGGTCGAACCAGCCTTATCGGTCTCGGCTCTGGCGTATTCGCTATTGGTGCGCCCCGTTCAATCGAGTTCGGCTTCAAGGTTTCTTTCTAGCGGTGCTCTGTCACTGTTTTGATCAAGGTTCCTGACAAGCTCGCGCCGGACGAAGATCAGATCGCTTTTGCCGTTATGCGTTATGTGGAATGCAAGGAGAGCGTTGGTCAAGTGGTTAGTCGGGTAAAGGTCGACCTAGTACTCGCTTTTCCGTAATGCCGTTAGCAGGACGTGTCAGCGTCTTAGACGTTTCTTCTGACCGTTAGTGGGGGAAACCCGAACCCATTCTGAGCTGTCAGCGTAAGCAAAGGTCACGTTCTGAGGTAACCGGCGATGTCGTGCATTTGAACACGTGGTGCTAACAGGTGACTGTGAACGAGATGGAGAGGGATGAGGATTGCTGACTTCGTTCCGTTTCGAGGGACTGCCTACCGCACGATTGGGTGTCTTTTGCTTACAGATTCCACAAAAATCCCCTCGCCTGACTTTGATGGGATCGACGGAGGCATCATGGAAGAAATTGATGAGCAAACACTCCATGACCAATTGAAGATGAAACTGAATTCACTGCATCAGGAATTTCGAAAGGACCCATCGAATACCTGCTTGGCACTTGAAATCAAGTTGATAGACGATCTGATTGCGAGCCTATCCAATTATCTGGCCACCGAGAAGGCTCGTTCGTCGGGTGACTCAATTGCGCGTTGACGCCGAATCGTGACGCCCTTCACAGTTTTGCTTGCAACCTGATATACACAAGGAGGCAGAGAGGAAAGAACTTCCCCAATGGGATTTGAAAGTCTTGTAATCCATGTCAGCTAGACGAATTTGCGAGATGGTTGCTTTCGCACTGGCATTTCCACTCGTTTCCCCTGCACACGTTAGCGGGCAAGAACTGGCTCACCCTCCTCGGACCACAAATGACGAAGTTCCTCTGTCCCTTCAATCTGGCTGCATTCTGCCAGGCCGATCCCAAGCACATTTGTAAGTTATGATTTGACAACAATATGGACGCTAACCTTCGGCTTACAAAAAACAGTTTCCCCATTCATTGCCGTTTGAATTGCTCCAGTTTAGTCTCCATCGCGAATCGCTCTGCAGGTGGAAAAAAGAGTGACAAGCAGACGAGCGACGGCTGCAGTTCTTGGCTTGCTGATGCTGGCCAGCTTGCCCTGGCCGGGCAAGGGACAGGAAGCTGCCGAAGCACGTCGAACTGGAGAGCATCGTATCCCCTTCATTGCGCGAGATGGCGCGGTCTATCTTCGGGCACGCGTCAATGGTAGCCGCGGGATTCTGCTGTTGGACACAGGGGCAGTCCTGACGACTTTCAGTCTGAAGCTGGTTCCTAACCAGGCGACGTGTTCAGGAATCACGATCAACATGGCGAAGGGCACCGTTCCGGCCTGTCGTCTTGCCGTCGGATTAACCCTCGGAGAATCGAGCGTGAAAGAGGAGCACTGCTCCTTTCGTCAAGAGGCAATCGTCGGCGACTTCAATTTCGGCGCTGCGGACGGCGTCATCGGGCTCGATGTCCTGAGCTCGTTCAAGTCAGTCACCTTAGATTTCAAGAATTCGCTCTTGATTCTGGAAGAGAAATGAATGGCGGAATTACTCGTCATGCTTTGAAATTGCGGCGCGATCCCAGCACGGGAACCCAACGCCGAAATGAAAATTCCTGCATGATTCGATTTTTTAGAACTTTAGCTGGACCTTCAACTGGATATTCCGTGGTGAGGCATCGCCCCCTAGCCCCGCCCCCAAAATGCCGCTGGGAGGCATTTCCATGCCAAAAATCTGCCCAAACGTACTGTCATTAATGCCATTATGCGGATAGCCGAAATTCGCATGATTGAACAGATTGAAAAAGCGGAAACCAATTCCGATCTCCGCGTTTTCCCACCCGGGGATCTTCGTGTTTTTCATAATGGCGAAGGCGGTATTGAAGTACCCCGGTCCGCGGAAACGATTTCGTGCCTGGGCGATGTAAACGGTGACACCGCTACACGGGCCCGAAGGACCAGGCAATGTGCCGACGTTGAATCCCGTTTCACAAGTTGTTTGCACGAATCTTGCGTTCGGATTGGGCGTTACCCCATCCGCCAGAACCTGCGGCGACTGACAAGGGTGCGAGGCAACGGGGATAGCTGCGCCTTCTCCGCACGAAGTTCCGCTACCAAGTGGGCCGACCGGTACGGCATAGATTGGCCCAAAAAAATTGTTGCTCTGCAGGTTGAAGCTTTGCAAGAAGTCGAGCACCGTGTACGGACGACCGGTGAGCGCAAAGATCGTGCCCGAAATCTCCCATCCTTTCACTAGGTAATCCGGTCCGTGGTCCCGCAGTGCCGCCTTCACCGGCACTTCCCACACGTAATTCGCATTGAACGAGTGGCGCACATCGTAGTCCGCGGCACCGTAGCTGCCCCGGAAATTGTTTGGGTCCTGCGGGGTCACGGGGTCCTCAAACGTAAATGGAAGCGTACCGCCGTTGGATACTTCATCGAAGGCATGGCCATAGGTGTAGTTAGCCTGGAATATACCTTGACTCCAACCCGTGAACCGATGCTGGAAGGAAATAACCATACCGTTGTAATTAGACACGCCGACAGTGGTCAGCTGGGTTACCCCGGCGAACCGTGGATCGGCACACGGTGGAACGGGCGGGCTTGTGCATTCAGCAGGAGGTAATGTGCCGAAGCCAAAGGCGTTTGCTGACAGATTCTGTATCAGTTCGTGGATTCCGTGATTGCCGAAGTATCCGATGCTTACCGATGTAGAGGTCCCGAAGGCTTGCTGGATCTCTAGGCTCCATTTCTGGTACTGCGGCGATTTCAGCGGACGATCTGGGTTTGAAATCCCAGGGGGCGAGAAGCCGTTCACCCTAGCATGGATTTGAGAAAAGCTTTCTCCAGCGGCAAAACCATTCAGGAACTCCGTGTTTGAATTCGCAGTATCCTTGAAGAGGCTGGTCGTCTCATTCGGGGCGATGTTGTCGTCCTTGAGATTAAAATTGTTAAGCAACGGGGGATTGAGGGCCAACGGGCTCGCTGTTGCCCCTGTGGCTAGGGCGTCATAAAAGATGCCAATTCCGCCACGGAGAACCGTGCTGTGAGATACGCCCAACGGTTGCCACGCAAAGCTGAATCGTGGCGCCCAGATGATGTTGGTGAAGCCCTCAAAAGCTTGTTTCTGGTTTACGAGAATGGCCTGATTGTAGGGTTGGTCGGGGTCGTGACTCACTGACTTAAACGGCCCGGTGAGCCGCGCGAAGCAGCGCGTCTTGCAAACCAGATTGGACGGATGCTCGGCTCGCAGGGCAAATGTGAGTGATAGATTGGATCGAGCGTGCCATTCCTCCTGGCCATAGAACCCAAGAATGAAGGAGGAAAACTGAACCTTGGGCTGCGAATAAAAATATTGAGACAGCATCGTGTAATCGGAAGAAGGTGTGACTGGATCAAAACCTCCCTCATAGAACGCCTGAAGACTTTGGGGCACCAGAGTGCCTGCATCGATGGGTCGCAGGTTAGTTGCATGAACATCATTTCGGTGAAGGCTTGCGCCAAAACTGAGCTTGTGGTTCTTCCAAGTCTTCGCAAAATCGTCAGAGTATTGGTACTGTACAGTTATGCCTGGGCCGGCCAAAGAACCCTGGCTACTCCCCAAATTTGTAAAGGTGTTTGTAACACCCCAATTCAGGAGCGTCGGCATCGCCGCGAGTGTCTCTGAAATGCTCTCGGGTCCGAATGAGGCGGTAAACCTATAACCCGTCAACAAGAACTGATTCACAGCCGATGGACCGAAGGTGTGTGTTTCAGCGAACTGGCCTTGCCACCACGACAAAGGACTATTGATGTTAAACAAGGGACTGATGGAGTCGGTAAAAAAGGATTGATGACCGTCATTGTAGCCCACCAGGAGAAAGAGGCGGTCCGCGGTTCGGATGTTCCAATCCACGCGGCCGGAGTACAGTGATTCGGAGGTCGGGCGACCTATTTCGCTAAAGTAGTGCACTGCACATGGCACGCTACTGCCCAGCCCCTCTGGTCCAGTAAACCCTGTGCAGCCTGTAGGGTCTGCCAGCGAGAGCCCCCTGCGTATAGCCCGATTTGCACCTGGCGCGCTGTTATAGAGGGCAAAGATTTTCTTGTAAAACGCATCGGACGCGGAATTGGAGCCAAATCTTGCGTCAATGTTGGCGATCGTTGACGCTTCAAACTCCGGACTTGGCAGTACCACTGCCACATTTCCCTGCGGGACGAACAAGCGCATACCTTCGGTGTTGAAGAAGAAGAACAGCTTGTCCTTCTTGATCGGCCCCCCAATCGAACCCGCCCATTGATTGGCGTTGTCAAAGGGGCGTGGAACGCGGGTGGCGTTGTTTATCCAGCTGTTTGCATTCAGCACTCTGCCGTTCCAGAAATACAACGCGTTGCCATGAAAATCATTGCCTCCGGACTTTGTAATGTAGTTCACCTGGGCGCCTGGCAGAATGCCAAACTCCCCGGAGTAGCCATTGCTCACGACGGTTGCTTCTTGCACTGCGTTCATTCCCAGAAGCAGGTTGCTCGCTCCTGTCAAAGGAATACTCACCCCAATGTCCGTATAGCTCATTCCGTTCAAGTTGAACATGTATGAAGTGCCAGGCATGCCCAGAATTGAAAAATTGCCAACGGCGGCGTCGGTGTTCATGATGGCGCCCGGAGAAATTTGTGCGATGTAGGTGAGATCGTTCCCCGGGTTCGGCATCTCTTCCACTTGTAGGCGACTCACCGTAGAAGATGCATCCCCATTTTCCGCATGAATGAGCGGCATTTCTCCAGTAACTGTTACGGTGGTGCTGGCTCCCGCAATGACGAGTCGAACGTTTAAAGTGATGGGTGGGCCGAGACTGACATGCAGGGTTTGCATTGTTTCACGGAACCCGGAATGTGTGACCGTCAGTGTGTAGTTTCCCGGTGGCACAAACGAGAATACGTATTCACCATCAGGGTACGAGTTTGTCGTTTGACTGATTCCCTTCGCGTTGTCTCTCAACTCGACCTTGGCGTCCGGCACCACTTCACCACTCGGGTCGATCACAAAGCCGGTTAGTTCACCCGAGGTCGCATTCTGCGCACTCACGCCATCGGAAAGCGTCAAGCTAAGCAGTACGAGAACCGAACGCATTATAAAGGGCCGCAAGGTCATGCTGGACTCCTAAGTAAATGCGTGAAAATCGGGTGTTAGGGAATCTTGTACGTTGCATTACGTAAACTGTCAAGTCACTTTAGGTGTGCCTGATAGCTGCTTTATCGGTAATCCCGCTAATTAGGCGTTTCCCCACCTCCGGCCTTCTTGCTGATCGGAGTTGCCAAAAGCTCGTAGAATCGCGCACTAGCCCTTGGCAATCTGACAAGTGGGTTCCAGTATCGAGGATGCCTGTTTTGGGTTGAAGCATTTGACTTTGCGGACCAGACGATAGTAGAAACAAGGTGAGCGAAGAGCTCAGGAGGTTCCACCGGTGGTGGGATCTTCAGCACGAAAGGCCGGGTTCGACGGCTGGATCATCTGATCATATCCAGGTCGCCCCGGCAGCCGATGCTTCGCAAGTAGGGCTGCGTAGTAGGACAGCTGCTTTTGAAGCCCCCTTTTACCGGCTGCCGGAGCGGTTGTGCTTCTTAAACAGTTCAATCTTTCAAATAAGGACACTGCTACAGGTGTGCTCAGTGGTGCGACGGACGAGCGCAAAACATCCCATCCATTAGACGGAACTGAGATCGAAGCTCTGTGGCGTCTCTTTAACTTGTTGGATCAATGGGATCGCGAGGAGGCCGACCGTGAAGCCTAAGGATTCGGCCAACGTTAACGTAACGTTGGGTCGGCCCGGCCCTCCGGCTGAAAAGCTGCTTGGGAAGTGCTTTCCATGCCCCGTGTGCACTTCTCCGATGCCAATACGCCTTACTCGTAAACAAAAGCCCTATTGTCACTGTTTGTCGTGCATGCTGCAGATATTCTTTCGCGGGAAAGTTGCCATTGATCGCTTAGGAGAACTGCTGGACTCCGGAATTCTCGCTTCCGGGAGCGATTCTCCCGCAGATATGGCGATCACTCTATATAATCGCATTCAAATGTTGAGCTTGCAAATAGACCAATTAAAGGCAAAACGAAGTTTATTGTTTTCAAACCAGGATTTAGAAAACGTAATTTCCGTGTTCGAAAATGAAATTGCAGAACTCCAGTACAATTTGGAACAAATTGTGCACGTCGGTTCGAGGGAGAAATAATGCGAGACGCCATCATTTATGCCCGTGTGTCCAGTAAAGATCAGGAGCGCGAGGGCTTTTCCATTCCCGCACAATTAAAGTTTCTGCGTGAATACGCTTTGAACAACGAGTTCCGCATTGTGCGGGAGTTCGTTGATGTCGAAACTGCAAAAACAACGGGAAGAAAGAAGTTTGGAGAGATGCTTACCTTTTTTACCCAAAATACAAACTGCCGGGTTTTGATCGTGGAAAAGACAGACCGGCTTTATCGCAATTTCCGTGATTGCGTCACCTTGGAAGATATGGATGTCGAAATCCACTTACCTAAAGAGGGGCAGATTATTAGTAAGGATGCGAAATCGCAGGCCAAGCTGGTTCATGGCATTCAGGTCGTGATCGCCAGGAACTACATCGAGAACCTAAAGGAGGAAGTAAAGAAGGGAATGCGGGAAAAGGCGGAACAAGGAATCTATCCAAGCCGCCCGCCGTTAGGTTATCAGAACAACAAGTTGGAACACACCATCGAGATTAACCCCAGGAAAGCCCCAATTGCGCAGCGTATGTTTGAACTTCATTCTTGTGGTCAATATTCGCTCACCCGTCTTCGCGTTGTCCTAAGGCAAGAATTTGGAATTGATCTGGCCAAGGGCTATTTAGCCCGATTGCTCAAGAATCCTTTTTACGCAGGTAAATTCCGGTGGGAGGACAAGCTGTACAACGGAACGCACACTCCGCTTGTGACCGCGGAGCGTTTCGAACAGGTCCAAGCTGTTTTCCGTGGTTACAACAAGCCAAGATACAAGTCGCATGATTTCGCGTACCGCGGCCTGCTTACCTGCGCTTACGATCATTGCAAAGTCACGGCGGAGATCAAGAAGAACAAATATACGTATTACCGTTGCACGGGATACCGGGGGAAGTGTGACCTCCCCTATTTCCGTGAGGATGAGCTCGGGGATCGGCTAGGGCAGGTCCTAAAGGACATTCACATCCCGGATGAAATCCTCCAGCAATTGCAGGAATCCTTGCTTAACGACAATGGCCGTGAGGAAGAGAATAGGAGACAGCAGAGCGGGCGGCTAGTGCAGCGTTTGGCCCAGGTACATCACCGAATGGATCAGGCTTACCAGGACAAGTTGGATGGCAAGATCAGCGAAGAATTTTGGAATCGCAAGTCTGCGGAATGGGAGGCGGAGGAAAACCAGGTTCGGGCCTCGTTACAAGCACTCCAGACTGCGAGTCCGGAAAGATTGCTTGATGCGGTAAGGATTTTAGAACTCGCAAATAAGGCCTATTTTCTATATGTTAGGCAAAATCATGTGGAACGAGCGAAACTGCTTGAAATGGTGCTTTCGAACTGCGGGATTGACGCGGTAAGTCTTTACCCAACTTACAAAAAACCCTTCGACTTGATCTTCCAAAGAGCGAAAACAAAAGAATGGCGCGCCCTGAGAGATTCGAACTCCCGACCTTCTGGTTCGTAGCCAGACGCTCTATCCAGCTGAGCTAAGGGCGCCCTGATGCAGAATAGCGATTCAAAAATTGTAGCACACGCCGGGCGCGCGTTCTACCCGCTCCAAAAGCACCTGCGATCTACTGCCGCAACCCGGCCAACACAAAATCCGGCCTTTCGAAAATGAAGTGGGCGCGTGCGGCCCGCGCGGGCACTTTAAAGAACCTGTTTCCATCCGAAAAGTGCACCAGAGCATAGTTGAACACCCGGAATTGCTAGATCAACGACCCCGCCTCCTGGGGATCCATCTCCCGGGCAAACACAGTGAACAGTGGCCCGTGTCGCGGCAAACGTGATGAGCAGCACGACCACGAACACCTGATGCACTCCGGGAAATAACACCATGGTTGTTCGTCAAACCCGCCATGCGTGGTCGAACGGTAGTGGGGGATTCGCAACTCGTGCCATCGACATTCTTGTCTCGCCAGCGGCCCGTCCTATAATTAAACCAAGGCACGATCTTATGACCTCTCTTCCAGGTTCCACGGACACGATGAACCGCGCCGTTGTGGCGTTCCTCGACGGCCGCCGCCTCAAGGGTTACCTTCTGAATTTCTCCGCGCTCAAGGAAAGCTTCCGCCTCTTTTCCAACGACAACGTTCACCAGGAGCCGGGCAGCAACATCCTGATGAAGGACCTCAAGGCCATCTTCTTTGTAAAAGACTTCATGGGCGATCCCTCCCGCAAGGATTCTCCTGATAGCGGGCCCGCCACGCACGGCCGCAAGGTGGTGGTTACCTTCAAGGACGGCGAACTGATCTCCGGCTCGACTGAAGCTTACAATCCGCAAAAACTCGGCTTCTTTCTCTTTCCGCTCAACGGTGACACCAACAACACGCGCATCTTTGTCGTCAATCGCAACGTCGCCAAAGTCCAATTCGCGAAATAGCGCCGTTCGTCCCGCTTTCTAAGCGCGAAATACTCGGAGGTGCCCCACCCTCTTGCGTGAGCTAACGCGAATGGTGGTTTCTAAGGGTGGGTCTTGGGTCTTCACACGAAGGATGGCTGTGAGGGCAGGTCCGCGTTTTCCCCAAACCACACTACTCGCTCTCCGGCTCCTGCGTCACAATGTGAATGTCCACTGACGGCGACTCCCGCAGGAATCGGTGCACCACGCTCAAATACAGATACTTCTTCCAATCGCGCACGATCGCCCGTCCGAAGATCACCTGCGTGATGTGTTTCGAGCGCACAAAATCCGCGATGGCATCTGCAACGCTGGTTCCTTTCAAACGAACCACCAGCGCGCCCAGATTCTCCGCAAACCGCAAATTCGCTTCCAGAACCTTGGAATTTTCCTCGCGCGTGGCCAGTTCGCGCAAGACATGCACCACGTAAAGCTCAGCATCCAGCCGTCGCGCCATGCGTGCCGCCCGCGCGATCAGGTATTGTCCCGACGGGCTCCCCGAAACACACACAGCAAGGCGTTCGCGCACGCCCCAGTTCTCGCGGATCTGCTTTGCGTCCATGTACGATTCCAGGCTGCGGTCCACCTGTTCCGCCACCTGGCGCAACGCTAGTTCGCGAAGGGCAATCAGGTTGCCTCGCCGGAAAAAATTCTTCAGCGATTGTTCGACCTTTTCCTTGCTGTAAACGTCCCCGCGCCTCATGCGCGCCACCAGCGCCTCCGGCGTCAGGTCCACCATTACCGTTTCCGTGGCGCTCAGGGGAACCCAGTCCGGCACCGTTTCTCGCACCGTAATTCCCGTGATGGCGCGTACCGTTGGCGCAATGCTTTCGATGTGCTGGATGTTCAGCGTGCAGATGACGTCAATCCGCGACGCTAGCAGATCCTGCACATCCTCATAACGCTTGCGGTGGCGGCTTCCAGGAATATTTGTATGCGCGAGTTCGTCCACCAGCACGACGGCGGGCCGCCGCGCGAGGATGGCGTCCACGTCCATCTCCTCGAATGTCGTTCCTTTGTAGTCGATTTTCTTGCGCGAAACCGCTTCGAGTTGTGCCGCGAGTTCCTGGATTCCTTTGCGCCCGTGTGTCTCGATGATGCCGATGACCACATCCTCCCCGCGGCTCTTCCGCCGGATGGCCTCGCTCAGCATGTTGTAGGTCTTGCCCACCCCTGGCGCGTATCCCAGAAAAAGTTTGAAGATGCCCCGCGCGTTCGCTGAGGGGGAAGCGACCTCCAGCCATTCTTCGGGCTTCTTCGGCAAGTTGCGCTCGGCTCCAATGCTTAAAATCGTCTCAGGTTACAATAGAAATATGCGGCGCTTCATATCCGGCCGTGGGATCGGGTTCGCTGTCGCCTCGATCCTGCTCATCCTCATCACCTCTGGCTACTCGCGGCTGCTCCACGTCAACCAGACCACCGTGGCCTTGTCGTTTCTTCTCGCGATTTTAGCAGTTTCCGCCGTGTGGGGCATGGTGGTGGCGATCTTCATGTCCGTTGGCGCCATGCTGCTGTTCAACTATTATTTCCTGCCGCCTGTCGGCACCTTTACCATCGTCGACCCGCAGAACTGGGTCGCGTTGGCCGCTTTTTTGATTACCTCCATCGTCTCCAGCCAGCTTTCCGCCCGCATCCGCCGCGAAGCCGACGCCTCCCACGCTCGGCGCCGCGAGGTGGAACGTCTCTATGCCTTCAGCCAGAAACTCCTCGGCGAAGGCAACGTCATTCAGCTGATGAACGCCATTCCCAACCACATCGTGGATTGCTTCGAAGCCGGCGCCGCGGAGCTCTTCGTACCGCAGAAAGACAAATTCTATCGCTCCGGCTATGGAGCCGCTCAAATCGACGAGGAATTGATGAAAACCGCGTACGTCCGCGACGAAACGAGTTCTGATCCGTCGCAGCCCCTGCATTTTGTGCCGGTGCGCCTCGGCGTCAAGCCCATCGGCAGCATCGGCATTTCCGGCGCCGTCTTATCCCGCCAGACCCTTGACGCCGTCGGCTCCCTGGTGGCCATCGCCATGGAGCGCGCCCGCGCCGTTGAGCAGCTCAGCGAAACCGAGGCCGAACGCCAGGGCGAGCGCCTCAAGTCCGCCTTGCTAGACTCCATCGCCCATGACTTTCGCACTCCGCTGACCTCCATCAAAGCAGCGGTGACCGATCTCCTCGGCGCCGACGGGCGTTCCGCTCCACAAAAAATAGAGCTCCTCACCATCGTGAACGAGGAGTGCGACCGCTTGAATCACTTGGTGGAAGAAGCCGCCGAAATGGCCAAGCTCGAGTCCGGCGAATTTGAAATGCACCTGCAAAAGGTTGATGTCCCTTCGCTCGTCGAGGCGGCACTCGGCCACTTGCGCACGGCGTTGGGCGACCGCAAGGTGGTCCTCAAGCTCGACGAAGACCTTCCCCCTCTTCGCGCGGACCTCGAGCTGGCGAAAGACATTCTTGTGCAGCTCGTGGACAACGCCAATCTCTACTCCCCAAAAGAGACGCCCATCACGATTTCCGTCGAGGAAAACGGAGGCTTTGTCTCCATCAGCGTCGCGGATCGCGGCCCGGGCATCGATCCCTTTGAGCAGGGACTCATTTTTGACAAGTTTTATCGCGGCAAGGATCAGCGCTACCAGGTGCGCGGCACCGGCATGGGTTTGCCGATTGCCAAAGCCATCGTCACCGCGCATGGCGGCGGCATTTCCGTCACCAGTCAATTGAACTCCGGCTCCGTCTTCACCTTTACCCTTCCGATCGCCGCTCAGACCGAAACTCGATGAATACCGCCAACATTCTGGTCGTCGACGACGAACCGCAGATCCGTCGCGTGCTCCGCTCAACGCTCACCTTCCGCGGCTACGAACTGCTCGAAGCTGCCACCGGCGAGGAAGGCCTCGAGCTTGCACGCAAGTTCAGGCCCGGCCTGATCCTGCTGGATATGAACCTGCCGGGTATCTCCGGCATTGAAACCTGCCGCGAACTGCGCCGCTTCACCGCCGTTCCCATCATCATGCTCACGGTGCGCAACGCCGAGCGCGACAAAGTGGTCGCGCTCGATGCGGGCGCCGACGACTACGTCACCAAGCCCTTTGGCATCGAGGAATTGCTGGCCCGCGTTCGCGCCTCTTTGCGCCGGCACTCCAGCGCTGAGGCTATCCCCGCGTTTCAGTCCCACGATTTGTCCGTGGATTTTGAGGAACGCCGCGTCACGGCCGGCGGCGAAGTTGTCCATCTTGCCCCGAAGGAGTTCGAGGTGTTGAAGCACCTGATTGCCCAGCAGGGAAAGCCTGTCACCCATCGCCGCTTGCTGCAGGCCGTCTGGGGCCCGGAGTATGGGGAAGAGACCGAGAATCTGCGCGTGGTGATCAACCAGTTGCGCAAAAAGATCGAGAAAGACCCCGCTCAGCCAAAATACATTCTAACCGAGCCCTGGGTCGGCTACCGCTTTCAACCGCCAAAGCCCACCGCAGCGAAGCCTACCAGCCGCGGCAAATAACTACTGCGGTCATTCTCAACACGCGAAGCATTGTCATCCTGATAGCATCGATGAGGATGCCCGAAGAATCTTAAACGCCACACCAAGCAAACACTGTGCGTTGAGATCCTTCAGGATGACAACCCGCTGCGGTCCACCTCAGAAGCGGGCCGTACATCACGGCTTCGCAGCGTCCAGATCCAAATTCAATTCCAATACGTTGACGCGAGGCTCGCCGAAGATCCCGTACGTGCGCCCCAAGGTATGCCGTGCGACCGCCGCCCTCACCGCTGCCGTGCTCATTCCACGCGCCTTCGCGACGCGCGGAATCTGAAATTCCGCCGCGGCCGGTGAAATGTCGGGATCCAACCCTGACCCCGAAGCGGTGACCAGGTCAGTGGGAATGGCCGCGCCGGGATTCTCCTGTTGCAGTTTCGCAACGTCGCCCTTCACACGATCCACCAGCGCCTGGTTCGTCGGCGCCAGATTCGATGCGCTGGATGCGGAGGCGTCATAACCCGCCCCGGCCGCTGATGGCCGCGAATGAAAATATTTGTCCGCCGTAAACGCCTGTCCGATCAAACGCGAGCCGACCACGTGTCCGTTTTTCTCGATCAAGCTGCCCGCCGCCTGTTTCGGGAAGAGCGCCTTGCTCAGGCCGGTCATGGCCAGCGGATAAAGCAGGCCGAAAACCAACGTCGTCACCAGCGTAAATTTGCAAGCAAGAATAAGTTCTTTTTTCACCGCTGCCTCTATGCCAGGTGCATCCAGGAAACCAGAATGTCAATCAGCTTAATTCCCAGAAACGGAGCAATCACTCCGCCTAGTCCATAAATAAGAAGATTTCTCCGCAACAGCGACGCCGCACCTAGCGGGCGGTAACGCACGCCGCGCAGCGCCAACGGAATCAGCGCAATGATGATCAGCGCGTTGAAAATCACCGCCGAAAGAATCGCGGACTCCGGCGTGCGCAGCTTCATGATATTTAGCATGCGCAGCAGCGGAAACGTCCCGGCGAACATGGCCGGAATAATCGCGAAGTATTTCGCCACATCGTTGGCCACGGAGAATGTGGTCAGCGACCCGCGGGTAATCAAAAGCTGCTTCCCGATTTCCACGATTTCGATTAGCTTCGTTGGGTTCGAATCCAAGTCCACCATGTTGCCGGCCTCTTTCGCTGCTTGCGTGCCGGTGTTCATGGCTACGCCGACGTCGGCTTGCGCCAGCGCTGGAGCGTCGTTCGTCCCATCGCCAGTCATCGCCACCAGCTTTCCTTTTCCTTGCTCGTGACGAATCAACGCCATTTTGTCTTCGGGCTTGGCTTCGGCAAGAAAATCGTCCACGCCGGCCTGCCGTGCGATGGCTGCCGCAGTCAGTGGATTGTCGCCAGTGATCATCATCGTGCGGATGCCCATGGCACGCAGGTGATCGAATCGCTCACGAATCCCCCCCTTCACGATGTCCGTCAGCTCGATGGTGCCGTAGATGCGGCAGTCCACGGCCACCAGCAGCGGCGTGCCTCCGGAGTTCGCGATGCGATCCACTTGCGATTGCACATCGGCTTCCACGCACTGGCCGTTTTCGCTGATATAGCGCTTGATGGCCTCCGGCGCGCCTTTGCGGATCTGGCGGCCATCCATGTCCACGCCCGACATGCGCGTTTGTGCGGTGAAGGGAATGAACACCGGGTTGTGCGGCGCCAGTTCCCGTCCGCGCAAGCCGTATTTTTCCTTCGCCAGCACGACGATGGAACGTCCCTCAGGGGTTTCGTCGGCAAACGAAGCGAGCTGTGCGGCGTTGGCGAGTTCAGCTTCGGTAACACCTGGTGCCGCATGAAACGCCGTCGCTTCGCGGTTGCCCAGCGTGATGGTGCCGGTCTTGTCGAGCAGCAACACGTCCACGTCGCCCGCCGCTTCCACCGCGCGTCCCGACATAGCGATCACGTTGCGCTGAATCAGGCGATCCATGCCGGCGATGCCGATGGCGGAAAGCAGTCCGCCGATGGTCGTCGGAATCAGGCATACCAGCAGGGAAATCAGCGCAAAGATGTTTTGTGGCGCTCCGGAGTAGATGGCGAACGGCTGCAGCGTCACGACCGCAAGAAGAAAAATTATCGTCAGCCCGGCCAGCAGGATATTCAGCGCGATTTCGTTCGGTGTTTTCTGCCGCGACGCGCCCTCCACAAGGCCGATCATGCGGTCCAGAAAAGTCTCGCCAGGATTCGAGGTGATACGCACCTTTATCTCGTCGGAAAGCACGCGCGTGCCTCCAGTAACTGCCGAGCGGTCGCCGCCGGATTCGCGGATCACCGGCGCGGATTCTCCCGTAATGGCTGATTCGTCAACGGAAGCGACGCCCTCAAGCACCTCACCGTCGCCGGGAATGAATTCACCGGTCGTGACCAGAACCACGTCGCCGGCACGCAGCTTCGAGCTGGGCACAATTTCCGTGCTGCCGTCTTCATGCAACCTGCGGGCTTCGGTTTCCGCGCGCGCCTTGCGCAACGTTTCTGCTTGCGCCTTGCCGCGTCCTTCGGCCATCGCTTCCGCAAAGTTCGCGAACAACACGGTGAACCAAAGCCATAACGTGATTTGCAGCCCGAACCAGAAATCGCCGCGGTGCTCTATGCCGTTGTAAATCAAAACTACCAGCGTAATTACCGCCCCCACTTCCACCACGAACATCACCGGGTTCTTGAGGATCACCCGCGGGTCGAGCTTCCAGAAAGAGTCGCGGATGGCGTTGCGCAGAATTTTCCTGTCGCCCAGCGAAGTCTTTTTTATCTGTGCCGTTGCCATCATGGAGTCCTCAAAACGCCTTTCCCGCATTCATCAGCAAATGATCGAGAATCGGCCCTAGGCTAAGGGAAGGGAAGAAGGTCAGCGCCCCGACGATCAGGATCACGGAAACCAGCAGCACCGTAAACAGCGGTCCCGTGACCGGGAAAGTGCCCAACGATTCCGGAACATGTTTCTTGGCCGCCAGATTTCCCGCGATGGCTAGAATCGGGATCACGGTGAAGAAGCGGCCCAGCAGCATCGCGGTCGCCAGCGTCGAGTTGTACCAAAGCGTGTTTGCGTTGATCCCACCGAACGCCGACCCGTTGTTGCCAGTGCTTGAGGTGTACGCATAAAGAATCTGCGACAATCCGTGCGGTCCCGGATTGCTGATGCCCGCTAGTCCTGCCTTGGTGACGATAGCAATCGCCGCGAAAATGAGAATCGTTAGCGAGGAAACCAGGATCGAGAGCACCGCCATCTTCATGTCAAACGCCTCGATCTTTTTTCCCAAATATTCCGGCGTTCGCCCGACCATCAGCCCAGCGATGAACACCGCCAGGATCACGAACACGATCATTCCATAGAGCCCAGAGCCCACCCCCCCGAAGACAATTTCACCCAGCATGATGTTGATCAGCGGCACCATGCCGGCGATCGGCGTCAGCGAATCGTGTGCATTGTTCACCGCTCCGCAGCTCGCGTCCGTCGTCACCGTGGTAAACAGTACCGAGTTGGCGATCCCGAAGCGCACTTCCTTTCCTTCCATGTTTCCGCCGGATTGTGTCTCCGAGGCTGTTGTGCTCACTCCCTTGAGCATCGGATTGCCGCGCGACTCTACGGCATAGGCCGCCAGCACCCCGGCCAGAAAAAGCACCGCCATCGCGCTCCACACCGCCCAACCATGCTTGTACGACCCCGTCATTCGTCCGAGAGTAAACGTAAGCGCCGACGGAATCGCAAAAATCATTAGCATTTCCAGGAGATTGCTCAGGGGCGTGGGATTTTCAAACGGGTGCCCGCTGTTGGTGTTGAAAAATCCACCGCCATTCGTCCCCAGCATCTTGATCACTTCTTGCGAAGCCACCGGGCCTTGCGCGATCACTTGTGTGTTCACGGTCTCATGATTCTTTGAGCCGTCCGCCGCTTGCTTTTCGACCGTTTGCGGTTCCGTAAGAGTCGCCTGGGTGTACGGGTGCAGATTCTGCACCACACCTTGCGATGCCAGCACCAAGCCGCCCACGATGCACAGCGGCAAAAGAACCCATAGCAGCCCGCGCGTCGTGTCCACCCAGAAATTGCCAATGGTTTTCGATTCCTTGCGGGCTACTCCACGAATCACCGCGATCGCCAGCGCGATGCCGACGGCCGCCGACAGGAAATTGTGGTACGCCAGCGCCACCATCTGCGTCAGATAGCTCATGGTCGTTTCCGGCACGTAGGACTGCCAGTTCGTGTTCGTCGTGAAAGAAGCCGCAGTGTTCCAGGCCAAATCCGGCGCGACGTTGGCCAGCTTTTGCGGGTTCCACGGCAGCCACTGCTGCGTGCGCTCAATCGCGTACGTCAGCAACAACGAAACCCCGCTGAACAGCAGCATTGCCACACCGTAGGCCTTCCAATCCATCTCCGTGCTTTCATCCACACCGCAGACGCGGTAAATCAACCGCTCCACCGGCCGCAGCAGAGGGTCCAGAAACGTGGATTTCCGCTCGTAGACGCGGTACAGAAATACTCCCAGCGGTTTGGTCAGCAACAGTACCAATCCGAAAAAAATGAAAATCTGGAACCAGCCGTTTCCGGTCATGGTCAGAACTTCTCCGGTTTTAACAGCGCGTAAAACAGATAGCCGAACAGCAGGGTCGAAATAACGATAAGCAGAATGTTTCCTAACATGGAGATTTCCTCTACTTGAGGCGCTCGCAGCCGCGTACGTACAGGATGCTGAGCGCGAAAAAAACAATGGTGCAAATCGCAAAAATCACATCTCGCATGGCTGGCTCCTGAATCTAACGATTAGCCTAGCGGAACATGCATTAAGGAACCGTAAGGGCAAAACATCGCCACACCCGCGGAGCGCTTGTCCCGCGCGAAAGCCTGTGGGAGACTCGAAAGCCTCATCATTCATGGCCGATCAAACCTCCGTCACCGCATTGCATGCTGCCGCCCTTCCGGACGCTCGCGTCGAATGGGCTTTTCTGCATTCGGGATTCGTGTTGATCGGCGTCAGCATGACTATGCTCGGCCCCATCCTCCCGTACTTCACGAATCATTGGACTCTCACCGACGCCCAGGCGGGACTTTTCTTCTCTACTCAATATTTTGGCAGTTTCCTGGGCACCCTGCTGACCAGCGCCCTGCTCCCGCGCTTCGGTTTCTCGAAAGTAATCAGCTTGGGCTACCTATGCTTCGCCATGGGATTCGCTTTTCTCGGTCTGGGACCCTGGTATTTCTCCACTGCCTTCGTGGCCATCTATGGAACGGGCTATGGCCTGACTAACCCTTCGATCAACCTGCGCGCTACGCAACTCCCGTCTTCCAACGTAGCCGCCGCGGTCAGCCTGCTGAATTTTTCCTGGGGCATCGGCGCGGTGAGTTCTCCCTTTTTGCTGGCTTTCGTCCTGGGGCATCTCAGCCTGCGCGCGCTCGCCCTCGCGCTCACGGCCTGCTACGTGGTTCTGTGCCTGGTCCATTTTTCGCGCAAGGAGGGAGCGGTGCGACAAACGCAGACCCCGCCAAAGAGGACGTTTGCCGTGTGGCGCGACACGCTACGGCCCTCTCCCTGGATTTCACTGGCATTGCTGTTTTTCTTCTATGTGGGGATTGAAATCTCCATGGGCGGCTGGGTGGCGATGGACGAGAAGCGCCTCGCCGGTATTACCACCGCCAAACTGGCCGCCGCGCCTGCCTTCTTCTACGGGTTTTTGCTGCTTGGACGCTTCCTGGTTCCTTTTGAACTGAAACTCTTCTCACAGCGAAAGATCTGTTTGGCGGGGTTGCTTTTAATAGCCGCAGGAGTTTCCCTGGTCGCTGCTGCGCCCTCGCCGCTTTTGCTATACATCGGCGCCGCTTTTGCTGGCTTTGGCTGTGCCCCGCAATATCCAATCTACGTCACTTGGCTGGCCGCCATCTTCCGTGAAGATTCCACTTGGCTCGCGGCGTTATTTTTCGGTGCGGCCGGGCTCGGCAGTTCCATCATTCCGTGGCTCGTCGGCGTGATCGCTTCGCAGAAGCATTCCCTGCGTTTCGGATTCATCCTTCCGTTGGCCGCCGCGCTTTTCATGATTCCGTTTGTCCTTCGCGCGTGCCCGCGGCCGGATGCGCAACAAGTGGCGGCTACTTCGTGATGAGACGGCATGGTGATAACTCCTCCTTGGAAAGAAAAAAGCCTCCGCAACGCGCAGACGGGAGGCCTTTTCTTTCACGATCAGCAACAGCTTAGCGCTTGATGGTTATCTCTTCGGTTAGCTGGAACGTAATACGAGATTCCGCTGGAAACTCCACGTTCTTTCCCCCGGTCGTTCCGGAAGCTGCCAACCCCCCGCCGGCGCCCACGCCCGCGCCGATCGCGGCTCCCTTCCCCCCGCCCGCCAAGCCGCCGATCAACGCGCCGACGGCCGCGCCGCCGCCAGTGATCGCCGCAGTGCGCTTGCCCTTGCCCTTTTGCGTTCCGCCATATGTATTGGTTGCGATCACATAGCCCTTCCCCTTTACCTCCAGTCGCGTCAACTTGACGGAGAGGACGGCTTCACCTTTAAACGTGCCTTGCTTCTTTGCGTTCACAACCGCTCCCGTAACATGCGAGCCCTTGGGGATAGCCACCTCGTTGTCCACTAGGATATCCGTTGCGACGCTGCCTTCAAATTCGTCACCTGGGTTCGCCGTGCGGGAATTAATGGTCGAAGACAAAATCACAGGTAGTTCGGTTCCAGCGGCAACGACGAGGGGCTTCGGTGGCTCAGGAGGGAGTGTAGGCTGTTGTACCGTCCCGGCAGCCCCTTGCTGGCTGCTGTCGGTGGGCGAGTTGGTCGACGTGCCTTTGTTGCATCCTGTCGCGAGTGCTAACCCGGCAACCAGAATGAGTGATGCCCATTTTCTGTTCATGAGATTCTCCCACTTTTAGTGTGTGAAGGTAGACAAACTGTGCCGCTCCGCTATTCGTATGTTCCTGATTTTGGCTGGGCGCCGCGGCTTATCTTTTACCTTACCATTTCTTTGGAAGGGTGAGTAGAGCCGCTCGTTGCCCAACTCCGCCGCGCCAATTTACAATTTCCGCATGATGCCGGAAGCTCGAGTTGCGGCGCCTCTCTCCATTGAGGCCGCCGCGCGTGTTGCCCGCGAACTGTACACCTTGACGGGCGTCCTTCGTGCCCTCCCTGGCGAATACGACGACAATTTTCATCTGGCGATTCCCGACGGCCGCGCCTTCGTGCTAAAAATCATGCATTCCGCTCGCGAAGACTCCTTTGTGGACATGCAGTGCCGCGCACTAGCGCATCTTGCGGTCAAGGCCCCGCATCTTGCGTTGCCGCGCGTGATTCCCAACAGGTATAACGGATTTTTCGCGCGTCTTACCCCGGACGACGACACCTCGCGCCTCGTGTGGCTGCTTTCGTTCCTCCCGGGCAAGACGCTCGCCGAAATGCAGCCCCATTCGCGCGAATTGCTGGCATCCCTTGGCCGCCTGTTGGGAGAAATGGATCTGGCGCTTCTCGATTTCCAGCATCCCGCTGCAAACCGCTTCCTGAAGTGGGATCTTTCGCGTTCCAGGTGGGCGCGCGACTATCTGGGCCACGTTTCCGATCCCGTCCGCCGTGCGCTCGCCAAGAAATTCCTCAATCTGTTCGAACAGGAGGCCGTGTCCCGCTTTCCGCACCTGCGCCGTAGCGTGATCTATGGAGATGCCAACGACCACAACGCGCTCGTCGATGTTCAGGCGATGCGCGTGGCCTCCGTAATCGATTTCGGAGATATGCACGAAGGTCTTCTGGTCGCGGAGCCTGCCGTTGCCGCCGCCTACGCCATTCTTGGCGAATCGCGGCCGCTCGAAGCGGCCGCTGCGGTTCTCGCCGGCTACCACGCTGTTGTTCCCCTCCTGCAAGAGGAAATCGCGGCCCTCTTCCCGCTGCTGGCGGCACGGCTCGCCGTCAGTGTCATCAATTCCGCTCACCGCAAATCCCTGGTGCCCGGTGACCCCTATGTGACCGTATCTGAAGAACCAGCTTGGACGGCTCTTGAGCGCCTGGCCTCGATTGATCCTCGCGAGGCTACAGAGTATTTTCGGAAAATTGTTGATACTCTCGCTGGGATGGACACGCGTATTTCGGACGGAGACCGTTCCGTGCTGGAAATGGTGGCGGCGCGCAAGCGCCTGTTGGGTGCGAATCTTTCGCTCTCCTACGACAAGCCCCTGCACTTTGTTCGCGGGTTCAAACAGCATCTCTTCGACGATACCGGACGCGCCTATCTGGACGTCTACAACAACGTTCCGCTCGTCGGCCACTCTCATCCCCGCGTGGTCCGCGCCATTCAGGAACAGGTCGCTCTCCTCAACACCAACACGCGCTATCTCCACGACAACATCTTGCGCTACGCGGAGCAACTAACCGCACTGCTGCCCGAGCCGCTCCGCGTCTGCTATTTCCTGAATTCCGGCAGCGAGGCCAACGAACTGGCTCTGCGCTTGGCCCGCGCACACACCGGACGCGAAGACGTCATCGTGCTAGATCACGCCTATCACGGCCACACTTCCGCGCTAATCGATATCAGCCCATACAAATTCAACGGCCCGGGAGGCCGCGGGCGTAAGCCGTGGGTGCACGTCGCTCCCCTGGCGGATGACTATCGTGGCATCTACCGCCGCGGCGAAACGCACCTGGGCCAAAAATACGCGGCACACGTCGGCGAGATTCTCGATCGCTGCAAAAAAGAAGGGCATCCCGCGGCGGCTTATATCGCGGAGACTCTTCCCAGTGTCGGCGGTCAAATCGTGTTTCCCCCGGACTATCTCATCGAAGTCTACAAAATGACCCGCGCCGCCGGCGCCGTCAGTATCGCCGACGAAGTGCAGGTGGGCTTCGGCCGCCTGGGCACGCACTTTTGGGGCTTCGAAACGCAGGGAATCGTGCCGGACATCGCCGTCTTCGGCAAGCCTATCGGCAATGCCTTTCCGCTTGCGGCGGTTGTCACCACCCGCGAAATTGCCGCTTCCTTCGCAAACGGGATGGAATTTTTTAGCACCTTCGGGGGGAATCCCGTGGCGTGCGCCGCGGGCCTGGCCGTACTCGATGTTTTACGCGACGAAAACCTTCAGCAGAATGCGCTCACCGTTGGCTCGCAATGGCTCAACGATCTACGTGCCCTACAGGCCGACCGTCCTCTTCCGCTAATCGGAGACGTCCGCGGCTCCGGCCTCTTCTTGGGCATCGATCTAGTCACCGATCGCGAAACCCGTGCGCCGGCAACGCGCCAAGCTTCCTACTTGGTCAACCGCCTCCGTGAAGAAGGTATCCTCGCTGGCACGGACGGCCCCCACCACAACGTCATCAAGCTGCGCCCCCCGCTTTGCTTCACTCCCGCCGACGCGGCCAAATTCACTTCCGACCTTGCTCAAATTCTTAGTGAAACACCCGCGCAACCTTAAACCGGCACGCTATCATGTCCTTCGGGAGGACACGGCTGAGGCCGTGCCGTAACCGCGCTGAGAATATCGGGCTTTAACCCTGAGGGATTGTTTCTGTTTTTTATGGCTCTCGCATTTATGAGACAGCTCGGGGAGGCTAGAGGTTTTCCGTAGTCACTCGTTCAGGAGAAATCCAATTCCACTTCGTCCACATAACACCAGCCCCAATTCTCTCCTGGTTCGAGTGACTTCATGACGGGATGCTTGGTGCGGTGAAAATGCTTGGTGGCGTGCTTGTTCTTCGAAGAGTCGCAGCAGCCTACGTGCCCGCACTCCATGCATAGTCGCAGATGCACCCAGGTGTCTCCCTTCTTCAGGCACTCCTCGCAGCCCTGCGTGTGCGGCGATACCTTGTGAATATGGCTCTCGTGTGTGCAACCGCTCATCGCGTGCCTCCTTCGAAGTTGCTGCGTCAGTGCTTTTGGATGCTCCGGCGCGCCAACAGGTTCCGGGGTCACGGGCGAAGAAAATCTATCTCTTTTTGTGCTCCTGGCCTTTATCCGATGGCGGATAGCTCTTAAACCCTTCGACGAACTCCTCTTCCGTCTTCTTCCAATCTTTTTCCGGATCCGAGAGCTTGTGCGTCACGTAGGACCGCCACGTTAGCGATTTTGCGTTGCGATCAATCAAATCCAGGATCAGCGTGCTCTCCTTGCGGTTGGAGGCAGGCACCGTGCCGTACACTCCCGCCCACCGCCCGTCGATGTACGCGCGATACGCTCCCCAGTCTCCCATCACCGCCACGTTCACCTGGCTTTCCGGGATCGTCCAGTAGCGCACCACCAGGTCCGGATTCTCGTTCGTATTCACTTCGCGCAGACCCTTTTTCTCCAGTTCGCGCACCACCATCCGGTGCATCTGCGGATTGATCATGTCCGGGTTAATCTGCGTCATCACCAGGTTTTCCACCGGCCCGATAAAAGTGAAAGTCTTGAACTTCGAAAAATCCACCGCGGGATCAAAATCCACCACCACCTTCGCCGCTGCCAGCGGCGCCAGGCTGAACAAAATAGCCAGAATGAGGCCGGCACGGCAAAGCGCGCTCCGGCGGCACAAGCGTAACGTGAGGTTTTCCGGCATGCGGCTCCTTAGGCTTGGGTTTTAAGAGCGAAGGGAAACCGGTGCGCCTAGTTTAGGCCAAGCCGCGGTGATTTGACGAGACTCTTCCACGATGACCAATGATCTCGCCAACAGTTCAGGCGCAGCCTCCGTAGGGGCGCAGCACCCCAATAACTAATCCGATTCCCGGTCGGGTGGCTCATTGTTGAACAAGCGCACCAGTTCGGCATGTTCCATCACCACAGCGGGGTCCCGCTGGATGGCGTCGAAGTACTGCTTCTGAAAGCCGTCCCCCGCCTCGGTGGGTGCGAAGATCTTGCGCGCCGGCGAAATCATGCCGTGTGCGTCCGCTTCCGTAACTCCGGAGTCGCTGGCCAGAGATTCGTCGATGCGCACGACGAACTCTGAAATATTGTGCAGCCAGGCGAACTGCGGATCGTCCACCACCAGGCGGAACAATTCGCCCGCGTTCACTGCTCCGTGCACCTTTTCGTACTCGCGTCGCTCCATGTCTAAAAGGGACTTGTGCAGCCGCAACAACGCCTGCCGCAGAGCCACCAGCTTTTGTCTTGCCGGGGTGTCGCGCCCGTCCCCTTGATTCGCGTACGGATCTTTGGTTTGCGCCAAGATTCAGCTCCCCAACCATTTTGCGTCAGTTCGCGTCCGCTGGCTAGTTTGCGGCCACATCTTTGGCTCGCACGGCAAGACTATTTTTTACGGCCATGACTCCGCTGACGCCCTTGGCCCGCATGCCCACCAGACTTTTTTCGCCTTCGCTCGCGACCGCGCCTTCCAGCGTCACCTCGCCTTCCTTCACCAGGATGTGGATCGCCGGCAGGCTGGAAACCGCGTAACGCTGCAGCACGGGATCTTCATAGATGGCCCGGTATACCCCGCGGCGTAGTTCATCATCGGCCGCCGATTTAGGCAGCACCTCGATCAGATTTGTGACGCTGGCAACGCCCTCGATACTCCTCACTGCGGCTTCCGCATCGGTCCGCAGTGTCGGCCTCACCACCTCGCCGCTCAGCGTCACTTTCCCGTCGTCCAAGTTGAACGTGATGAAGTCAAATACCGAATAATAGGGCAGTACCTGCAGTTGATGCCGGACGTCATGCGCCAGCGAATGTTCTTCCGACTTCGCCGCGGCCTTGTCCGCAGCCTTCTTCGATGGCCCTTGCCCGCCGCGGGCTTCGGCGGCCACGCACAGCAAAGCCGTCAGAAAAATCGCCATAAAAATTGCCGGTTTGCGTCGCAATGTCGGATGCATCCTTCTCAGGGTAACAAAAACGCGTCTCCGCGCGCCTTCATGTTTCGATTCCTGCACCGACGGCTGCCGGAGTACCGCTTTCCCTTTGCCGTCGGTGTTAGCATACCAGTGGGGAATCCCGCGCTCCTGTTTGCCGGTCGCGCGAACTTCCCGGAAGACGGAGTTCACGTGCTGGCCATCGCGCATCGCGGCGCCTCGGGACACGCCCCGGAAAATACCCTGGCAGCTTTTCGCCGTGCTGTCTCCCAAGGCGTTTCCTTCATCGAAACCGATCTTCACCTCACCCGTGATGCCCACTTTGTGGCCATCCACGACGATACCGTCGACCGCACGACCGGCGGGCACGGCGCCGTCAACCAGCTCACCCTGGCCGAAATCCGCCGTCTCGATGCCGGCTCCTGGTTCGCTAGCGAATTCATCGGCGAACGCGTCCCCACGCTCGTCGAGATTCTCGAATTTACCCGCAAGCACGATGTGGTCTTCTATCTGGAACTCAAGCCTAGCGGCTTCTGGGGCGGTGAACACGCGCTCATCAGCAATCTGCGCGACTCCGGCGAAATTCCGCGTGTCATGGTGATCTCTTTCGATCCGGTCATTCTTGCTGGCCTCCGTAAGCTCGAGCCCACGCTGATGACCGGTTTGCTGCACGACGGAAAAATTCAGGCTCCCTTCGAAAAAGCCGTGGAAATCGGCGCGCGGCAACTCGCCGTCCGTGGAGATCTCGTGACCCCCAACTTCCTCAAGGAAGCCCACAAGCGCGACCTTCAAGTGGTTTGCTGGACCATCAATTCCCCCGCCCACATGCGCCTGCTCGAATCCTCCGGCGTGGATGGCATCATGTCCGACTATCCCGACCGCCTGCTCGCGACCCTGAAGAAATAGCCCGATACACCTCCATGAATTGCGCCACGTTCAGTTGTTCGGCGCGTGCATCTTCACGGAGATTCAACCCTCGTAAAAGTCCGCGTGTCTGTTCCGCCTCCGCAAGCCCACGCAAATTATTCGCCAGCGTCTTCCGTTTTTGCGCGAAGCACGTCTTTACAAACTCCAGGAACGCTTCCGTATCGGGAATCCAGGACTGCGCCCCTGGCCCCGGCAGGCGTAGCGTCACCAGCGCCGAAGCCACCTCTGGCGGTGGCCGGAACGCTCCCGGCGGCAGCTTCAGTACAAACTCCGGCCGCGTGAAAAACTGCGTAGCCACGGAAAGATAGCCATACAGCTTCGTCCCCGGGCGCGCTGTCAAACGCAACGCCACTTCCAGTTGAACTACGATGTGGATTTCTTCGATGCGCTCCGCAAACAAAAAAAAGCGGTGCAGGATCGGCGAAGTGATGTAATACGGCAGATTGCCATACAGTCGGATCCGCCGCCCCGCCGCAAGCGCCGGCAAATCCAACTCCAGCACATCCCCGGGCACGATCGTCAGATTCGGATGCCGTTCAGCCAATCGCTTCAGGCGTTCCACCAGCGGCGGATCGAGTTCTACCGCATACACCGGCGCCCCCGTCTGAACCAGGTGCTCGGTCATCTCCCCGTGCCCCGCGCCAATCTCAATCCAGCAATAATCCGCATCTGCGGCGCGCTCGTGGTCCTTCCTGCCGTCCGCGGACACATAAATCACGTGCGCAATCTTTTCGCGCCATCCGGCGTCGTTCAAAAAATGTTGTCCCAGCTTTTGTCTGGCCATGCGAACGTCTTGCCAGCTTACGGGAACACCCGCACGCTGCGCAAAAAAAGAATCGCCCCCCGAGTTCACGCGCTTGCTGCCGTGCGCTCAGGTGGCGATTTTACTGTTATGTCCGCAAAGGACGCTTCCGTCTCTTAACTACTGGCTGTCGTCGCCGAAATCCCCGCTGATGCGTTCCCCCGTGTTGGGATCGAGGATCAGCCGCCGGCCGAAGGGCAGGCTGTTGAAGTTGAACATGTTGTTCAACGTACCCGCCAGCGCGTCGTAGGAACCCCCGCCAATCCGGCCCAGGTTCCAGTTGTCCTCAATAAACCGCAGGATCGAAGATTGGTCGGTGATGGAGTGATCCACGAAGTTCGCCTTGGCCCATGGCGAAACGATCAGCAGCGGCAAGCGCGGGCCGTAACCGCAGCGGCCCTGGATCCCGTTCAACGGCGCCCCGTTCCCGCACTTTCCCACGGCATTGAAGTTGTCGCCGTTCTGCGATTGATTCGTCGAAGTAGTCGCCGAGGAGTTCACGATCGGGCTCATCTGGTGGTCGTACCAGCCGTCCGAATCGTCGTAAGAAATGATGATGGCGGTGCTGGCCCAGAACGGCGACTGCTGAAGGGCATTGATGGTGTTGACGACGAATTGCTGCTCCTGCAGCGGATCGGAATATCCCGCGTGGCCATCCTGATGCGCTGGCGCCTTCAGGAAGCTCACGGCCGGCAGATTCCCAGCGTTCAGCGCGTCAAAGAAGTCGTGAATGTCATATTCGTGATTCGCTCCGGTGTCCACGGCAGTGCCGTACAACGCCGGGCCCACGCTTGGGCGAGTGTGGGCCGCGTTCAACGTGCTCGCCCAGTATTGGAAGAACGCATGGTGCGGAATGTAGTCCGCGGTCGGCCCGCTGTTTGACGGCGATGCCGGGCTCTTCCGCTTGCATCCCGAGCTGCCGTCCGGATTGGTGATCGTCAAATCAAATCCGCCCATGAACGAGCCCCAGCTGATCCCCTTGGCATTCAAAAGATCGCCAACGCTCTGCCCGCCCAACTGAACGGTCGTTTTCGCGGAGCAAATGTCCCCTGTCGGATCAATGTCCCCGTTCAGCGTGCCGGTTTGCCCGGTGGGATTTACGATCTTCGCTGATGCCGCCGCGCCGGAAAGTGTCGCGGGAAACGTGTTGCCGGCCACCAGGTTCAGCAACCCAGGCGTTGACGGACCAAACGTAGTTCCGTAGGAGTTGTCGCTCATGGCATAGGCCTGCGCGTAGTTCCACAGCGCGGTCACCGTATTGCCGTCGAAGTACCCCATCACGAGGTCCCCGTTCAGGTGTCCATAGGAAAAGCTCACATCGCAGAACGCGCTCTCGCTCACTCCCACGGTCTCCGGAAACTTGTCCATCAATCCCTGGTCAAATGCGGACTGCTCCGCGCCATAGTTGTGATCCTGGTCGCATGTCGAAGCCTGGTCGTGTCCCAGGCGAAACGGATTCGCTGAGTTCGGATTGTTCGTCAGCAGATTCCCCGAAAGCCCGTTGACCGACGGCGTGGATTTCCGCCCGTGAAACGCCGGCTCGCCGGGGGCGTTACCGGCCACCGGATACGTTGCAAAGTAATGGTCGAACGAAACGTTTTCCTGGAAAATCACCACGAGGTGTTTGATCGGCGTGGTCGTCGCGGAACCTGCCGGGCTGGCCTTTCCGGGCTCGCCGGCCACCAGTGTCGTCGGCGCGGCGACGCCAAGTTGCGATGCCAACAGCAAAGCCGCCATGCAGCGGAGGTGCTTGCAAATCATGAATTCTCCTTTTAACGGTGTGTTTCGCGCGGATCCGGTTTCTGCAACCCCGTGGCGCAGGGGACATGGAGGAACTTCTTCTCGAGATACAGAACAATCCGTGCAGCCCGGAATTTTTGCACGTCCAATGTTGCAGGCGGGTTACAAAAATAAGAAAAGCACACACCTGACAGGAATCCGTTGACGCTCCGCCGCTCCTCCGTTAGCTTAAGCATTTCGCGCCACGCACATGAGAATTCTCTTCATAGCGTCAGAGGCCTTGCCTTACGCCAAAACTGGCGGCCTGGCCGACGTCATCGAAGCCTTGCCCCGCGCCCTCATCAAACTCGGTCATGAGGTGGCGGTTTTCCTTCCTCGCTATCGTGGTATCAAGTCTTTTTCCACCGTCATGCCCAGCCTCACTATTCCCCAAGGGACCCGCCTTCGTTTTCCGGCAATTACCAGTGGCTCCCTCCTGCGCGGCGTTCGTTATTTTTTTCTCGACGACCCTTTCTATTTTGACCGCGATGGCATCTATGGCGACAAAAATCGCGACTATTCCGACAACGCCGAGCGCTTCACCGAGTTTTCCCGCGCCGCCATCGAACTCGCCAAGCACATCTGGACCCCGGATGTGTTTCATTGCCACGACTGGCAAACCGCCATGATCCCTGCGCTGTTGCGTTCTTCCTATGGCGACGATCCCGCTGTAAAAGATATCCCGGTGGTCTTCACCATCCACAACATCGGCTATCACGGCGTCTTCCCGCCCGATAGCCTGGCCCGCGCGGGAATTCCCCAAGGACTATTCCATCCCGGCGGCATCGAATTTTTTGGCAACGTCAATTTCCTTAAGGCCGGCCTCGTTTACTCCGATTACCTCACCACCGTCAGCCGCAAGTACGCGAAAGAGATTCAGACACCCGAATTCGGCTTTGGTCTCGATGGCGTCATTCGCACTCGCGCCGACCGCCTCGTAGGCATCCTCAACGGCGTCGACTATTCGGCTTGGAGCCCGGAGCGCGACACGCTGATCCCTGTGAAATACTCCGCCAAGGACCTGGAAGGGAAGAAGGCCTGCAAAGAAAAGCTCCTCGAGGAATTCCAACTTCTCCGCGACAATCCGCATCGCCCGATCATCGGTATCGTCTCGCGTTTCGCCGACCAGAAAGGTTTTGACCTGATCGCCGCCATTGCTCGCGACCTGATGCACGAGGATGCCCTGCTCGCCGTGGTCGGTACGGGCGAACGGCGCTATGAAGACCTTTTCCGCGCCCTCTCGCACGACTTTCCCGGCCGCGTCGGTGTCAAGATCACCTACGACAATGCCTTGGCACATCTGATCGAGGCCGGCGCCGACATGTTTCTCATGCCGTCGCGTTACGAGCCCTGCGGACTAAACCAAATTTATAGCTTACGCTATGGTACTGTGCCTATCGTCCGGGCAACCGGCGGCCTCGATGACACCATCGAACCTTTTGACCTGGAGCACGGCACCGGCACGGGATTCAAGTTCTACGAATATTCCGCCGGCGCCCTTCTCCACGCCCTCCGCCAGGCGTTACACTACTATTCCGACGACGGCATCTGGAAACGCATTCAATTGAACGGGATGGCCAAAGACTTTTCCTGGAACACCTCGGCGGCCGAATATGCGAAACTATATGAGGCTGCCAGGGCGGCCCGTAACCAAAAAACGCTTTTAACATCTAATTAACTTAGGAAAGAGTGCTGCCTTCGGGCGGCTTACAGAGGGTATAAAGGACATGGCTGAAAATATTCTTACCGTGAACGACGGAAACTTCGATTCAGAAGTGCTGACGGCTAGCAAGTCGCAGCCCGTCATGGTCGATTTTTGGGCGGAGTGGTGCCGCCCTTGCCACATGTTGGCGCCTACGGTTGCGGAGATCGCCCAGGATTACGCAGGCAAGCTTAAGGTCACCAAGCTCAACGTGGACGAGGCGATGAACTCTTCCACCCGCTACGGCATTCGCGGCATCCCCACCCTGCTCGTCTTCAAGGACGGCCAGGTTGTCGAACAGATTGTCGGCGCGGTTCCCAAGGATCAGATCACCAAGGCGCTGGACCGCCATCTCGGCTAAGGCACATAG
>DATFSI010000004.1:0-22394 GCA_035262705.1 Candidatus Acidiferrum sp. | reverse complement strand
GGTGCTGGCGGATCGTGTAACAGTGCTGGCGGAAACCGCGGAGCGCGCCGAGGAAATTGATGTGGCGCGCGCGGAAGCGGCCAAAGCGCGCGCGGAAAAGCGCCTGGCATCGAACGACACGAATATCGACTGGGACCGCGCTGTGGTGGCGCTGCAGAAGGCGCTGATCCGCATCCAGGTGGCGCGGAAGCGGCGCGGCGGCTCCGCCTAGCTTGCGAAATCTTTTAATCTGCTGAGTATCAGCGCTTATGCGTCCTGGGTGTGCCCGGGAACATCAAATTAGTGGGAGAAACCGTGGAAGCAATTACTGTTTATAGCTCGGGCTGGTGCCCGGACTGCTGGCGGACAAAAAAGTTTTTGAAGGATCGCGGCGTGAAATTCCGCGAAGTGAACATCGAGCACGACGAACAGGCCGAGAAACTGGTTCTGCGCGTAAATCATGGCAAGCGCAAGGTGCCCACGCTGCAGGTTGGCGAGCGCTATTTCGCATGCAGCCCATTCAACGCGCAGAAGCTCGCGGACGAATTGAAAGTGCCACTCAATCCTTAGTAGATAGAAGAAAACCATTCTTCAGGGCTAAAGCCCCGGTTGCCATGAACAGCTAATGCCGGAGCAGCTCCGACCCCGGTGCCGTTTGTAAAGGATAGCCTCGTTTTCCGCTAAACTTCGAGAGCATCTGGCGCTTGAGCGTGGGATTGGCGTCATGGGCTGATACCCGTCCAAAATGGCGCTTGTGTGCTTAGCTAAACGACTAAATACTAGCAAAGTTGGCTATGGGAAACAATCTCACTGGCAACGCCCTTGCGGTCGATCGCGCACAGATCTCCTCTATTTATCCCCACATCCGGGAATACATCCGCAAGACCCCGGTGCTGGCGTTAAGCGGCTCGGACTTCGGCCTGGAGGAAGTTCCGTTGTTGCTGAAACTGGAACTGTTTCAGCAGACCGGTTCGTTCAAAGCACGCGGTGCAATTACCAATCTCCTTCTCCGCAAGGTTCCGCCGGCGGGCGTGGTTGCCGCTTCCGGAGGCAACCATGGTGTTGCGGTGGCCTTTGCGGCGCACAGGTTTCAGGTGCCAGCCCGGATTTTTGTGCCCACGATCTGTTCACCGGCAAAACAAAAGCGCATCCGCAGTTATGGGGCGCAACTGGAAATCGCGGGCGAGCGCTACGCGGACGCGTTGGAAGCCAGCAACGCATGGGTGCAGAAGAGCGGCGCAATAGCACTGCACGCTTTCGATCAGCGGGAAACGCTTCTGGGGCAAGGCACGGTTGGGCTCGAACTGGAAGAGCAGGCGCCGAATCTCGAAACACTTCTAGTGGCCGTGGGCGGCGGCGGATTAATCGGCGGGATCGCTGCCTGGTTTACCGGAAAAATCAAAATCATCGGAATTGAGCCGGAATTATCGCCGACTTTGTTCAGGGCCCTGGCTGCAGGCCGTCCGGTGGATGCGGAAGCGGGGGGGATCGCGGCGGATTCCCTGGCGCCGCGCCGTGTGGGAGAACTGATGTTCCCCATCGCGAAAAAATTTGTCGAGCGCGTGATTCTTGTGCCGGATGAGGCCATCCGCGAAGCGCAGCAGATGCTCTGGGAGACGGCACGGGTTGCGGCAGAGCCCGGCGGCGCCACGGCGCTCGCAGCCCTGACCACGCGGAAATACGTTCCAGCAGCAGGCGAGCGCGTGGGCGTCTTAGTCTGCGGCGGTAACACCACCGCGGTGGATTTCGATCGGTAAACGGAAAGGGCGGCCAATATGACGGTCTACGAAAAACTTCAAGAGCTGAAGATTGAACTGCCGGTGCCGACGGCTCCCGTAGCGGCGTTTGTTCCCACCGTGCGCACGGGCAACCTCCTATTCGTGTCCGGGCATATCGCGAAACGCGAGGGAACATCGTGGGCCGGCCAACTCGGAAGCGACATCAGCGTAGTCGAAGGCCGTAAGGCCGCGCGCAACGCCGCGGTAGACCTGCTGGCCACCCTGCATCACGAATTGGGCAGCCTGGCACACGTGAAGCGCATCGTGAAGCTGCTGTGCTTCGTGAATTCCGCGCCGCAATTCACGGAGCAGCACCTTGTAGCCAACGGCGCTTCGGAATTGCTACAAGACGTATTCGGGAAAGACGGCGCGCATGCACGCAGCGCTGTCGGCGTGGCGCAGCTTCCTCTTGGTTCATGCGTGGAAATCGAAGTCGTCGCCGAAGTAGCGTAGCGAAACGAAATACGGCTCTTCCCGCTATTTCACCTCCTGCCAGTAAAGGCCTTTGCGAATCGGGGTAGTGACCACCTGCACGGGCACCTTGGGAGGCGGAGCGGGAGCGGCCGCAAAGAAACCCTCGATCCTCCTTCTGAGTTCGGGTTCTAACGCCTTCCATTCCTGCGCAATGCAGGCCTTTTCTACCGGCGTGAGGCGCCACGTGAGAGGCGGGTCTTGCGGGCAATCCACGGTTGCGCCGGGATCCGAAGCCCGGTTTGAAGGAACATAGCGGGCGGTCACTGCCGCGGCCTTGTACTCACGCAGCCGAAGGAGCTGCAGCAGGGTTGAGGTGTCCCAGATATCGCGAACCAGTTGTCCCTCCGAACGCACATGAAGAACGGCATCCGCAGGAGCGGCCAATTGATAAGGCCAGGCGCGGGAAGTGTCCGCGGCCCCCTGCCACTTTGCGTCCGGGAAAGCGTCAATGATCAGAATAAGAATGCGCTTTTTGACCAGCGGCTCGCCGGCAGGTGGAATTTCCGGAAGGGCGGCGCGCAGCCACTTGGCCAGGGTGAAGAGACCCGAGTTGTCGAAATAGCCGCCATCCACGAGGTGCTCGGCATTGGAAGCCGTATCGAGGCGCGCGGCGGGAGAAACGTAAGGAAAGGCCGCGGACATGCGCACGGCGGTCTCAAGCAGCACATCGCTGTGCGTGTAAACCTGATGAAATCCGTGCAGTGCGTGGTTCTGGTCAATGGCTGGAGTGAGCACGGGGAAATCGGAGTTGGTGAAGACCAGAGGGTCTCCGGTGCGCACTTCGGTGGAGTTGAATAGCACAGTAGGCCATCTTTTTTGCGGATCGATTGACGCCAGAGGCATGTCTTTCGTCGAAAATTGCGCGTTTTTGCGCAGCGCGCGTTCCAGGGCCCAACCACGGTCGGCGCCGGGCCACGACAGCCAATCGAGTGGAAGAACAGCGCGGCGCAAATCCGGATGCGCGAGTCCCCAGGCAATGGCTTCCAAACTTGAGCTTTGCGCGCCAAGCACCCCTTGGGTGTCTTCCGGCAGCGATTCGAGGCAGCGCAGGTAGAACATCGTTCCGACGGAACCTCCGGAGACGCCGCTGATGGCCAGGACGTTGTCGGCAAACGTCGACCCCATATCGTTGCGCAACCCGCAAAGCACCTGGCTAGACCATGCGGCGGCCTGAATGCCGCCGCCCGCCGCGGCCACCACGATGATGCGGTCCCCAGCGGCTGCCAGGCGCTCGGCAGGCTTCGGCAACGTTGTATTAGCGGTACGGTTGATGGAATGAAACACCGCTTCAGAAGGGCCAATCCTGGAAGTAAAAAAGGCCAGCAGCACGATGGGAATGAGAACCGGAACGCGGAAACGGTCGAAGAAAAAGCTGAAGGCGGCGAGAACCAGGCAGGCCAAGAGCATCAGAAGAATTACCTGAAGCAGTACGGCATCGATCGAGCGGGCTTCCTGGGGAAAAGGAGCGTCGCTGCTCAGTTTGCCGTAGAAGCCGTGCCCAACATAGAGATACACACCAACGCAAACCGCTGCAAGGAAAGCAGCGAACCGGTGCCCGGGAAAAATCTCCACGGGATTTCCGTTGGTTTCGAAGGTGCCATAGCCGGGCCCGAGAACCCGCACCAGCCAGCGATTCAGCCGATTGGACCGGGAAATGAGAAATTCCAGGCGAACGGCCGCCAGAGGGCGCTGGTTGCTGACGAATTGCAATGCGCGCGAAAACCACCCGATTCCATGGAAAAAATATGCGAGGGGAAGCGCAAAAACCTCGATTTGCGGCGAGCTTCGGGGATCGGAAAAATAGAGGTCCAGCAAGAAAATGACGATCATGAACCCTGCGCCGATCAGCGTCCCGTAGGCGGCTTGCAGCCAGAATTCGCGTGCCAGGCCCGCCGGCTGGAGGCGGGCTTCGGTCATGATCTGTTGCACGCGGAAGAGGAAACGCACAAAAAGGACTCCGCCGCCCAGGTAGAGTGCCGCAACGATCCATCTCGAAAGAGGCAAGCGTTGGGGCATCACGGCAATTTGCGCGCCCGGCGGAAGCGGCTCGCGTTTGCCGTCGGCACGCTGGCTTCCATAGAGGAGAACGAGAAAAGAGCAAGACAACGCCACGGAAAGCAGCAGAAAGGCCGCGAAGGCGACCATGCAGACTTGGCCCGTTTGCAAATCCGCCAAGCCGCGCAGCATGGGACTGCCCAGGGCTTTTGGCAAGAGCCATCCCAGCACGAACAGCAACAGAAGCGGGACGCGCATCAGGTAGAGATGCAAGAAAACACGGCGGGGCATGGGGACCTCCGGCAAGCGAGAGGCAGACGTTGCCGAGTAGAGTAACTTGATTTTGAGTTACGCGGAAGGGTTTCTTTGCTTCTTGCGGGCTATGGGGGACGAAGAACCCCAACGCAGGATTCAAACACGTTTACGTTGAGATCCAATTCGTTCCACTAGCCCGTGAAACCGCGGGTCCAGACCTGGGTGATGTTCAGCGCTTCGTCGAGGAGCAGGAGGTCGGCATCAGCGCCACAGCGCAGCACGCCTTTTTTGAATTCGAGGCCCAGCAGCTTGGCGGGATTCAACGTGAGCATGCGCAGAGCGTCAGCGACGGGGATGCCCAGCTTCACGACATTGCGCAACGCGCGGTCAAGAGTGAGCGTGCTGCCCGCGAGTTTTCCTTCCGCATTGCGGCTGACGCCACCGCTGACGGTGACTTCAAACGTGCCCAAGGTGTATTTGCCGTCGGGCATGCCGGTGGCCGCGGTGCCGTCGCTGACGAGAATCACGCCGGTGGCGCCTTTGGCCTGCAGCAACAGGCGCATGGCGGTTTCATCCACATGGACGCCGTCAGCGATCAATTCGGCGGTGACTTCGGGCGTGGTGAGCACCGCTCCGATAACACCGGAATCGCGGTGCGAAAAAGGACGCATGGCGTTGTAGACGTGTACGGCGTGGCGAGCGCCATGGGCAAAGGCGGCACGGGCTTGTTCGTAGGTGGCGTCCGTGTGGCCGAGGGCCACGACCAGGCCGGACTCGCGCGCGGCGTCAATGCACGGCATGGCGCCGAGAAGCTCCGGGGCGAGGGTGAGCATTTGGGCATTGCCCTTGGCCGCATGGATAAATTGTTCCAGCAATTCGGCGGAAGGCAACCGTAAGAACTCGGGCGGATGCACGCCGCGGCGCACGGAACTGATGAACGGGCCTTCGAAGTGAATACCGAGAATTTCCGCGCGGCGGTCTTCGGCCTGATGCTGGCGGGCAATGTATTGCGCGATGCCTTCGGCCGCGCAGCAAATGGAATCGGCGCTGGCAGTGACAGTTGTCGCGACCAGGGAGGTTGTTCCGTGCGCGGCGACGGTGCGCGCGACGGTTTTGAGGGCGTCATCGCTCGCTTCCATCACGTCGTGGCCACCCGCGCCGTGAATGTGGATATCGAGAAAACCAGGAACGGCGATTGTGTCTTCGGCGACGATTTCCTCAGCGCCCGCGGGGAGCGTGGCGCCGGAGCGGGGCCCTACGGACTCGATCACACCGTCGCGAATCAGGATCGCGGCATCGGGGATTTCCGTGGTGGGGGTGAAAGCGCGTCCGGCGTGAACCAGGATAGTGGACATGGCCAAGTTTTATCGTAGCGGAATTTTGTGCGCGCTCAAAAGCAAAATGGGCGGACAAAAAGCAAATCATTGTCATTCCGAGCGACGCGAGGAATCTGCATTTTTCGATCCTAGGGGACAGCAGATTCCTCAGGCAAAACCCGCCCTCGGAATGACAGGGTTCAACTGCGGGTTGCGGTGTTACTTGGCCATTTCGACGCTGCTGAGTTTCAATGTGTTGCCGTCAAGGGTGCCTTTGACCACCACGTGATGCCCGGCGTGCGGCGCAACTTTATCCTGTGCATCCACGGCGAACACCTTTTTGTCCGCCTCGTTAACGAAGACGTATTTTGCGCCGTGCTCCTTCACGCACCGGCTGGCGCATTCCGCGTTCGCATCACTGGCGTTTTTCGCGCCACATATGTCGTCGGTAATCCAGCCGGTCCAGGAATTCTCGGCGGCGCAAGCAAGTGCGGCAGCCAACAGGGCCAGCCCAGGTAAAACAAAAAAATGAGATTTCACGGAATTCTCCTAAAGGGTACATGGGCGTGGAACGACGCATTTCAGGCTCGCACAAGCGCCATGGGTGTGTCCAGTGCAACCGGAACGGTCCGGTATACAATGAAGGCTGCACTCAAGACATGCCAACTTTGGGCAACAACTCTGCAAAATGGCTGGGTGAACCCGCGTGCCACGGTTGATGATTCGCAGCGCAACGCTGCTTTTTTCCTCTCTGCTATTTGCGATACACAATTTAGGGCAAGGCGTGGCGCAGGGACCGCCGCCGCCGTCGTCGGCCAAGACCATCAAGTGCAAGGGGCGCACGATCCCGCAACTGGAAGATGTGACTGAGAAAGCGGGCATCCGTTTTTCGCACACCTCGGCGCCGGAGAGCCGCTACATCGTCGAGTCCATGAGCGGCGGTGTGCTGTTGCTTGATTATGACCGCGACGGCTGGCTGGACATTTACTTCACCAACGCACCGACTGTGGATATGGCCTTGAAGGGCCGGCCTGCGCGCGGCGCTCTGTACCACAACAATCACGACGGCACGTTTACCGATGTGACCGACAAGGCAGGCGTCGGGAAACCGTGTTTCGCCATGGGCGGCGCGGTGGGCGATTACGACAACGACGGCTGGCCAGACATTTATGTGACATGCTATGGCGGCAACGTGCTCTATCACAACAATGGCGATGGCACGTTCACCGATGTCACCGCAAAAGCCGGCGTGCGCGATGGGCGGTTTTCCACTGGCGCAGCGTTTGGGGACTACGACGGCGACGGCTTCCTTGATTTGATGGTCACAAACTACGTGGATCTCGATATTCACCACTTGCCGGCTTTTGGAAGCGCGGCGACGTGCAAATACATGGGGATCGACGTGCAGTGCGGTCCACGTGGGTTGAAAGGTTCAGGCGATTCGTTGTTTCACAACAATGGCGATGGCACGTTCACGGACGTTTCGAAGAAGGCCGGCGTGGAGAATCCCAACGGTTATTACGGATTGACTACGGTTTGGGCGGACTTCAACAACACCGGGCGCCCGGATATTTATGTGGCCAACGATTCCACACCGGGGCTTCTCTACCGCAACGACGGAAACGGAAAATTCACGGAGATCGGCCTGGAATCGGGTACGGCGCTCGGCGAAGACGGACATGAGCAGGCAGGCATGGGCGTGGCACTGGGCGATTATCTGCACAGCGGGCGGCCCTCGATGGCGGTGACAACGTTCGCCCTGGATAATTCGCCGCTTTATCGCAACGACGGCAAGTGGGATTTTCAGGATGTTTCCTACTCGGCGGGAATCGGCTTGCCTTCGGTCCCTTATGTAAAGTGGGGCGTGGCGTTCGTGGACTTGGACAACGACGGCTGGCTGGACCTGGTCACCGTGAACGGCCACGTCTATCCGCAGGTGGACGCGTTGCAATCCGGTGCGCGTTATCGCGAGCCGAAGCTCGTTCAATACAATCAGGGGAATGGAGCGTTTTGCGATGCCAGCGAGCAATCCGGCCCGGCGATCCTTGAGCCGCGTGTATCTCGGGGACTTGCCGTCGGCGACCTTTTCAACGACGGCAATATGGATTTGGTGGTGGAAGATTTGCAAGGCAGCCCGATGGTGCTGCGCAATCCGGGGCTGCCCGGGCGGCATTGGATCAGCTTCGAGCTTGCGGGAACGAAGAGTAACCGTCTAGCCATCGGCGCACGCGTGAAGATCATGGCGGGCGGCATGACGCAGACGGACGAAATTCACAGCGGAGGAAGCTATCTTTCGCAGAACGATCTGCGCGTGCATTTCGGATTAGGCAGCGCGACGAAGGTCGACAGCCTGGAGATCCGTTGGCCGTCGGGCGCGGTCGAAACGTTGAGGAATCTCGACGCGGACAAGTATTACAGCGTGCTCGAAGGCCAGGGCACTGTTCCAGCGGAAAAACTTCGGCCCACTAAGTAGCCTTAAGCCGTTAGCCCTACCGCAGCTTTCCCAGTTGCAGAAACAGCGTAAGATACAGCTTGAGGTTTTGCGTAATCAGAAAATTTTCCTTCACGTGCAGATGGCCCTGCTCTCCGAGGCGGCCGGCGATTTCCGGGTGTGAAAGCAGAAAACGAATCTGATAAGCGGTGCCTTCGACGGAGTGCGCGAGGAGGCCGGTGTGTTTATGAATGATCTGCGTGGGAATGCCACCCACGGCGGAGGCTACGACGGGTTTGCGTTTCCACAAGGCTTCGGAAACCGTGAGGCCGAAACCCTCCCGCAAGCTTTTCTGAATAACTATGGTTGAAGCGCGCTGCAATGCATTTACTTCAAGTGGCGCCCATGCGGGAAGTTCGAGAAGCTTGATGTCGGGATCGCCGTCGGCGGCGGCCTGCGCCTCCATTAGAACCGCCGCGCCCTCGGGATCATCCGAAGCGCCACCGCCGGCGAGGACAAGCTGGCAATCGAAATAACGGCGGACAATGCGGTAGGCGCGAATCACGCCGACGGGATCCTTGAGGCGATCGAAGCGGGAAATCTGCGTGAGGATGGGGCGCAAATGGTCGATGCCGTAACGCGCCAGAACATCGAGGATAAATTCCGGGGGCAGTTCGCGGTTTTTTTCGGAGAGCGGGTCGATCGCCGGATAGAACAGGTATTGCGGAATGGGAAGCTGCTTAGCGAATTGCGGTGAGGAAAAAATGGCCGCGTCGTAGCATGGCACGAACTCCGCAAGGAAATTCCAGACGGCGGGATTGGAGTGAGAAAGATCGATGTGGCACCGCCAAGTCCAGTGGTTGTTCTTTTTCTCGCGATAGGAAATGAGGCCGCAAGGCTGGGGATCGTGGATGACCATGAATTCGGCGTCGAGGGGCAGGCGCTTGGCGTTTTTTTCGGTGTGTTCCCGAAAGATTTCAAAGTGCCGGATCTCCGGGTGATAGGGGGCGCCATGAAGCGCGTTGTGAAACGACTTGGTAACCTCGAAAAAATCCTCCCCGCCCATCATGACTTCCCAGCGAATTTTGATTCCAAGCTCCTCCGCAAGAGGCACGAGACGATTCAGAATCTCTGCCACGCCGCCGCCGACCGCGGTCGAGTTGATCATGATCACTTCGCGATCCGCGAGGGGCCTGGCGAGGGTGCGAAGTTCCGCGATTTCTCCGGCGCCGATGACCGAGGAATAATCATCGAGCGGGATGCGGCTGGGGATCTGCAACGTGCTCATGCTTTCTCCTTTCACGATCCACGAGGCGGATAATCTTGGCGCGCGCGCTGTCGAGTGTGTTGGTGTAGATGTCGATGCGGTTCATGGTGTCGGCGAGAGTGGTCAACCCGAGGCTGGTCGCGAGCCAGTGCGAAAAGTCGTTGGTGCCAAGCTGCAGGCGGAGGCGGGAGCTGACGAAATGGAAATGAAAACTCGCGTGACTTATGCTGGCCACCCCATCGCGGAATTCATCGAGTGTGCGGGCTTGCAAACCGAAGGGCGTGGTGACTTCCACGCTTTCGCAAAAATAGAAGCGGTCGAGAGCCTCCTGGCGGCTGAAGGCGGGATTCTGGGCGATGAAATCGCGGAGCACACGGCACAGATCGTCGCGCAAGGCGGCGATGGAGGTGTAATCGCGGATATCGAGCGCGGCGAAGTGTTCGGCAAGGGCATCGCGGTTGGCTTCGGCAAGCGCCCATTGCGCGAAATCGTTGGAAAAACCCTCGGTGAGGAAGTGATGGTCACTGAGGGTCTGAAAGGTGTGATGGAAAATGGAGGCGTCGCTGCACTGGTCGAGGCCGGTGAGAAGTTCTTCGAGATTTCCCGCAGATTGATTGCCAATGCGGGTGAGATAGGTGACCGTGAAGAATTTGAAAGGGGTCTCGCCTGGGTCCATCAAGTTCTCCCCGGATTTTTATCTTTCGGATAAGGCAGGCTGGCGCTCTGCGGCAGGCACCCGGATTTCGCTCAAATCCGAAATCAAACTGGCGGCCCAGCGAAACACGTTATTCTCGAGAACGATTTTGCGCATGTTGGCCATGCGATCTTCCTGCTCTTCGTCGCTCATCTCCAGCGCCTGGCGAATGGCCCGCGCCAGTTGATCCACATCGTAAGGATTCACCAGCAGGGCGTCACGCAGCTCCTGGGCGGCTCCCGTGAAGGTGCTCAAGACCAGCGCGCCGCGGTTGTCTTCGCGCGTGGCAATGAATTCCTTGGCCACCAAGTTCATGCCATCATGCAGCGAGGTGACCAGGCAGACCGAGGCGGCGCGATAATAGCGCACGATTTCTTCGTGAGAATGATGGCGGCGGAGAAGGGCGATAGGCTTCCAGCGTCCGGATTGAAAGCGCGCGTTGATGCGCTCGGCTTCCGCGCCGACTTCCTCGAGGAATTGGCGATACCGCGGAATGTCTGTGCGGCTGGGAGCACCGATCTGCACGAAGCTGAAGCGCTGTAGATAGGCGGGAAAGCTCTCGAAGAAACGCTCAATAGCGCGGAAACGCTCGAGAATTCCTTTCGTATAGTCGACGCGATCCACGCCGACGCCGAGTAGAGAGGCTTCGACGCCGAGTTCTTCGCAAAGGGCGGCGCGCTCCTCTCCGCTGGAGCGCCGCGAGTCATTGGCGTCCGCGCCGGGCATGCCCGCCACACTGATGGGATAAGGCCTTACGCGCGTGACGTGGCCTTGGCGATAGATTTCGAAGCGGTCCCAGTCAATCAGCGCTTCCAGTGCATGGTCAACGGTTCCCAGGAAGTTGTTGCAGTGCGTGCGAATGTGAAAGCCGACGAGGTCGGCGCCCAGAAGGCCATCGACAAGTTCCGCCTGCCAGGGACAAATCCCGAAAACCTCGGGATTAGGCCAGGGAATGTGCCAAAAGATCGCTACACGGGCGTCGGGCCGCGCTTCTTTGATCATTCGCGGGAGTAACGTGAAGTGATAGTCCTGCGCAAGAACGACGGGAGAGGCAACATCCTTCATCTCTTCCAGAGCGGCATCGGCAAAACGCTGGTTGATACGTTGATATTGCTGCCAGTCTTCAGGGCGAAAGATGGGCCGCGTGTGCGCGATGTGGCACAAGGGCCAAAGGCCTTCGTTCGAGAGACCCTCGTAATAGCCGCGTTCTTCTTCCGGAGTGAGCCACACGCGACGAAGGGTGTACGTCGGGCGGGAAGGAGGCACGCGCAGGTGATTGTGCTCGTCCACCATACGGCGGTCGGCGTTGCCCGAGCCGTTGGCGATCCAGGTGCCGTGGCAAGCGAGGAGGACCGGTTCAAGCGCGGTGACCAAACCGCTGGCAGGAACGATGAGCTGGATGGACTTGTCGCGTTCCTGGAAAACGTGCATGTAGGGCTCCCGATTGGAAATTACGAAGAGAGAATTCTCCTGGAGTTTGTTAAGCAGGCTGACCCGCAGGCGGTCCGGGGTCCATAGCGCAGATTGCGATTCGCGAAGTTGCGCTTCCTCCTGAGCCGCGGCGCGGGCGGTATTCAGATCATGAGCGAGGTGGCGAACTTCGGAATGGATTTGGCCAAACACACCATCCTGCGGCAGCGAGCGCGTGCCGTCCGGCGTTCCGGAGCGCAGCGTCCGCAGCCAATGCGCAGTGGTGGCGAGGGGAGCGATAAAATTCCAGCGGACGAGGATGAACGCGAGCGAAGAAATCAAGAAGGCCTGCACGAGTGCGGTAAACGAAGAGGCGCGCAAGGTGCGCATCAGGCGCTCCTGGATGTAGCTTGCGTCAGAGACGACAACCACAGTGGCGACGGCCCCGTTATCCTGGTGGACGGGAAGCGAATACACATAGAGCGTAGCGTCGCCCAACTTGCGATAGTTCTCGATTGCGCGGTCGCGGTTGGCGGCGTCGGTTGCCTCCGGCGGGCGCTGGTCGAAGCGATCGGGAAGTCCGGGCGTACTAGCAACCGCGGATCCGGCGGAGCTGTACACGGCAATCCCGGCAAGGCTGGCGCGTGTTTTGTAGCGTTCCAGCAGACGCCTAAGCGTGGTGGGGGTCACCTGCGCACGCGACGACTCCATGCTTTCCGAAAGATTTTCCGCGACGATGGCGGCGTTGCGGGAAAGATCTCCGCGAAGATTGCGGCGCTCCACCTGGATCTGATGAATGGTGAACAGCAGGGACACAAACAGAACGCTGACCGCAAGGGGTAGGACAAGTTGGAGAGTCCTTCGCAATGCCGTTCCTCCTGAGCCTGAGGAAAGCTTCCCGCGAAGTACACTAGGTTGTGCGGGAGCTGATATGCGGACTGGGTATAAGAATGTCCCTTAGTACGGGGACACTCCCGAAGCGGGCGTAGCGACAATCCGCGTGGCGATAAAATATTCGCCTTCCGTCCGGTAGTCAACGGTTGCATGCGCTCCCACCACGAGCGCGCCGTCGATTTGCGTGTTGCTGTCAAGAACGAAAGCAAGAGTGTTTAACGTCTTATCGCCCCGGTTAATGGAAAGAGTCAGTTGCCTTTCGGAAAGGGATGCGACCTTTCCGGAAACCGAAGAAGACTGCGGGTCGTTAGGGTACGACTTGGACGCTGCGGGCACAGGCAAGTCGATAATGAACTGGAGCAAAGACAGAAATAACAGCGCCCGAAAGAGAGATATTGGCCGAAAGCGCATGACGCGACAGTGCCTCCAGTGTCATGATCCCGGCTGGGACTGAAATAAGGCGCACGAAACCTGCCAAATACCGTGGCCTGTGGAAAATTGAGCAGGGCACTGAAAAAAAACGAGATAACCGGTAGGCGAACTGGATCTCATTCCGGTACCGGTACGTAAATAGTCTACACGCAGACACGTTTCGTTAGGCGACCAAGCTGGCGTTTTGAAGAGACCATGCATGAGCAAGTCGGGATTGCCGCGTCCGTGTCCAATACTACTTTGACGGTGGACACGAGACGCGGGTAATCCCTGGTTCAGAGTGAAGGGTTAGTTCGCTGTCGTGGAGCGACCCTACTCTGTAGGTCCGCCGAATCCCGATATGTGGGTACCGAGATTGGCGGCGTTGGTGTCGAATGTGAGGATGGGAAAGAAAATGCCAATCGTCAAACGAACTGACGGTGGTTCATTTATGAACCATTAACTCTCGATTTTATAAAAAGATATAGCTTTGTATCAACTAGCATATAAAGGTAGAATGCCCGGAGTAAAGGCGGCGGAGCGTGCCATCAACTCCATCACAAGAGCGCAAGTTGTACCGCTTCGGTCTCTTCGAAGCTGATCTGGAACAAGGAACACTGACACGCCAGGGTACACCGGTAAAACTGCAGGAGCAGCCCTTCCGGGTTTTGGCGTTACTACTGGAAACCCCTGGAGAAGTGCTTTCTCGGGAAGATCTGCGCAAGAGCATATGGCCCAAGGGAACCTTTGTCGAATTCGATGGTAGCCTGAACACCGCCCTGATGAAACTCCGGGCGGCGCTCAACGACAACGCAGAGAATCCTGTCTTTATTGAGACGGTTCCTCGCCGGGGATACCGCTTTATAGCCCCGGTGGAAATTATCAAGCCGGATACGCCGCAGGTGATGACCGCCATTCGCGTCGAGAGCGCGGAGGATCGCGAAGCGGTAGAACTCCCGCTGGACGCAGGCGCGGAAGTTCAGACCGGGAGCGAAAATGAGCACGTCGGCATCAAGCCGAGATTGGTGCTCCATTGGTGGCAGGCCTTGTCAGCTCTTGCCGTGGCGATTGCTGTGCTGCTCTTTGTGCTGTGGCCTCGGTCTGAACCAAGGGTGCTGGCAGTGCGGCAACTGACGCACACCGGGCAAGTCGACCCTTGGGGCAAACTGGTGACCGACGGCAGCCGCATCTATTTCGTGGTGCGCGACGTCACCGGCTGGAACCTGATGCAGACCTCCGTCGAAGGAGGGAACATCCAGCGCACGCCGACCCCGTTTGATAACACGCGAATCTTTGACCTGTCGCCGGACCACTCACAATTCCTGATCGGCCAATTGACGCATGAAGGAGAAGAAACGGCGCTGTGGACCTGGCCGGTGCAGGGCGGAGCACCGCGACGCATCGGAGATGTAATGGCCACAGAAGCGGTGTGGTCGCCCAAGGGCGAGTCCATCGCTTTCCTGCGGGGAGAAACGATACTTATTTCCGACTCGGAAGGCGGCCATGTGCTTGAGGTAGCACGGTTCCAGTTGCCGCCCCATTCGCTTCTGTGGTCTCCCGATGGCAAGCGGCTGCGTTTCACGCAATCCAACCTGGTGGAAGGCACCGACTCGATGTGGGAGATCGGAACGGATGGCAAATCTCTGCGGCGCGTGTTGCCGGGGCAGCAAGGAGGGCCTCATGAAGGCAGCGGCACGTGGTTGGAGGGCGGGAACTACTTTGCATTTTCCACGGGCCAGGACCTACGTGCCAATCTGGCCGTGGACACGCAAGCGAACCTCTGGCTGCTAGAAGAAAAACACGGCTGGCTGGGCACCCGGCGGGGAGATCCCGTCCAGCTAACCAAAGGACCCATCGCGTTCGATCACCCGACTTCAGTAACCAACGGGACGCGTGTTTACGCGATTGGTTCCCACAGCGAATATCAGTTGCTGCGCATCGATCCAAAAACGTTGACGAAGACGGCCATGCTCTCCGAATCCGGCGCCACGGACATGGATTTTTCTCTCGACGGGCAATGGGTGGTGTACGCCGCGCGTGAGGACGGCACACTCTGGAAGAGCCGCATTGACGGCAGCAATCGCGTGCAATTGATGGCCGGGGCCACGGGAGCCTTTGCGCCACACTGGTCGCCGGACCAGAAACAGATTCTGTTCACGGGATTTCTGCTGGATAAACAGCCGCGCCTTTACGTCGTCTCCACGCAAGGTGGGTCGCCAAAGACGGTCTTGCCGATGAACAACGGCTGGGCGTCGGTGTCGGGCGACTGGCGCACGGATGGCCGGCAGATTGTGGTGGACGTGCAGGACACGGCCACAGGAGGAGAATCGAACATCCGCATTCTTGACCTGGAAACCAACCGCCTTTCTTCTATCCCCGGATCAGAGGGATTGATCGAACCACGCTGGTCTGCGGATGGACGATACATCGCCGCGCTGAATCCCAAAAAGAAGCAGATTTTCCTTTACGACTGCAAATTACTGAAGTGGTCGGTGCTGGCGGAGGCGAATTTTCCGTCGACGCTGCGCTGGTCCCCTGGCGGAGACGCACTGTATTACCAGGACACGGACGAAGTGGAGGAATCCGTTTTTCGCGTGCCCATGGCCACGCGGGATCCGGAACCTGTCACGCGCTTTGGGGACCTACTCAGTTCGGGCGCGGAGCGCTGCATTTTCACCGGGCTGAGTCCCGACGGTTCCGTTTATGTCACGGTGGACCATGGGGACGTGGACGTCTACTCGATCGATCTGAAGCTTCCGTAGTCTCCCGATTTCCTCTCGCCTTCATTGAATCTGGAGCTCCTGTACCGCGAGACAGGTATGGATTGCGGCACATACGGCGAAGCGCCGCGAGTTGCAGCGGCGAATGCGCCTAAACTGGCTGCAAGGGAAAAGGAGTAGACCCATGAAACGCAACCTGATTTTTGCGCTGATTAGCGCGGCGGCGATTTTCATTGCCCTGCCCGTTCAAGCCCAGACCAAGCCCAAAAAGAACGGGGCGACTTTTACGGGAACGGTGTTGGATGCAACCGGAAGGCCTGTGAAAGGCGCCAGCGTGATGTGCCAGACCTCCAGCGGCTTGAAGCCCCGGGCCGTGCATACGGACTCCAAAGGCCGGTTTTTCATTACCGGGCTGAAGCGGGAAAACTACGACTTGCGGGCTTATGCGAATGGGTCGTACTCCGATTGGGATAAGAACATTCCGATGGGCTCGACGCAGACGAAAGAAGTGACGCTGCAACTGCTGAACGGCGATACGGCGCTTTCGGGAGCCATGCCCGTCAAGAAAAAACAGTAGCTGGGCGGCTTCGCGAGCCGCATCATCTTCTTCCAGCTTTACAAAAAAGATTGGCGGAAAGACGCTAGGCCAGGAAGCGCTTGATCCTTCTATGCGTCACGTCCGTTTTCTTTTCCGTAAAAAGCGAAACGCACCAGGCAAACAGAAGGTATCCCGCGCCGACTATGGCAGCGGAGAGCAGATGGGCGGCGGTTGCCGGCGCACCCCACAGGGACCAGCAGGTTTCGCAGGCAAAGCAAAAAGGAAAGTGCAGGACGTACAGGCTGTAAGGAAAACCCGCCAGATGGTGAGCGACCGCGGAATTAGTGCGCAGAGTTTTCCCGACTCCGGAGGAGCTAACGGGTTCCGCTTCGAAGGAGATTTTTTCCCTCAAGATCCTTCCGCAAATTTGCGAATTGCGGTTGAGGCGGTCGTCAGTGAAGCGGTTTTGTGCGGAGGGAAAGCGTTTCGTGAAACGAACTCGCGCGGCAGGAATGGGGCACCGGTACCAGCATGGGAGCGTCTTTGTATTACGCTGATTATGAACGGCTTAAGCTGAGTTTCTAGTACTAAGACCCGCGTACCCTGTCCGATGGGGCTATTGGGCCATTGTTACAAATTCCGGCAATTCTTAAGCTGGTTGCACGATGGGTTGGGGGCCGCGCGGGGACAGCGGTCCCGCAAGGGGCCGTGTGCGAGCTACCCAACCCACCATATCTTATTCAAGCGGGGAACTTCCTTCGTTATTGCCTTGAACACGTTCGGCACGCCTCGTGCATCCAGTTCCTGTATGGCATTTTGGGCGGCGCAAAATTCCAGAAAAAGACTTGAAGTGTCGGGACAAGCCGACAGGGACTTTGTGCGCCTCCCACAGGCGATTGTAATTCTTTGGATGGCGCTGCAACCGCTGCGCCTGGCCGGCGCCGGCTTGCCCGAGTTGAAGGAAGCCACGCTGCGGAGTTTTCGAGCTTATGTGGCAGCGGCCGAGTTGAGGAACCAACAAAGCCTGCAGGGTGGGGCGTTTCTTTGGACAGAGGAATTGTCCGGAGATGCGCAAAGAGAAGCACTGTTCAAATTGAAACAAGGTGGCGTCGTCGTGCGGCAGCTGAACGGGAAAAATTCCGGCACGGCTCCGCAGATAACGGGAGGGATGATCCACGATTGGCAGGGCATGGTGTTCATTCCGAACGCAAAACTCGACGAAGTCCTCACGCTTTTGCAGGATTACGACCACCATGCGTCTTATTATTCGCCGGACGTGGAGCGGGCCAAGATCGAAACGCACGACGGGGACCACTTTCGCGTTTTCATGCGCTTTCGCAGGCACAAGGTGGTTACCGTGGTGCTGAACACCGAGCAGGACGTTCATTATTTCCGCGATTCGCCGACACGCGCGCACAGCCGGAGCTCGGCAATTGGCATCCGCGAAGTCGCGGATCCTGGAACGCCGCAAGAGCGGGAAAAATCACCCGGGAACGACAATGGGTTTTTGTGGCAGATGGAAACGTGGTGGCGCATGGAAGAACGCGACGGTGGCGTTTATGTGCAAAATGAAGCCAGTACGCTCACCCGCGATATTCCCGTGGGATTCGGTTGGCTGATCGAACCATTCGTAACCAGCATCCCGAAAGAAACGCTGGAATTCACGCTGGGAGCCACGCGCAAGGCGGTGCTTGCCCGGCAAAAACGCTAAAGCACTTACTTCTGCATGATGTCTGCAGACGGGTCCGGAAAGAGCACGCGATCGCCAAGTTCGAGTTGGCGAATCTGCTCCAGAAAAGGGGCCTGCGCGTCGCGGCCCACCACCAACAGTTTGAGCGGAAGATCGCTATTTGCGGCCACGGATTTCAGAGGTGGCCTGAGCCTTTTTTCCCAGTCGTTACCAACCAGGAGGAGGACGAACTCGTTTTCCGCGAGACGCAGAGCAGCCACGGCGTTGGGGATCACCGTAACATCGCGCCGCCCGTGGTGGGTTGCCAACTCCCCGGCGGTCAACCGGGAAACCACGGCCAAGCGCACTCGAGGATCACGATAAAAGCGGTTCGGAATTCTGGGCCAAATTATACGCCGCCAGGGGCAAAAACGAGTAGCACAAGGCCAATCGTGGGCTTTGCAAAAGAGCGCCTGGTCTAAGGCGCGGTAGACCAAATCGCCCAGGCCAGCGTCTAACGTTCTGTTGGCGGGTTGATTTGATTTCTTAGCCTGAGGGTTAAAGCACAAACTTTTCTTTGCTTGAGCTTCGGCTTAGAATAGGGGAACGCAAGCTGCCGGAACACGGCGTCGTGTTCTCGTATGTTTTTCGCCTGAATGGAAGTCTCTGGCTGCGCCCCGCCGCGAAACATTTCAGGTCCTGAAGCCGTATTAGGGATAGGCAGCAGAAAAACGGAAACACGCTTAGAGTGTTCCCGCGCGCGAGTGGTGTGCGGCCGATCACGAGAGGCAAGGCATGAAGAGATGGCAGAAAGCCGCGATTGCGATTGGTGGCGCGGCCACGCTGGGGGGTGTTGTCTGGTTCAGCGTTTACCAGGCAAATAAAGGGTTGGTCACCGTGCAAACGGCCAAAGTGGCCAAGATGGAGACGCTGGTTTCCCAGGTAACCGCTTCCGGAGAAATTAAGCCCACCACCTACACCAATATTACCGCGCAGGGTTTTGGCAGAATCACCGATATCCTGGTGAAGGAAGGCGACCACATCAAGAAGGGTGATCGCCTGCTTTTGCAGGAGAACGTGCAGGCGAACGCGGACGTGCAGGCGCAAGCTGCGATGATCAATTCCAATGAATCGGGCGTGCAGGCCGCGAGCGCGAGCTACAAGGCGACGCAGGCTGACCTGATCCAGCAGGAAGCAAACCTGGAAAAGGCCAAACTCGACTACGATCGCGGGAAGAATCTCTTCAAGGATGGATTGATTCCCAAGCAGGACTTCGACCAGCGGAAGACCGCGTACGATGCGGCGGTGGCCGCCGCCGACTCTTCCAAGGCGCGCGTGCAGGCGCAAAGGGCGCAACTCGAGCAGATGCGCTCGCAACTCGACCAGAGCAAGGCGGTGCTGGTCCGCACCAAGGATGTGCTGCAGAAAACCACGTACATTTCCCCCATTAACGGGATCGTGAGTTACCTGCCGGCTCGCCTGGGCGAATATGTTGTGCCAGGAATCCAGAACGCTAACGGAAGTTTCTTGATGACGCTTTCGGATATGTCCACGGTGACTTCGGAAGTGAAAGTAGATGAGACCGACATCGTGAACGTGCGCAATGGCCAGATTGCGGATGTGACCATTGACGCCATCCCCGGAAAGATCTTCAAGGGCACGGTAACGGAGATCGGGTCGCAAGCCGTCTTGCGGAGCTCTGGCCTGGCGACTACGCAGACGACCACCAGCAACCAGGAAGCAAAGGATTTCAAGGTCGTGGTTACGCTGGAAAACCCGCCGGAAAATCTGCGGCCGGGACTTTCCACCACCGCGAAAATCAAGACCGCGGAGAGGAAGGACGTCGTTGCCATTCCCATCCAGGCGCTGGCGGTGCGCTCGCGGAAAGATCTGGAAGCGGCGGCGAAAGAGGAAGCGAAAGGGAGCCACGTGACACTGGCGGCAGCTCCGCCGGCAGCTATGGGCGATCCCAAGAAGGAAGAGATACAGGGCGTTTTTTTGGTCCACACGAAAAGGGCGGCTTTCTGGCCGGTGGAAACGGGGATTTCCGGGGTGACCGATATCGAAATCACCAAGGGACTGCAGCCGGGCGACGAAATCGTTGTGGGCAGCTACAAAGCGCTGCGCACGTTGAAGCCCGATGCGCCGATCAAGGTGGACAATTCGGCGCCGAAAAAGCCGGAAGAGAAAGACAAGGAGTAGCGTATCTTGAAAGAGGGAGACGCGGATGCCTGCTGAGCTGACGACTCCGGAATCCTACCGGCAAGACCTGGTGGATGCCGGCATCGTGATTCGCACGGAAGCGCTGACGAAGATGTATCAGATGGGCGCGGAAGAGGTACACGCGCTGAACGGCGTAGATGTGGAGATCCGCAAGGGGGAGTACGTAGCCATCATGGGGCCGTCGGGGTCGGGCAAATCCACGTTGATGAACCTGATTGGGTGCCTGGATTCGCCGAGCTCGGGACGCTATTGGCTGGCGGGGCGGCTGGTCAGCGAGCTGGATGATGACGAACTGGCGTACATCCGGAACAAGGAGATTGGCTTCGTCTTTCAGACGTTTAATTTGTTGCCGCGAGCCACGGCTTTGCACAACGTGGAGCTGCCGTTGATTTACAACGGCACGCCCGCCGAAGAGCGTGTGGAGCGGGCCAAGCAGGCGCTGGAGCGCGTGGACCTGACTTCGCGCATAAGCCACAAGCCCAACGAGCTCTCGGGCGGCCAGCGGCAACGCGTGGCCATTGCGCGGGCGCTGGTGAACAATCCGTCGATTGTGCTGGCCGATGAACCTACAGGAAATCTGGACTCGAAAACAGGCGAGGAGATCATGCACCTGTTTGCGAATCTTCATAGCCAGGGGAACACCATCATTTTGGTGACGCATGAAATGGACATCGCGCAGCACGCGCATCGCGTGATCTTCATTCGCGACGGAAAAATCGCCTCCGACGAAAAAGTGGTCAAGAAGTAGTTAATCGCGAAAGTTGAAGTAGGGGCCCTAGGTTCCGGTGTTGGGAACCTGGGTCTTGGGGTTGCTTTTTCTTCTTCTGTGCTGCTCCACTTTCGGACGATGATTCTCCCTTCCTGGGGATGTCTATGCCCGCTGGACTCAAACGCTTCTACGGCCGCGGCGATCTCCATTTCCTTACCTTCAGTTGCCACCGTCGGCTGGCGCTTCTAAAAAGCGCCGGTGCGCGGAACCTCTTCGTGCACGAACTGGCCAAGGTGCGCGGCGAACCGGATACCGGCTGATCGGCTACGTGGTGATGCCGGAGCATGTGTCTTTGCTGATCGGAGAACCGCCGCTGGGCGCGCCTTCGGTCGTACCGCATCGATTGAAGCTGCGCGCCGCCAGGCGGCTGCGCAAACGAAAGAAGCGAGTGTCGGCGGACCGATGGCATTGCCCTTCGGTAATTGCAGAGATGCGCCCGGGCGATCTGGCAGGCATGTGAATCCAGTGAAGCGAGGACCGGAACCTGCCCACTGGATTGCAGGGGGTGATCAGCGCGCCGACGTGGCGTGGGAGATTTCGTGGTCGGCGAAGGTTTCGGGGATGGCGAGATAGGTGCGCGAGAGCCGGTCGTGCCAGGTCATGCCGTCTTCATCCCAGATGGCCCAGAAAAAGCCGAGAAAAAATGTGCCGGCGGAAATGAGATAGCCCACGGAGCGCCAGAAGAGCTGGCGAGCCGTGGGTTGATCGCCGAAAGTGCTGGCGACGTGGAGGCCGCGAACCATCATGCCGGGCGTGGTGCCGCCGAAGACGGTGAACAGGCAAAAGTATTGCACGTAGACGAAGGCGAAGGTGGAGAAGCAGACCACGGCGCTGAGCTTGTCGAGCGTGAAGCGTCCGCCGAGCGAGCCGAACAGAGCGAGAAAGCCGCCAAAGGCGAAGGCAAGGCATGCCGTGTCAATGACCGCGGCGCGGCGGCGCTCAAGGAGCGAGGCCACAGGATAGAGCTTGGACGGAGGCGGATCGAACTCCTCGACGGGACCCGCGCTTTCCTCGGGCAATGGCGGCAGGGAGACGTCGATCGTCAGGCGCGCATCGTCGGCAGCCTGGCGCGGCGGACGCCCGATGGCAATGGTGAATGCGAAGTTGTCGTTGGAATCCGGAGCTTCGGCGCGCGCGTCGTCCTCTACCGCAAGGGCGCGGCTTGGCGCGTCGCTCTCAAAGGGGAGTTCCGATTGCGCTTCGTTTGGCTTCCTGCGACGCGCGCGATAGGCCTGAAGGCGCTGGTTCAATTCACCGCGCCATTCCTCTTCGGCGGACGCGCGCAACGCGAGATTGCCGTGCGTGGTGGCCCCGGATTCGGTGTTGCGCGAGAGTTTTGGATGATCACAAAAGTGGCAGGCGGACGCCCCAGAAGCCAGCACCGCGCCACACTGCGAGCAGATTGTATTCACCGGTGTGTTTTGCGCTGCGGACGCTCTCACTCCGGCGGGAGCAGAGGCAATCAGAGTAGCACCAGAGAGGCAAGCGGAAAAGAGTGTTTGTGGAAGCGTGGAGCGAAAGAGATAGGAGGAGATCTTCTCAATTCCTTCAAGGGCTGAAGCCCCCACATC
>DATFSI010000003.1:0-3616 GCA_035262705.1 Candidatus Acidiferrum sp. | reverse complement strand
TCACTCGCATTTATGACTTTCCTCGGGCGACTGTTTGGTCTGCGCCCGAAGCTCACTTCACTTCTTGCCGTCGGCTCCGCCGTCTGCGGCGTCAGCGCCATCATCGCCGCGAAAGGTGCGATTGACGCGGACGATGAAGACTCCTCCTTCGCCATCGCGGCTATCCTTGCGCTTGGCGCCATCTCGCTCTTCACCTTCCCGCTGATCGGCCACGCGCTGCATCTTTCCGATCACGCTTACGGTGCTTGGGCGGGCCTTGCGGTGGACAACACCGCCGAAGCCACCGCCGCCGGCGCGCTATTCTCCGATTCGGCCGCGAAGCTCGCCGTCCTCGTCAAGACCACGCGCAACGCCCTCATCGGCTTCGTGGTCCTCGCCTATGCCATCTACTGGGCCGGCAAGGGACAGGCGCACGCCGTCACCAATAAAGCACGCTTTCTGTGGCAAAAGTTCCCGAAGTTTGTTCTCGGCTTTCTGCTCGTCTCCGTTCTTGCAACCGTCGGCTTCTTCACTAAGGACCAGAACACCGCCCTCGCCAATCTTTCGCGCTGGGCGTTTCTCCTCACCTTTGCCGGGGTCGGCCTACGCACCAATTTTAGAGAAATGCGCCAGCAAGGCCTGCGCCCCTTCGTCGTCGGCTTCGTAGGCGAAATCGCCATCGCGGCGTTCACGCTATTGCTCGTGATTGGCGCCGACCGCCTGTTTCATTTGTAAGTTTTGTTTTTGCTCTTGTAGGTCGCAGCTCTTTCATCCGGCCCTACAAAAAAGAGGGGCGCGTTATCGGGCGCGCCCCTCTTCTATGTACGCCTGTAATTTCCCGTTATCTGTGTTTCACCCACAAGGGAGCGCCTCCACCAACAAACCGGTAGGCCCCATCCACATACACAAAGTTGAGGATGATCCGGAATCTCTGGCCGGACTTCGTGGAGCGAAACTCCATCAGAAACTGCTCCACGGGTATTTCCTTTTGCGGTTGTGTCCCGCCCTCTTCCGGCCGCGGTTTTCCCGCGCCGCCAGCGTCCCCGCGGGGTTCGCCGTGCACTTTGAATCCGCTGCCCGGATCGGCCAGGTTCATCGACTGAATCAGCGAACTCTCCGCGTCATTCACATCCGTCTCATAGGCCGGCAGTAACCTCTCTACGTCTGGTGGCGCAAAATACGCCGTAAACCATTCCTTCGGATTGGGAAACCGGAACACCGCAAAGGTTTCGTCCATGCCCTTGTCATTGCCGTGCTGATACGCCTTCAAAAACGGCTCAAACTGCTTCTCGAGCCCCGACTCGTCGTGCTTGTAGGTCTCCGCTCCCGGCGCGCCTACTGTACCTATTTGGAAAACAAGCATGCCGGCTGCCGCCAAAAGTACCTTTGTCACGTTGCGGGTCATTGCGCCTGCCAGTCTTCCCATTTTCCATTTTCCATTTTCGGTGTCCGCAGGCTCATCAGTCACCAGTCACTCCACCGCGTATCAAATTCCCAGCACGCCCACCAGTTCCTTCACGCTTCCCGCACTCTTCTGCAGTGCCGCATTCTCTTCCGCCGTCAGCTTGATCTCGATAATCTCCTCTGCGCCGCGCGACCCCAGCTTCACCGGCACGCCCACAAACAAGCCCTTTATGCCGTATTCACCTTCCAGGTATACCGCGCAGGGCAGGATCTTTTTCTTGTCTTTGAGGATTGCTTCCACCATCTCGACCGCCGCGGCCGACGGCGCGTAGTAGGCAGAGCCGGTCTTCAGCAGATTTACGATCTCCGCGCCGCCTTTGCGCGTGCGGTCCACGATGGCGTCAATCCGTTCCTTCGGCAGCAAGTCCGGCAAAGGAATCCCCGCGACCGTCGAATATCGCGGTAGCGGCACCATGTCATCCCCGTGCCCGCCCAGCACGAACGAGTGGACGTTCTCGACGCTCACCTTGCATTCCATGGCCACGAACGCGCTCATGCGCGCCGAATCCAGCACGCCGGCCATGCCCAGCACGCGGTGCTTCGGGAATCCGCTCACCCGAAACGCGGCCTGCGCCATGGCATCCAGTGGATTGGTCACTACCACGAGTATGCAGTTAGGCGAGTGCTTGACGATCTGCTCGACCACTCCTTTCACCACGTCGTAGTTCGCCTTCAGTAGGTCGTCGCGGCTCATTCCTGGCTTGCGCGGAAATCCCGCCGTGATTACCACCACGTCGCTTCCTGCCGTCGCGCTGTAATCCCCGCTCACCGTCGAAATTCCGGTTGCAAACGCATCGGTCCGCGTGATCGGGCAGCTCTCGACCATGTCGAGTGCCTTTCCCGCCGGCGCGCCCTCCAGAATGTCGGTCAACACCACGTCCGCCAGTTCCATATCCACAATCCGTTGCGCCGTCGTCGACCCCACGAATCCACCGCCCACCACCGTTACCTTCTTCCGGCTCATCTATTTCTCCTTTTTTCCTTGCAATCTCACGCTATCCATCAAAGGGACTTGAGGGTGTCCGACCCTAAGTTTTTAGGGTGGGTCTTAGCGGACGCCACAACTCCTCTGCTCAGCAACTTCTGCGCTTCTGCTGGGTCCTCCGCGTTTTTTTCTTCTCTTTATCATTTTCCATTTTTGGTTCTCGTTATTCGCGACTATCTTCCCGCCGCCACTCCCACCATGTTCTCGATAATCGCGCTGGCGAAGGCCGCCGTCCCCAGCTTCGTACCGCCGATCATCAGCCGTTCCAGGTCGTAGGTCAGGCGCTTCTGCTGAATGGTCTTGGCGATGCCGTCCTCAATCAGCTTCCCTGCTTCCTTCCAACCCATAAACTCAAACATCATCACCCCGCTTAGCATCACCGAACTGGGATTGATCACGTCCTTGTCGGCATACTTCGGGGCGGTTCCATGCGTCGCCTCAAACACGCCGTAGCCGTCGCCAATGTTCGACCCCGGCGCGATTCCCAATCCTCCCACTTGCGCAGCGCACGCATCGCTTAAGTAGTCCCCGTTCAGGTTGGGCGTGGCCAGCACGCTGTACTCGCTCGGCCGCGTCAGCATCTGCTGAAACACGGAATCCGCGATGCGATCGTTCACCATCAGCTTCTTCTTCCACTGATTCTTCCCGTGTGAACCGGAAATCGCATCCAGCGTTCGTTTCACTTCGGCATAAATCGTCTTCTTGAACTCTTCGGTCGCCTGTTCCAGCCCCGGCTCAATCATCGCCGCGTTCTGCTCGATCGAGAGCCCTGGATTCTTCTCCACATTGTCCAAGATCCAGCTTTCGCGCTCCGTCACGGTTTGCGGGCGGAACTCTTCGGCCGCCAGCTCATAGCCCCAGTCGCGGAACGCGCCTTCCGTGAATTTCTGGATGTTCCCCTTGTGCACCAGGGTTACGACCTTGCGGCCGGACTCCAGTGCATATTGAACCGCTCGCCGCACCAGCCGCTTCGTTCCGGTCGGCGAAATCGGCTTGATACCCACGCCCGAATCCCAGCGGATTTGCTTCTTCCCGCCCTTCAGCATGTCGTTGTTGAGAAATTCCAGCAGCTTCTGCACTTCCGGCGTGCCGCTCTTCCATTCAATCCCGATGTACACGTCTTCCGTGTTCTCGCGGAAAATCACCACGTCCATCTTGTCCGGTTCGCGCACGGGGGAGGGAACTCCC
>DATFSI010000002.1:0-41397 GCA_035262705.1 Candidatus Acidiferrum sp. | reverse complement strand
CGATCTCGGCCGGCACCCTCTCTTTGCGCAGGCTGCGCACCACGGGACCGTGCTTCAGGAGCTCCCCCGAATTTTCTCCGGCTTTCACGTCGCTTTGCAGATCTTTTTCTGTCACCGCCACCCATAGTTCCAGCCCGCCGCGCCAAGAAACTCCATCCGGGTTTTCGATGCTGAGCTGCAGCACAGCTTCCCCAGGAATTGCGCTCGCCACGGGATACAGCGTTACCGCAAATTTTGGAAGATTCCCCGCTTTATTAATGGCTTCGCGGGCGGCGAAGCTGCGGCTACCGACAAATTCGCTTTTCCCGTCCACAATCATCTGCGGAGTATAGACGCCGTCGTTGCCGAAGGTGCGCGCGTAATCACTCTGGCGCTCCGAGAATCCGCTCGAGGAAAACCGATCGCTCCAGCCGAGATGGTTCCAATAATCGACGTGCTCTTCCAGCGCCACCACCTGCGCGCCCTCGACAAATTGTTGTTCGCTCAATTTCTTGAGTAGGGTATCAGCGGGCGGACAGCTCGAGCAACCTTCGGAGGTAAACAGTTCCACCACCACCAGCCGTGGCGTGCTGTTGTTGCGGCGCCCGGCAGGCAACTCCCCCTGGCTTCTTTCCAGGCCGGCGAATAAAAGTAACGCCACCAATCCGGCGGCGAAGGCATAAAAGGCAGGAGCTTGCAGCAACTTGGCAATCATGGTTTCCCCAATTCATACAGCTCGGGTTGGAGTAGGCGTACGGATAAAAGGTTTCAGCAAGGCTGCCGCAACGGGGTGGGCTCGCTGCTAGGTGGTTTTTGGTGCCGCACCTCCAGGGCAAATCTCTTGTAACCTTCCACTGAACCGCGACTCAAAGGTAGCGAACAGGAGAACTCCGCGAACTCATGCCGCCTACCGTGGAGCAGGAAAAGGAGCTCATCGCCCGCATCCTGGCGGGGGAGACCAACCTTTTTCACGATCTGATTCGCCCTTATGAGCGCATGGTGTACCTGACGATTCTCACCATGGTACGCAATGAGGGCGAAGCCGAGGACGCCGCCCAGGAAGTGATGATCAACGGCTTCCGCCACCTGAAGAGTTTCCGTGGTGACGCGAAATTCAGCACTTGGCTGGTGACCATCGCCATGAACGAGGCGCGCCAGAGGCTGCGCCGCAGCAAGGCCAACGTTCAGGAATCGCTCGACGAAGAAAAGGAAGAACGCGAAGGGGATTTTACGCCCGCTGTTCTCACCGACTGGCGGGAAATTCCCTCCGAGGCGCTGGAAAAAAAAGAGATGCGCCAGAAATTACGGGAGGCGGTCGAGCAACTGCCTCCGATCTACCGCGAAGTCCTAGTGTTGCGGGACCTCGAAGAACTCAACCAGGAAGAGACGGCGAAGGCTCTGGGCATCAACATCACGCTCGTGAAAGTCCGGCTGCACCGCGCGCGCATGATGCTGCAAAAGATGCTGGCGCCTTACCTGAAGACGGCCGCGCCGCCGGCAAAAACGGGCCTCTTCGGGAGGATGTTTCAATGAAGCTGGAGTGCAAACACGTCTGGGAACACATCTCGGAGTATCTGGATAAGCAACTCGACACCGCACTGCTCCAGGACATCGAGAACCATCTGGAGAACTGCGAGGTTTGCTCCGCCATTCTCGACTCCACGCGAAACATCCTGGTGCTGACGGCGGATAATCGCACCTATGAATTACCGGTAGGGTATAGCGAACGGCTGCATCAGCGCCTGGAAAAAATTCTGCGCGAGGGAGAACCCCTGACGCATTAGGGGACAGATGAAAGTAGGTTTAGGGTCATCCTGAGGGCCGCGTTGTTTGCGGCCCGAAGGATCTCAACTCGTAGTTCCTGCTTGATTTGACCGCGGGTTCAGTCCGGCTCCGGATCAGAGGTGGTGCGTAAAACGCACATGGTAGAAGGATTCAAGGCTGAGAAGGAGCAGCGTCACCAAAGATAAGGCTAACTGCAACCCCTCGGAAGCGAACTTGCCCCTCGAAACAGGCTTTTGCCTCCAGGCGGACGCACTGCGCGCTCGCAGCCGGTGCACCTGCCACAAGGCCACCAGGTTGAACAGCGCTCCTGCCAATGCAAACATGACCATCGGAATGCGAATGGTGTCGACGTGAATTCTCTCGACAATCTGCATCGCGCCAATGGCCGAGGCAAACGCTGCCGCGCCGAGCAACAGGCGCAGCCCGCTCAACGCAACGAAAATAGTACAAACGCTTTGCACGATCGCCAGAAGAAAACTGGACCATCCGATCCAACGAAATCGCGATTCCGTCCGGTCTGCCACGGTGTCCGGCGTCGGGAGGCTGCTTTCGAGTGTATTCGCCATATCCGTTCTCCCCGTTTAGACGGCCCGTCCTGCAAGCAGTTTGCTTGTCCTCCGCGCGGCACGCAACTAGGCAGCGGTGAGAGTGGCGCAGAAGCCGATTATTTCGAAACGATTAGCAGATGCATTGTACCCGGCTTGACGCTGGGCCATTTCTGGCCAGCCGCGGGGGGGATCATTTCCGCGGCCGGAAGATAGAACGTGTGCGTCTTCAGGTCCAAGGACATGGTGCGCGCGCCTTTCTCCGTCGGCACGTTTTCGACCACCGAATACTTGTCGGGCGCATCTTCGTGAACGACGGTGAGCGTCCCGCTCTCGCCATTGGAGGAAAAAATGTCGCCGGTGCCGGGGTCGAAGGCGGCCGCATCGGGGCCTTCGCCAATTTTGGGTGTGGCGACCACTTTTCCGCTGTCCGCATCCACCACCGCCATCATCTGGTTGTCGCACACGGAAAACAGACGGCGGGATTTGGTGTCCATGGCCAGCCCGGAAGGCTCCTTGCAAGGCGCCAGCGGCCAGCGATGGACGATAGCCATCTTCTGCGCATCAATCTGCAGCAATTCGTTCGTGTCTTCGATATTTACGTAAACGCCACCTTTGCCGTCGGCAACGGCAAACTCCGGCTTGCCGCCCACAGGAAACGTCTGGATCACCTTGCCAGCCGCCGCATCAATCACCGTGGCGTCCTTGCTGCGCCCGTTAAACGCAAACACACGCTTTGAAACGACATCGTAGAGAATGGCGTCAGGATTCGTCCCGGCGGGCGCCGTGCCAAGGGTCTTCAGCGTCTTCAAATCGAAAATGGTGACGGAATTCGCCCGCCCGGCGCTGACAAATCCCCTGCCCAACTCCGGGGCCAGCGCAATTCCATGCACGCCTTGCGTGTCCGGAACGTCTCCCACCACTTTGTGGGAGTCCACGTCAAACACGACAACGTGGGTAGCGTGGGAAAGGTAAAGGCGCCGTGCGGCTTCATCCACCACCAGATAATCCCATCCGCCTTCGCCTTCCACGGGAATTTTCCCGCTGACTTTATAACCGCCCGCGCCCGGAGCGGCATTCGATGCGTGCGTATAAAGAAACGCGGCGGATACCAGGGTCGCCAGCGCGGACAACAGAAAAATTGCGAGTCTCCTCATCTCATTTTTTCCTTTTGTGGGAACGTATTCGAGCTGCCGGGCAAGCGGCTAGCATTGTATCCCAGTTCGCCCAGAGACCGGCCTTGTAAACGAGCTGGCAGGAAAGGTGGTTTAGCGGAGTTCGCCGGGATCGATGCCTTCTTTTTCCGCCTGCAATTCCAGGTCGTCGATCTTTGCCTGCAATTTCTTCTTTTTCTCTTCGAGCAATTTGATCTGTTCTTCCGGCGGCAGCATGGTGTAGCCCTTGCTCGGATCGAGACCGCCAGCCGGGGCGGCGTTGTCGGCCTTGAAATTTTTCATTTGCGTGATACGCGCCTCGGCAAGGCCGATTTGCGTTTTCAATTGCGCAATCTCGTCGCGATATTTCCGGACGGCAGCGGAGTGCAGGACGTTTGCCGGGGTGCCGTTTTTCTTCGTTTCAGCGGACCCCGATTTACCCGTAGGCTTGTCCTGTGTTGCGTCGCCGACTACGGAAATCGGGCCGCTCAGCGTTCCCACGCTTTCATTGGTCCAGACTTTCTTGGGTTTCTTCTCCCCGCCTTTGTTTTCCTGCGTGCCGGCGGTGGGCTGGGAGGCAGGCGATGAAACACCGGGGTCTTGTGCGCTTTGCGCGCCGGAAAGCAGCGAAAAAAGTCCGAGGAGCAGGAGACCAAGGGACACACGACGGATCATGAGACCTCTCCGATCCGGCGGGGCGCCGCCGGTGCCATTCTATTTATTTTACCAAGCGAGGTTCAGGGGTCAGCGCGATTGCTTTTCAGTTTGCTCAGTTCGTCACGCACCACCTCGACTGCTTCTTTTGGCGGTCCGACTCGCCGGTAGTGTGTGTAGAAGGAGCGCTCGTGAATGGAAAACGGCACCAGGAATTTGCGGCCGTCGAAATCGTACTGCTGGTAAGTGGGCAGCCAAACGCCGGGTGCCATTTCATAGCGTTCCTGCATGAAATAACTGCCGCGATAGACCTTGGCGAGAAACAACGCCAGCAAGATGTCATCCGTGACGTAGCCCTCGATCTTGGCGAGTTGCGAGGATTCCTTGTCGATCCAAAGCGTGCCGCGCACGCGCGTGAAAAGCATTTCGTTGCGCGTGGAAGCCTTGTAGGCGGGATTCCGCTCCATGGAATATTTCACCAGCACGCGGCCGCTGCGCATCTCTTCGCCGACCCTGGTGAAGAAAAAAGCCTTGCGCGTGGAGTCGATCAGGTCGTTGCGTTCCTTGCGCCGTTTTTCGACCTTGTTATAAGCCTCTCGTTGCGCCGGGCCATCCTGCGCCGCCCAGACCAGCGTGGTCTCTAGCTTTTCAAGAGCGGCGTGATAGCTCTCGGCGCTCGGGGCTGTGCCTTCGGGGCTCAGCAGAATGCGGCTAGTTCCTGTGCCGGAGGGAAACACGCGCCAGACTTTGACCTCGCTCGGCGTGGGGTCGCTTGCGGTCTTGCGAAACTCGGTCCTTTCCACACGCTCGTAGAGGTTCAGGTCGGCATCCAGTTGCTTTTGGTTGGCAATGACCTGGCTGAAGAGTTCGGGGTGGCCCGAGGAGGTGCCGGTCTTTGATTGCGTTTCGGAGGCGGGGGATTGCCCGCAGCAGGCTAAGGGAAGCAACAGAAATAGCCACAGAAGCTGGAGGGGTCTGCCGGCCCTCAGCGAGCACCACGGCTGCTGGACATAACTTCTTTTAGATGAACGCATTGAAAGCAGCGGAGTCACGTTTCTCCTCATCCGCCACCCTGGTTGACAGAAGTTAGTTAACACCTCGTGCCTGCCCGGGCTGGGCTAGAATGGAGTCTCCTTCCGATTATAGCTGGCCGGGCTGAAAGCAAACACGCCTTGCGAACGTCTATTTAAGGAAGAAACATTCTGTCTGGTGTCTTCGTCCTCTGGAAGGAAAGGAATTCCCTCTGGGCATTACCCCCATCGACCGGCTGACCGGCTCAGGCGCCTTCGTACAATCGATGGATACGCCTGCCTCCCGCCTGGATGCGATGAAGGCGGGGTGGGTGACCTTTTTTGAGACTCTCAAGCTGGCCCTGGATGCCTTGCGCGCTCACAAGTTGCGCAGCTTTCTCACTCTGCTGGGTGTGATCCTGGCGGTCACCACACTGATTTTCGTCATGAGCGTCATTGCCGGGCTGAACCTATACGTGGCCGAACGCGTGGCCAACCTGGGCGCCAATGTCTTCATCGTTGACCGCTTCGGCATCATCACCAGTCGCGATGACTTCCTGAAGGCGCAAAAGCGCCCGCTGCTGAAGATGGACGATTACCACCGCCTCAGGGAAAACATGAAGCTGACACGTGCCGTTGCCGCCGAAGAAGACCGCAACCTGCAAACGCGCAGCGGCAACATCATCATGGAAAACACCAGCGTCATGGGCGCGACCGCGAATTTTGCTGATGTGCGTAACCTGAACGTTGCGCAAGGGCGCTTCCTCACGGAAGCTGACGACGAACATCGCTCCGATGTAGCCTTCATCGGTTCCGACCTCGCCGGTAAGTTCTTCCGCAACGTGGACCCGCTGGGAAAATCCGTCCGGGTGGGCACGCACACCTACGAAGTGATCGGTGTGGCTGAAACCATAGGCAGCGCCTTCGGTCAATCACAAGACAACTTCATGATCATCCCGATGAACACGTTCCTGAAGGGATGGCACCAGCAGGTGGATTGGACCACGATTTTCATCGAAGCGCCCAACGCCGAGATGATGAACGCCAGCGAAGACGAAGCCCGCATGCTGCTCCGCGCCTGGCGGCATTTGCCCTACGACGCTCCTGACAACTTCGCCATCCTGGGCTCCGATTCCATCATGAAGCTTTGGCATGACCTGACGGGAAACCTGGCATTCGTGGCCATGGCGCTGGTGAGCGTGTTTCTGGTGGTGGGCGGCATCGTCATTATGAACATCATGCTGGCCAGCGTCACCGAACGGACCCGCGAGATCGGCTTGCGGCGCTCACTCGGCGCCCGCAAAAAGCATATTCTTCTGCAATTCCTGACGGAGTCGGCGGTGCTGGCCGCTGTAGGCGGCCTGATCGGCATATTCACAGCTTATTTTTTTGTTTATCTGGTGAAGGCCGTGTTCTCTTTTCCGATGGAAATGCCGCTGGCCGCGGTCATCCTTTCTCTGATTCTGGCCACCGCGGTCGGCCTCTTTTTCGGAATCTTCCCAGCAATGCGCGCGGCGAACCTCGACCCGATCGAGGCGTTGCGGGCCGAGACTTAGGCGGAACCATGCCCCAGGCAAGCGGCGAAAATCTCCGGCAAGCCATGGATGCGCTGCGCACGCACAAACTCCGCAGCGCGCTGACGATTTTCGGCGTAGTGCTGGGCGTCAGCGTGATCATGCTGGTCACGGCGCTGATTACCGGCTTCGACCAGAAAATCCAGGAGCAGGTAAAGCAGTTTGGCGCCGACACTGCCTTCATCACTAAGTGGGATCAGGGCCGCCACGGCGGGCCCCCGCCCATCGAAGAGCGCCAGCGCAAGCCGCTTACCTTGGACGACGAACGCACCCTCCAGGAAAGCTGCCCGGCCGTGAAAAACGTCACCGCGTTTCTGCAAACCAACTGGGATGTGGCGCATTCCGTGCGAACGCGCTCCGGCGAAGTGACGGGCATCGACTTCCGTGGGGTGCAAGCCAATTTCGGCCTGGTCTATGCCAACGCCGCAACTCTGGCGGGCCGCTTCATTAGCGAAGGTGACGACCTGCACAAGGAAAAAGTCGTGATGCTCGGTGAAAACGTCGCTCCCGTCCTCTTTCCCGAAGGCGATCCGGTCGGCAAGTACGTCAACATTGACGGCTCCAGCTTCCTCGTCATTGGCGTGGTCGAAAAGCCCAAGGGCGGATTCGGCATGGGCGATGAAGACCGTCGCGTGCTGATTCCCTTCAGCACCTTTCACAAGACCTATCCGAGCGCCGATGAAATCGACATGCGCGTGCAGGCTTATTCCGGAATGCTCAACCAGGCGGTGGACCAGGCCACGGAACTGCTGCGCCGCCGTCGCAATGTGCCCTACAACGGCAAGGACAATTTCTCCATCGCCACCGCCGAGGAACAGATTGAAGTGTTTCACAGCATCGTCGGCAAGGTAGCTGTCGCCATGATTGTGCTGAGCGCCATCGGATTGATGATCGGCGGCGTGGGTGTGATGAACATCATGCTCGTGAGCGTCACCGAGCGCACGCGCGAAATCGGCGTGCGTAAAGCTATAGGCGCCAAGAGTCAGGACATTACTTGGCAATTTTTGTTGGAGGCCATGACGCTTACCGGAGTGGGCGGGCTGATTGCGCTGGTGCTGGCGAATGGCCTGGTGCTGCTGGTGCGGGTTATATTGAAATGGCCGGGAAGCGTTCCGATGTGGGCCGCGGCGCTCGGCATCGCCGTCAGCGTCGGCATCGGCCTGGTTTTTGGCGTATGGCCGGCCATGAAAGCTGCCAGGCTCGATCCCGTCGAAGCTTTGAGATACGAATAGCGTGCGCTGGTCAGATTAACTGGCAGATTTCCGCGGCTTGGCGCTTTGCGGCAAAGTAGTTCAGAAAATATTCTAGAGACAACATGAGCATGAGGACAAAGAGGCCAAGCAGGCGCGTCTCCAGCAGATCACTCGGCGCGATGCCATAGATGACGCCGGCAATCATGATCGGTGAGCGGATGGCGGAGAGCGGCCCAAGAGCCATGACGCTGGTAGCGCTCCGCAAGTCCGTAGACGGAATCAGGCGCAAGGCAAGACCCCCGAGAACGGCAATCGCGTACGGAACAAAAACCCACATCATGCGTCCAGCGGCGGATTCCAGATCATCGCGAAGTTCGGCGCGATGAGAAGAGACACCGCCAACAGCCAATAGTGTCATCAAGGCAACCGTGCTGATAATTTGCGCCCCAAGCAGGCCGCGCAGCAGCGCGCGCAGATAATAAACGCGCTTGTGAATCAGAGCGCAGCGCCCCATGGATACACGGCCGCCGCAGAGCAGTCCGTCGAGGAGCGCGAGTAAATAGAGAATCAGAAGCGTCATTTGAGCTCCCCCAGGCGGGAAGCAAGCGGCCCGAAATGCGTTTTCAGGTGCGGCAGCAGCGTCCTGCGAACGCCGATGAGCGTATGGAACACGCGGGGAAGCGGCGTATTCCAGATATGGACGCCGTGCATTCCAGAGGCGAATTCCGGAGCGCTGCTTCGCGCGGCTTGCACCAGAGTTTCCGCGGTGTGCGCGCGAGCGGCGGAGAGCACTCCGTCATGCCGGGCAATCCGCGTCCGCATGCGGAGAATATGAAAGAACCAGGAACCGTAGGGAGCCAGGAACGATGGCTGAAAGTCAAAGTGGAGAAAAGCCAGCGTTTCCGGCCGCTGGTGACGGCTCAGAAATTCCGAAAGCGCCGGACCTCGAAAATGATGGATCACACCGGTGGATAGATAGATCTGCCCGGAATGGTCGGGCGAGAACGCGTCGCCATGAACAAAATGACAAGGGAGGTTCTCCGAGCGGGAAAGGCGGTTGGCTTCGCGGATCAACGCGGAGTTGAGATCAACTCCTAAAAGTTCCACGCCTTGCGAAACGATCTGCGTTCGTCCAGCGAGCCAGCGGAGCGTGTAGCCGATTCCACATCCAATATCTACGATCCTGAGCGGACCGGAGTGGCCCGCGGCGCGGATCGTGGCAATCGTGGCGGACACGGCGGCATGAACGCGCGGCCCGTGATAAAACTCCTCGCCGAGCCGCTGCATTTCCCAATGGATGCTCACCAGCAGCCGGTCGATTTCGCGAGCATCGAGAACATCATCCTGTGCCCGGAGTTCCTCTACGGCGCGCATGGCCTGCCGGTTGTGAAACTTTGCAAAAACGTTCAGAACATCCTGCTTGCGCACCAGCAGGCGTTCCAGGCTGTGCGGATCGTGCCGTACGATCAGGTCCGTGATTTTCGGGCTGCGCCGGATTCCAGGAAGCAAACACAATTTCGAGATTAGTTCATGCAAGGAAGGTCGAAAAGCGCTCGCTGGCTTCGCGCGTTCAATCAGACACGGGGAAACGAGGAAACAAACTCAAAGCGACTAGAATTTACGCCGAGCGCAGGAAACGTGCCATACGGCCACGCTGCAGGGATTCCGCCGCAGACGCAGGCGGCTGTTCGGCCGGCTTGCGGCGCGCCAGCAGATACAACTGCTCGGCCAGCGCCGCGGCGGAGGCAAAGCGTTGCTGGGGATCCTTCGCCAAACAGGTGGACAGGACTTCGTCCACCGCTCCCAGGATAGAGCCGTTGATGCGCGAAGGCGGCAGCGGCATTGAAGACAGCACGTGGTTACAGACCTTCTGCAAGTTCTCGCCGGCAAAAGGCGACTTGCCGGTCAGCATTTCATAGAGCACCGCGCCCAGAGAGAAAATATCCGAGCGCGCATCCTGCGGCCGGCCCATAATCTGTTCCGGGCACCAGTAAGCCGGGGTGCCGAGCAGTGAAGTGTCGCCGCGGCGCTGATGGCTGGCGAGGCGCGCCATGCCAAAGTCCGTCAACTTCGGACGTGATTCGGTGGTGATCAGGATGTTGGCGGGCTTGATGTCGCCGTGAATGATATTGTGCCGATGCGCGACATGGAGCGCCGAGGCCACTTGCCCTGCCCAGGCACACGCGGTTTGAAAAGGCACGCTGCCATTCCCGAGCGTTTTTTCCAGAGACTGCCCTTCCACCAGCTCCATCACCAGGTACGGAGTGGACGTGGATTCCTCAATGCCCATGTCGTGCAGCGTGATGATCGCAGGATGCGAGAGTTTTCCGACCACACGCGCTTCGCGCAGAAAATGTGTGCGCGCTTCGCCGTGCGCGAGTTCCGCAGAAAGCAGCTTGATAGCGACGGGGCGGTCAATCAGCGGATCGAATCCGCGCACCACACGCCCCTGCGCGCCCGATCCAAGCGTTTCGAGAATTTGGTAGCGTCCGACTTGCACCGGTCCATCCCTCTAGGCGGTGTACTTCCCTCGACACAAGGTTACGCTGTGCAGAAAAAAAGAACGAATGGCGCAACAGTCCTGATTTCAAAGTACTTCCGTACCAGACCGCAAGTGGTGCACCGGATCGGAAGTCTTCCCAACCGGAAACGCCACCACAAGATATAGACAGCCTGGAAACTTTTTTCACCAGATTTTGCGATTTTTACTTGACACGCCTTGCGCGTAGGCCGATACTGCGAATCCAGATTCGGGGGACGTGGACGCGCCAGACGGGCCGAGTCGGGGAGTACCTCGGTCCGTTATTGACCCCACGCTCCATTCCGGTATCACCGCAAAAAACGAGCGCGAAGTAGTTGCTCCGCGCAGCGAGTCGTAGGCAGCGCGGGGTTTCCGCTGTTCGGCCGTGTGCGAACCGCACCGGCACTGGGCAGCGCATTCGTTTTTTACCGTGCTTTCGGAGAGAAAAGCGTCCACGCCCCCCGGGTCCAGTTGCGGGTTTCGGGCGAAACCCCAGCCCCCTGGCTTACAGGGGAGTAAAATAAAGAGGTTCCCCCGCCTGATTTCGGGAACCTGCGGCGGGGAGGAACAGGATGGCAACGGTGAAGCATGCACTGAGCGGCAAAGCGGTGGCGGCAAAGATGGGGGAATCCACCGGACTGGTATTCGAACGTTTCTTCACCGACGGGAAGGTCTCTCCGTTCGATAAGGTCGAATGGGAAAAGCGCACCGCGCTGATCGGCAACGAGAAGGGTGTCACGATTTTCAAGCAGGAGAACGTGGAGGTCCCCAAGGGCTGGTCGCAGACGGCCACCAATATCGTGGCCAGCAAATATTTCCACGGAAAGCCTGGCACAGGCGAACGCGAAACCTCGGTGCGCCAGTTGATCGGACGCGTGGTGGACACGATTGTCCGCTGGGGTGAAGAAGGTGGCTATTTCGCAGACAACGGGTCGCGCGATGCCTTTCGCGATGAGCTCACCCACCTGCTCGTCGAGCAGAAGTTGGCTTTCAATTCGCCGGTATGGTTCAACGTCGGTGTGCAGCCCAAACCACAGTGCTCTGCCTGCTTCATCAACTCCGTGCAGGACAGCATGGAATCCATCATGGGCCTCACCAAGACCGAAGGCATGCTCTTCAAGTGGGGCTCCGGCACGGGCACCAATTTCTCCACCCTCCGCGGCAGCCGCGAATCCCTCTCCGGTGGCGGCATCGCCTCCGGTCCGGTCAGCTTCATGAAGGGCTTTGACGCCTTTGCCGGCGTCATCAAGAGCGGCGGTAAGACGCGGCGCGCCGCCAAGATGGTCATCCTCAACATCGACCATCCGGACATCGTGGAATTCATCGAATGTAAGGTGAAGGAAGAAAACAAGGCCCACACGCTTATCGAGCAGGGCTATGACTCCTCCATCGACGGCGAGGCCTACAGCTCCATCTTCTTCCAGAACGCCAACCATTCCGTGCGCGTCACCGACGACTTCATGCATGCCGTGGAAGAGAACCGCGACTGGTGGACCAAGAACGTCACCGACGGCCAGCCTAACGAAAAGCTCAGCGCCCGCGACCTGCTCCGCAAGATTGCCGATTCCACCTGGCACTGTGGCGACCCCGGCATGCAGTATGACACCACGGTCAACCGCTGGCACACCTGCAAGACCACCGCGCGCATCAACGCCAGCAATCCTTGCAGCGAATATATGTTCCTGGACGACACGGCCTGTAACTTGGCCTCGCTGAATTTGATGAAATATCTCGGTTCGAACGGCCAATTCGAAGTGGAAGCCTTCTCTAAGGCCGTGGACGTTAGCATCACCGCGCAGGAAATCCTCGTCGACAACGCCAGCTACCCCACGGACAAAATCGGAAAGAATTCCCACGAATTCCGCCCACTGGGCCTCGGTTACGCCAATCTCGGCGCGCTGCTGATGTCCATGGCGCTGCCTTATGATTCCGACGAAGGCCGCGACGTTGCCGCCGCCGTCACCGCGCTCATGTGCGGTGAGGCCTACGCGCAGTCCGCGCGCATCGCCGAGAAGATGGGACCGTTCCCCGGCTACTCCGTCAACCGCGAACCCATGCTTGACGTCATCCGCATGCACCGCAACGCTATGCGGGGCATCAAGCCCGAAAATGTGCAGCCCGAGCTTTACATGGGCGCACAAGGCGCGTGGGATTCTGCCCTCAATCACGGCGAAAAGTTCGGCTTCAAGAATTCGCAGGTCACCGTGCTTGCTCCCACCGGCACCATTGGCTTCATGATGGATTGCGATACCACGGGCATCGAGCCGGACCTCGCCCTGGTTAAGTACAAGAAGCTCGTCGGCGGCGGTGTCATCAAGATCGTCAACAACACCGTGCCGCAGGCGTTGATGCAGCTCGGCTACACCCCAGAACAGACCAGCGAAATCGTCAGCTACATTGATAAGAACGGCAAGATCGATGGCGCTCCCTTTGTGAAGGCCGAGCACGTGCCGGTCTTCGATTGCTCGCTGGCCACCACCGGCGGTCGCTCCATCGCCTGGCGCGGCCACGTCAAGATGATGGCAGCGGCGCAACCGTTCCTCTCCGGCGCCATCAGCAAGACCATCAACATGCCGGAGCAGTCTTCCATCGAAGACATCATGAACGCCTACATCGAGTCCTGGAAGCTGGGCCTGAAGGCCGTGGCCATCTATCGCGACAACTCCAAGTGGTCGCAGCCGCTCAACGCCGCCGGCAACAAAAAGGAAGAGAAGAAGGCCGAGGCTGCCCCGACCGCGGGCACGGTGGAGCCTGTGCAGCGTGAACTTTTCGCCCGCACGCAACGCGAAAAGCTGCCCGTTGAGCGCACCTCGGTCACCCACAAGTTCAGCGTGGGTGGCCACGAAGGCTACATCACCGTCGGCATGTACCCGGATGGACGTGCCGGCGAAATCTTCATCAAGATGTCCAAGGAAGGCTCCACGCTCTCGGGCGTCATGGATGGTCTGGCGCTTACTCTTTCCATCGGCTTGCAGTACGGCGTGCCGCTGAAGGTCCTGGTGGACAAGCTGCTTAACACACGATTTGAGCCCAGCGGCATAACCGCGAATCCCAACATTCGCTTCGCTACCTCCGTGCTCGATTACATCGCGCGGTGGCTCGGCGGGCGCTTTATCTCTGCGGATTATCTGAAGCTCAACGGCGCCGCGCCGGCCGAAGGAACGGTCGTCGCCCCCGCGGCGCCGGCGCTTGCTCCACAAGCAATTCCGGTTGCGCCGCGCCCCGTGGACCCAGTCAGCACCACACCGCGCGATGCCCACGAGGGCGCGCCCACCTGCTCCGAATGCGGCATGCTCATGGTGCCTAACGGAGCCTGCTACAAATGCGAAAACTGCGGGAGCACTAGCGGGTGCAGTTGATGCCGGCAAAAGGAATGGAGAACACGCGATGAGCGCACTCCCCACCGGCACGGCAGTCGTCGCAGTCAAGACCAGGGAAACCTTGAAGGCCCGGGGCTTTCTCCACGTGGTTAGGCACGGTTCCGGCCTCAACGCCTTCTACATCGTTTCCTACCACCAGATCGCGCGCACCGGCGTGCGTCCCAAGCCCATGCTGGCTGAAGGCGCGCAGGCGTTGATTGATCTGCTCGAAAAAGTCGGCGTGGATTTCCGCCTCCGCGAAGTCCGCGGCGCGCTCGAAGACGTCCTGCGCCTCGGCTCCGCCAACATTCCGGATCTGTGGCTCAGCGACGAGGAACTCCTCGCAAAGGGCCTAGCCGAAGCCTGAAATTTGCCCAACCCTCAATGCTCAAAGGCCGGAAGCAACTTGCTTCCGGCCTTTTCTTCTCCCTTCTAGATTGTCGTTACTGAAGGCGCTTCAACTGACAAATACTTGCGTTAATTGTGCCCCCTGCTCTATTCGATATTAGGCCGGTAGCCAGCAGGAGTTCCCCCACATAAACGCGCGCCCCGCCACCACGCCGCTAGCGTGGACGCGCGGACGGGCGCGGCGCTGCTGATCTCGGACGTGCCCGGAATCTTGGCATCAACGGCGGCGGCACGTGCCGCAGCGTTTCACCGCACAACGGGCACTGGTCGGAGCCTACCATTTCGGCCCGCATCCAATTCCCTTTTACTTGGCATTGCGGATTGACACACTGAACAGTGGAGCCCGGCATAATGGTCATTCTGAACTCCCCCAGCGGCCGCCAACTCATCCAGGCGGGGATGAGCTACTTCGCGGCCAGAGATTCACCGAATGGGCCGAGCGAACTTTGCGATTTTTGCGCTGCGTTAATGGAGTGTCAATGGGAAAGGAGTCCTGCGGACAGGATCTCCTCATTTTTTCTGTGGAAAATTCCTTGTCCCCCCGCCACATCCTCTGATTTCATACGTCTTATTGCCAAGTTGGACGCTCGCCTCCGCGCCGAAAGAAAACACCCGGGAAATGCGTAGTAAAACTAGAACAGGCCAGTTCCACAAGAAACCTGCATTCACGGAGGACACCATGCCCGGTTCGACGATCAATTACACCGTGGGCGGCAGCTTGCCCAACCTGCGGGGATTGGGTCAAAAGATTCTCGTGCTCGCGGCCGCAGTCTTTGGCCTGATGTTCTTTTTCTCCTGCGTCATTTCGATTCCCACGGGCAATGTTGGCGTGCTGACGCTGTTCGGCAAAGTTACTGGAGAAACGCTGGGAGAAGGTATCCACCTCATCAATCCCTTGAAGTCCGTTCAGAAGCTTTCCATACAGACGCAATCGGTGAAAGAAAGCGCTAACGTACCCTCCAACGAAGGGCTCATCCTGGCGCTGGACACTTCCCTGCTCTTTCATCTGGACCGCAGCAAGGCCGCCGACGTGTATCAGAAGGTAGGCGCCAACTATGCGGAGAAGATTGTCGAGCCCACGCTGCGCGCGGCCATCCGCGCCTCCACCTCTGCCCATAGCGCGAACGCGCTTTACACCAACGCCCGCGAACTTGTGCAGACCCAGATCCAAGAGCAACTCACATCCGAACTGGGGCCCCGCGGCGTCATCGTCGAAAACATCCTGCTGCGCGACGTGCAGTTGCCGGCCATGCTGAAAAGCTCCATCGAAGCGAAGCAGCAAGCCGAACAGGACGCACTGCGCATGAACTTCATCCTGCAGAAGGAAAAACAGGAAGCCGAACGCAAGCGCATCGAGGCGCAAGGCATCGCCGATTTTCAGAAGATTGTCGCGCAGGGCATCAGCGCGCAGTTGCTCGAATGGAAAGGGATTGAAGCCACGGAAAAGCTGGCGACCAGCAGCAATTCCAAGGTCGTGGTTGTCGGCAACACCAAAAACGGCTTGCCACTGATTCTCGGCCCCCAATAGGCTGGCCGGCAGTCGCCTTACTGCGGTTGCGGCGCAGAAGGCTTGGGTTCGTCCGCGGATTCCCCGGCGGGCAGCTTGGCGAGGAGTTGCGTTAGTTCGTCTTTCTTCTGTGTTAGCTCGTTCACCAGGGCATCGAGCTTCGCTTTGCCGTCGGTGTTATTCGCAAAATCCGGCTTAGAGTAGAAATCTTCGTTAGCCAGTGATAGCGCGCGCTGCGCCAGGTCCACTTCCTTCTTCATTTCCCGGATCTGTTGCTTCAATTCTTCCAGAGCTTTCTGCTCTTCTTCGTTCTTCTTGGCGTCGTCAGGGACCGTCGCCTTCGCATCCGGGGTTGCCGTTTCCGGTGTACTCGCCGGCGCTCCGGGCAGCGTCGCTTCTACCGCGGTAGCGCTTGTAACCTCGGGCTTCTCCGTTGGTGGTTTCAAGGTGTCGTTGTCTACCACGGGAACCGGCCTTTCCGACTTTTTCTGCGCCCGCGCCTTGCGCGCCGCCTCCGCCACGGAGGGTTGCTGATCGCTCTGCGCCTGCACGGGCGCGACGCACAAAAAGCTCCCGATCCATATCAGGGAGACGCCAATCGTGTTTGCGTGCCGCATGGCTTCGCCTCCTGCCTCGTTGGGCTGTCCATTTGCAGAATACGCCCCGGCGCCGGGGAGCACAATTTCTCCCGCAGCGGCCTGCCGCCAATCTGCAAATCGCCTGTTGGCGCGGCGATGCTATCGAGCATCTATACTCTCGGCATGTGTTTCCCGGCAAAAGTCGAGGCTAAACCATAAGGCATCTCATAAATGGTGCTTGGGAGGGCACGGGGCCGTGCCGAAAAAGCTGGAATAGATTTGGGGCTTCCGCCCCTGAAGGGATGCTTTTCCTGCTAATTTTATGAGACTGGTTCTAAGATTCTTCCTGCTCCTCGCTCTTAGCCTTTGGGAGACCAGCCCGATAGGGGCCTTTCCTCTGCAAACCCCATCGTCTTCCCCACAGGCCGAGGCGCCTCCCTCCACGACCTCCAATGCACCAGGTACCACCAGTTACCGCCTTCCTCACGAAAAATACGAAAAGGCGGTCGCCTTTTCCCGCGCCGGCTACCGCCTCTATTTCCTTTCTGCCTTTTGGAACATTGCAGCGATCCTGTTGCTTCTGCGATTCCGATTTTTCAGCGCCCTCCGCGATTTAGCAGAATCAAGGACCACCAAGCGCCGCTGGCAGGCAGCCATCCTCGTGTTGGGAGTGTTTGGCTTGCTCGCCTTGCTGAATCTTCCCATCCGCATGTATTGGCATAGCCTTTCTGTCCATTACGGCCAATCCGTGCAGCCGTGGGGCAAGTGGTTCCGGGATTGGGGTAAGGCGGAATTTTTGCAACTCGGCCTGGCTTTTCTTGTGGTCCTGGTGGTATTCGCACTGATCCGCCGGAGTCCTCGCCGTTGGTGGTTCCACGCATGGCTCTGCGCCATTCCCTGCACGTTGTTTCTCGTGTTCATCGCGCCGCTTTACATCGATCCCCTGTTCAACAAATTCACTCCCCTCGAGAGAACCAATCCTGTGCTTACCGCATCCATCGTTACCTTGACCCGTGCGGCCAGACAGCCCATTGCACAGGATCGAATTTTCCTGATGGATGCGAGCAAAAACACCAATGCTATCAACGCCTACGTGACCGGCCTGGGTTCTTCCAAACGCGTCGTCATCTGGGACACTTCCATTGCAAAAACCAGCCCGGACGGACTGCTCTACATCGTGGGTCACGAGATGGGGCATTACGTGTATCACCACGTCATCAAGGGCACTTCGTTTTTCCTGGCCATGCTGCTGGCCGCATTATTCTTGGCGCATCGCCTGCTGCGATGGATGGTCCCCCGCTGGGGAGCCGCGTGGGGCATTCCTGGGGAATCCGACTGGGCCGCGCTGGGCGTTCTGCTCCTGCTGCTGCAGGTAATGAGTTTTCTAGGCGCGCCAATCGGGAATGCCTTCAGCCGCATGGAAGAGCACAACGCCGATGCTTACGGACTGGAAATCGCGCAGGGGCTCATCCCGAATGCAAATGAAGTGGCCGCGCATTCTTTCCAGGTTTTGGGAGAAGAAGACCTCGACGACCCCAATCCCTCGAAGTTCATCGTTTTCTGGCTCTATAGCCACCCGCCGCTTAACGAACGCCTGCGCTTCGCCCATAACTTCACGCCCGCGCAGGCAAATCCCGGGAGTCATTAGCCCGCCGCGCGGCGGCCATGTTTCCTTCGCAGAAATGCTGCCACCTTGTGGCGGTTTCCGCACACCGCCATCGAGCACCACCGGCGCTGTCGCGTCCGTGAATCGTCGTAGAAAAACAGGCGGCACTCGGGATTCGCGCAGCGTTTCACGCGCGCAGCTTCTCCTTCCACGATGAGTTCTGCCGCCGAACGCGCAATCGCCGCCAGCAGCCATTCCAGACCGCTTTCGCGCGCGATAAACTCCATGCGCCAGCGACTCTCCTGAGGAACAAGCTCGTCGTGGCCTTCCGTCACGCGCAGGATTTCATTGATGGGCGCAACCCAGGCCCTGGGGAATTCGTGGCGCTCTTCCACCGCGGCGAACACGGCACGCAAACACTCTCGCAAACGCAGGATCTTCAGCAAAACCGCGTCGACGGCCAGCGGCTCGCTCCGCACCAGCAACTCCAGGCGCTGCCCGCGGTCTTCGCTGACGACGCGCGCATTCACAAGAAAGCTAACAAACTCCTGCCAGGAGAGGTCATGCGCTTCCGGGACCAGATTAGCGAAATCAAGTGCCAGGCACCCGGCAATCAGTTTGGTAGTGTTTGCAGACTTAACCACCTAAGTTTCTCACGGTGGTTATACCCTTCTCGCCCTCTCGAATGCAACTTTTCCGAGCCGGTTCCCGTATCTTGCTGCAGGAAATTTTGTGACTTCCCTTTCCTCCAAGGCTTCCCTTCAGGAAGAATTGGAGTCGAAATCTCAATAAGGAGCCTTTGGTGGATAACCTCAGCTTACCCTCTTCCCGGACTCCTGATTTTGCCCAACAACCCTCGGCGGTATTCCCTGCGCCACGCCGAAATCCGGTGCTTTTTAACGAGGCCGGTCTGCGCGCCGGTTGGCGGCTTCTGATCTACATCCTTCTGGTAGCTGCCTTGGGCGCTTCTATTACCTTCGTTTTGCGAAAGGTCTATCCGCGTCCACGCAGCAGCTCGGGTGTGCCCACTCCGACGGCCATGCTCGAGCAGGAAGCACTCAGCTTTGCCTTGATCTTCGGCTGCGCCCTCATCATGTCCAAAATTGAAAAGCGTTCGCCCGGAGCTTATGGCCTCCCGGCCTCCGAAGCGTTCGGACGCAAATTCTGGCTGGGAGCTTTGCTCGGACTGGCGGAGATCAGTCTTCTGATCGGCCTCATTTCAGCGTTTGGCGGCTATTCCTTTGGCGGTCTGGCATTGGCAACCAAAGGCGTCCTTCGCTGGGGTTTGCTCTACCTGCTCATTTTTACGCTGGTGGGGTTTTTCGAGGAGTTTCTGTTTCGTGGCTACACGCAGTTCACGCTGGCCGACGGGATCGGTTTCTGGCCCGCCGCGCTCTTGTTTTCGCTGGCATTTGGCGCGGCGCACCTGAGCAATCCCGGGGAGGGCTGGGTTGGTGCAGGCAGCGTTGTTCTGGTCGGTCTCTTTTTCGCGTTCACCCTCTATCGTACGGGGAATCTCTGGTATGCGGTGGGCCTGCACGCCAGCTTCGATTGGGGCGAATCCTTTCTGTACTCCGTGCCGGATAGCGGCCTGGTTGTGCCGGGTCATCTTTCAAACGCTGTTCTGCACGGCCCAAACTGGCTGACCGGCGGCACCGTCGGCCCGGAGGGCAGCGTCTTCTGCTTCGTAACCATGGGCCTGCAATTCCTGGTGGTCATGTGGCTGTTTCCGAAACGAAGTTCAGGGGGGGTACCTTCGTCTCCTGCCCAACGCGCGTAGGTTTGCCGTTTAGCCTCTCTTACTGGCGGACTAGTTCTGACACGAACACCAGATGCACTCCCTGCGCCTCCGCGCGCGGCAACATCTCCTTTAGCGCTTGCAGCGTTTCCGGGTGCGGGTGCCCGATGGCAATGGCCGCGCCTTTTTCCTTGGCTCCGTGAATCGCCAGTTCGAATTGCTTCTCGATGGCCGGCACCTGCTGAACATCATCCAGAAACGGCACGTTGCGGAATCCGCGGCGCACACCGGCTTTTCCCGCGGAATCGAAGGCCACCGTCGCCGCGGTCGTGCGGCTGTCAATGAAAAAAAAACCGCGCTGCTTCAACAGCGCCATCAACTCCATCATTAATTTCTCGTCCGTAGTGGCCAGTGAGCCTTCGTGGTTGTTCACGCCAATCGCGGTCGGCACGCTCTTCAACATATTTTCCACGCTGCGCCGCAACTCGTCATCACTCATGCCGGAATAAAGCTGTTGCGCCTCCGGAAGTTCGTTGCCCACGGCCTGCATCGGCAGGTGCAGCATCACTTCATAGCCTCGGCTTTTTGCCTCTTCCGCAATTTCGGTCGAGTGGGCATGAAAAGGGAGCACGGAAAGCGTCAGCGGCTCTCGCAAGGCGAAAATGGCTTCTGCTGCGCCGCTATCGCTGCCAAGGTCATCGAGAACAATTGCCAAGCGAGGACCACTTGTCGCATGAGGCGTGGGCCGCGGCGCAATAGCGCGCTCCTTCTTGGTCGCCCGGCTTTTGGTAAGGGAACGAAATTTCGAGGTGATCTTGTCGCAACCGCCCATCCAAACGGCCAGCCCCGCCGCGCACACGCCCAGAAGAAAGAAAATAGTAAATTTATTGCCGGTTTTCTTGCGGCCCACGAAAGGCTAAGCGGCCTTCTTCGCGGGAGTCTTCAGAAGTTGCAGTGCCTTTTGCAGGACCGGATCATCTGCCGAGAGCGGGCGCGGGCTCGGCGGAGGCTCTTTCTGTGCTCCCCCGGTATCTACATCTTCGCCATCGTCAGTCTCCGCGACGGCCACCGTGCGCACCACTTGGTTAGGGATTACGCCTTCCTCGAGGATGGACTTTCCGTCCGCATTGATGAAATTGCCGACCGTCAGGATAATCGCCGCGCCGTCTTCCAACGGGATAAGCTTCTGCTCGGAGGCCAGGCCAAAGGTGCGCTCGCCAACCAGATCGCCGCGTTTGGTATTGGCAATTGCGGCGGCAAACACTTCGGCAGCGCCGCTCGTCGTGCCGTCGATCAGAATCGATACGGGCCCCTTCCACATCACTTTGGCGGGATCCGCCGAAAACGTCTGCTCGGTGATCGTCTGGCCATGCAGACGCGTCAGCGTTCCGGAAGGCACAAACAAGCGGGCGATTTCAATGGCCTCAGCAGTTGCGCCGCGGCCGCAGTCGCGTACATCCAGAATCACGCGTGTTACGCCCTGCTTTTCCGCTTCCGTCAATTTGGAGCGCAATTCCTCCTTGCGGCCCGCATCCAGTGTCGGAAAGCGAATCGCCAGCGTTTCGTTGTCCACACGCTGCACCACAAGCTTTGCCACGGGAAGCTTCTGCCGAACCACGTCCACTTCCTCGGGATCCGTTTTGCCTCGGCGGATGACTCCCACCTTCACTCCGGTTCCCGGCTGTCCGGCCAGCAGATTCTTTGCCTGCCCTGCGGACATTTCGCGCGTGGTAAATCCCGCCACGGACTCCAGAATGTCTCCGCTATGCAGACCGGCTTTCTCCGCGGGGCTATCCGGCAATACGGATGTGACGATGATGTAGCCGAAGCGCTTGCTCAGGTTCAGCCCGGTTTCCCCACCGCTGGGGTTCGCAATCTTTTGCTGATACTCGGTGTATTCGCGCGGCGTCAGGTAACTCGATTCGGAGTCCAGCGATTCCAGCAGGCCGTGCAAAGAGCCCGCCGTCACCAGGTGCATATTGGGTTCATCCACGTAATCATTCTGGATTTTCTGCAGCACTTCGCCGTACACCACTAGTGACTTATAGGCGTTGCCGTCGTTGGCGGTGTGTCCGAGCACGCGCCCGAAGCCCACCCAGCCGACAATTAAGACCGAAACTCCGACGATGGTGTAGCGTGTCCAACGATTCATCCGGCACCGTCCTTGCGAATGACAGAACTTCGAGTATATCACCCAGCTAGGACGCACTGAGCGTGCAATTGGATACTCTCGAACGCACGTGTAGACAAAAGACGAGCGTCTATTGCCCAGGAGACACAGGAAACCCATCCGCTTGTTGCACAAATACCACACAGATCCCTGTCTATTTGCATTTCATCTCCATAACTGATTGAATTTAAAGCACAAAGTCAGTTCGATTTGGCCGACAATGTGCTACCGTATGGACATCCGCATGTTTCAATCGACGATCCGCCAGCCTGTCGAGACCCAGGGCATCGGCCTTCATACCGGGGTGTACACCCACCTGCGTCTGCTCCCGGCACCGCCCGATACGGGCATCGTCTTCCGCCGCGTGGACCTTGATGATTTCCGCATCGAGGCTCACGGACACAACGTCGCCCGTGTCAGCTACGCCACCAGCCTGATGAAGCAGAGCGTCCTGCTCTCTACGACCGAGCACCTGCTCGCCGCCACCTATTCCTACGGCATCGACAACATCTTTATCGATATCGACAACATCGAAATTCCCATCCTGGATGGATCCGCCGAGCCGTTCCTGCAAATGCTCGATCAGGCTGGGATTCGCCGCCTGCGCCGCAAACGCCGCTACCTGAAAGTACTGAAGCCTGTCGAAGTGGTCGAAGATGGCCGCCGCATCGGCATCTACCCGGCCAACGAATTTCGTGTCCGCTGTTATGTGGACTTCCCTCACCCGCTCGTCGGCCAGCAGCAGGTCGAAATGGTCGTGAACCCCGATTCCTTTCGGCAGGTCCTTTCCCGCGCGCGCACTTTCTGTTTCGAATCGGATATCGAGCCGCTGCGTGCGATGGGCTTGATCCGCGGCGGATCGCTCGATAACGCCATTGTGCTCACCAAAGACGGCGTCATGAACGGGCCGCTTCGCTTCCCGGACGAGTTCGGCCGCCACAAAGCTCTCGACCTTATCGGCGACCTGGCCCTTGTTGGGCTTCCGCTCATGGGCCGCGTGGAAGCACGCAAAGCCGGCCACTCGCTGCACACGCAGTTGGTTAGCCGTTTGCTTTCCGACGCTTCCGCCTGGGAAGTCACCACCGCCGACGGTGCTTCCCACGCCTTGGAATCCCACCCGCACCCCGCCGAATCGTTCACTGCTGCGGACTGACTCTTCCACCGCTCCGGAATTTGCCCGCATTGTCAAAATTCCGTGTCCAATGGACAATGCTCTGGCCATGTCTAATCACGATGTTGCCGTTCTGATCCTTGCCGCCGGGAAGGGTACGCGCCTCAAGTCCCACCTCGCCAAAGTGCTGCACCACGCCGGTGGGCGTTCGCTGGTCGAGCACGTCGTGCGCGCCTGCCTCCCGCTGCGCGCAAAGCGAATCATCGCCGTCGTCGGCCATCAGGCCGAGCAGGTCTCCGCCGCCGTCGAACCCCTGGGTACAACCACCGTCTTGCAGCAGCCGCAGAATGGCACGGGACACGCCCTGCTGGTTTCGAAACGCGCCATCGGCAATGCCAAGTTCGTCGTGGTTTTGCCCGGCGATGCGCCGCTGATCCGCACGGAAACGCTGCGCGCGCTCATCCAGAAGCACAAGGCCGGCAACGCCGCCGCTACGATTCTTACCGCCGTCCTCGCTGATCCCTCCGGCTACGGCCGCATCCTTCGCAAATCCGGCGACACCGTCGCCGCCATCATCGAGGAGTCCCAGCTCACTTCTGACCAACGCGAGCTGAACGAAATTAACTCCAGCATCTATTGCTTCGCCGCCGCGAAGCTTTGGCCGGCCCTCGCCCAGGTGAAGCCGGAGAACAAGCATCGCGAAATCTACCTGACGGATGCGATTTCCATCCTGAATTCCAAGGGCGAAACGGTCCTCGCCGAAATTGCCACAGACCCGCGCGAAGCCCTCGGCTGCAACACCCGCGCCGATCTTGCCGGTGTCGATCGCACCTTCCGCGAATGGAAATGCGAAGCGCTGATGAGCGACGGTGTCACCATCCAGCTTCCGGAAACCGTGCTCGTTGATCCCGACGTCTCCGTTGGCGAAGACACCGTGCTCGAGCCATGCGTCCAGTTGCTGGGCAAAACCAAAATCGGCGCGCGCTGTACCATCCGCACCGCCAGCGTTCTGCACGACATGACCGTGGACGACGGCGTCATTGTGGAACCACACTGCGTCTTAACCGCGAGCCGCGTCGAATCGGAGGTCGTTATCGGCCCATTCGCCCGCCTGCGCCCGGAATCGCATTTGCTCAAAGGCTCGCGTGTCGGGAATTTTGTTGAAATCAAAAAAAGCACCATAGGCGAAGGCAGCAAAGCGCCTCATCTTTCCTACATCGGCGACACGAAAGTGGGCAGCAAGGCCAACATCGGCGCCGGCACCATCACCTGTAACTACGACGGTTTCGCCAAGCATCCCACCACCATCGGTAATCGCGTTTTTGTCGGCAGTGACTCGACGCTGGTCGCGCCCGTGAAACTCGGCGACGGCGCATATGTTGCCGCGGGTTCTGTCATCACGGAGAATGTTCCGCCGGACGCCCTCGGCATCGGTCGCGGCCGCCAAGCCAACAAGCCTGGCTGGGCTGCAAAGAAGCGCCGCGAAATCGCCGCGCACTCCACCCTCACCCCCAAAAAAGCAAAACGCAAAAAGCGCCCTTAGTCTTGTCGTCCCGACGGGAGCGACCGGCTTTTCCTTCCGCGCCGCTTTTTGGCACGCCGGGTCGCGCAGTGAAGGGATCCCCGCAACATTTCCACTGTGCTAAAATGGGTGTTCCCGCGAAACCCCGGAGGTGCTCGATGAAATTCGGTGTCGTCGTCTTTCCCGGCTCCAACTGCGATCACGACGCCTTCCACGCCATCGGTCACGTCCTTGGAAAGCCCGTCGAATTCATCTGGCACCAATCCGAAAATCTCCACAACTGCGACGCCATCATCCTGCCGGGTGGCTTTTCCTACGGCGACTATCTACGCACCGGTGCAATCGCGCGCTTTTCTCCGGTGATGAACTCCGTCGCCAAATTTGCAAAATCCGGCGGCCTGGTTCTCGGCATTTGCAACGGCTTCCAAATCCTTCTCGAAGCCGACCTGCTTCCGGGCGCCATGATGCGCAACTCCGGCCTGCGCTTCATCTGCCGTCATGTACACGTTCGCATAGAAGAAACCAGTTCACCCTTCACCAACGCTGCCCGGCAAGGCCAAGTCCTGAAGATTCCCATTGCGCACAGCGACGGCAATTACAACTGCGATGAAGCCACGCTCGCCGACCTCGAAAAAAATCACCAGGTGCTCTTCCGTTACACCACGCCTGACGGTAAAGACGACACCGCCGGCAATCCCAACGGCTCTATGGCCAACATCGCCGGCATCTGCAATCGCGAGCGCAACGTCGCCGGCCTGATGCCGCATCCGGAACGCGCCGTCGAAGCCGCTCTCGACTCCCAGGACGGCCTGGTCATTTTCCGCTCCATGGTCGAGGCGCTCGTCGGCGCCGCCAAGGCCACCGCATGATTTTGAAAAACCTGGGAGAGATTATTGCGAAGCGTGAATATAGTTTGCGTCGTGACGGCGCTTTGTCGGAGAAGTAGCAGGTTCTCATGGGAAAGCCGCAGCAAATTCCTAACGACACGGACTTCTACTGTCGATATCAGATCAAAGGCCACAAGCAGGACAAGATTATCGGAATTGGAGGCCTAGACTCTTTGCACACCATCCAGCTCGCGATGAACATCATTGGGGTAGAACTCGCAGTTACCGAGAAAAAGTCGGGGGGTAAGCTCGTTTGGGGCGGGAGCAACGGCGACGATCTCGGCTTCCCCAAACCCCATTGGAAAGACTGATAGGACCATGGCCACCGCACCCACCGAGATCAAAGTCACTCCCGAAATCGCCGCCGAGCACGGCGTCACCCGCGAAGAATACACCCGCATCCAGCAAATCCTCGGCCACGATCCCAACATCACCGAACTCGGCATCTTTTCCGTAATGTGGAGCGAGCACTGCTCCTACAAATCGAGCAAGGTTCACCTGAAGCGCCTGCCCACGCGCGGCAAGCTCGTGGTGCAAGGTCCCGGCGAAAACGCCGGCGTGGTGGACATCGGTGACGGCCTCGTAGCCGCCTTCAAGATCGAATCCCACAATCATCCCAGCTACGTGGAACCCTTCCAGGGAGCCACCACCGGCGTCGGCGGCATCCTCCGCGACATCTTCACAATGGGCGCTCGCCCCGTCGCCGTACTCGACTCCCTCCGCTTCGGCGAAATTTCCCCCGTAGGGGTGCAGCACGCAGCGTCCCGGTTCGGCAAGGATGATCCGAACTCTCCTTCCACGCTCGCCGCCAACCGTCGCATCCTCGACGGCGTCATCCGCGGCATCGCCCACTACGGCAATTGCTTCGGTGTCCCCACCGTCGGCGGCGAGGTCTGCTTCGAACCCTGCTACTCGCAAAACCCGCTCGTGAACGCCCTGGCCCTCGGCATCGCCCGCAAAGAAGATATTTTCCTCGCCAAGGCCAAAGGCGTCGGCAATCCGGTGATCTACGTCGGCGCAAAAACCGGGCGCGACGGCATCCACGGCGCCTCGCTGCTCGCTTCCGCCGAATTCACCGAGGAATCGCAACAAAAGCGCCCCAACGTCCAGGTCGGCGATCCCTTCACCGAAAAGCTTTTGCTCGAAGCCTGCCTCGAAGCCATGAAAGCCGGCGCGATCGTTGCGATCCAGGACATGGGCGCCGCCGGACTCACCTGTTCCACCTGCGAGATGGCTTCCCGCGGCGGCACGGGCATCGAAATCGATCTCGCCAAGGTTCCCCAGCGCGAAACCGGCATGAGCCCCTACGAAATCATGCTCAGCGAGTCGCAGGAGCGCATGCTCCTGGTCGCCGAAAAGGGTCGCGAGCACGAAGTCCTCTCCGTCTTCAAGAAATGGGGGCTCGATTCCATGGTCGTTGGCGAAGTCACCGCAGGCGGCTTGCTGGTGGTGAAAGATCATGGAAAAGTCGTGGCGCAGATTCCCGCGCACCCGCTCGCAGAAGAAGGTCCCGTTTACAATCGCCCCATGGCCGCCCCAGGGTCGCGCGTGGAATCCGAAAAAGACTGGTTTTGTTTCGCCCCCGAAAAAACCGACCTCACCGCGAACTTCAAGAAGCTGCTCGCCTCACCGGCCATCGCATCAAAGCGATGGATTACGGAACAGTACGACACCTCGGTTCGCACCAATACGCTCGCCGGCCCTGGCGCCAGCGATGCCGCCGTTGTCCGTATCAAGGAATCCGAGAAAAACGGCCCTGACGGAACAACGATGCGCGGCCTCGCGCTTTCCACCGATTGCAACGGCCGTTGGTGCCAGCTCAATCCCAAACTCGGCGCCATGCACGCCGTTGCCGAAGCCGCTCGCAACGTCGCCGCCTCCGGTGCGCGTCCCATTGCCGCCACCAACTGCCTCAATTTCGGCAGCCCCGAAAAGCCTGAAGTGATGTGGCAGTTCTCGCAAACCATTGACGGCCTCGGCGAAGCCTGCACCGCCCTGGGCACGCCCATCACCGGCGGCAACGTCAGCTTTTACAACGAGACCCTCGGCAAATCGATCTACCCCACGCCGGTCATCGGCATCCTCGGCATTCTCGAAGACGTCTCCAAAGTTCAAAAAATCGCTTTCCAAAACGAAGGCGACGTAATCGTTTTCCTCGATGGATCAACCACGCCCCTACTCGGCAACCAAGCCGAATTCTCCTCCTCCGAATATTCCAAAGTCGCCGCCGGCATCGTCGCCGGCGAACCTCCGGCCATCGATCTCTCCGCCGAAAAACGCCTGCAAGATTGCCTGGTCGCCCTAGCCGCGGCAGGTGCGGTCAACTCCGTTCACGATCTAGGCGACGGCGGCCTAGCCGTCACCCTAGCCGAATCCTGCTTCTCCCCCATAGGGGCGCAGCAGGCTGCGCCCCCTCTCGGCGCGAGTGTCAACATCGAAGGCGCCGGGCCCGCCGAATACGCCCTCTTCAACGAATGCGGCGCCCGCGCCATCGCCTCTGTTTCCTCCGAAAAACTTGCCGCCGTTCTCGCCACTGCGAGACAATATAGTGTGGGCGCGCGGCGAATCGGCAACGTCACCCGTGACAACTCTTTGCGCATCGAATATAACGGGCATGTCGCTGTGGCTTCCGGCGTCCCGGCGTTGCGCGAAATTTGGGCAAATTCCCTCGAGCACATGGTAGTGAGATCGTGACTGACCCTGTTAAAGACACACGAAATGGGCTAAAGGCTGTGACCACAATCATGGCCGGGGTTCTGCTCCTTTGCTCTTTGGCCGTCCTGTTCGGTCATGGATTTCGGGACGGGGCCGTGCTAGGTCTCTTATTTTTTGTTCTCTCGACCCTATTCGGCTTAGCATATGGACTAGCCAAGAACCGCGCGTGGGCAATCACTCTCACATTCATTCTCGTTGCAACCTTCGTCAGCCAAGTGGGTTTCGATCCACATGGACTGAGAAGTCCGGCATTGGGGATTTTTGGGCTGCTGGTTCTGACCGCACCCTTTGCGGCAAATCTGCAAGTCGTGCAACTAAGTGCCTGGTTGCATGGCCGGAGACAAAACGGATGAGGACGCAGACCATCCCCGACGACCACTTCCACGACGAATGTGGTGTCTTCGGCGTCTTTGGTCACCCCGAGGCGGCCAATCTCACCTATCTCGGCCTCTATGCCTTGCAGCATCGCGGCCAGGAATCCGCCGGCATCGTCTCAAGCGACGCCAGCGACCTCTATCCCCACAAAGCCATGGGCGAGGTCGAGGAAATTTTCACCCCAGCCGTTCTCGCGAAACTTCCGGGCTCAAGCGCGATTGGGCACACCCGCTATTCCACCGCCGGTGACAAAGCTCTCCTCAACGCGCAGCCCATCATGATCGACTGCAACAAGGGCAAAATTGCCGTCGGGCACAACGGCAACCTCACCAACGCTGCCGAATGGCGGCGCAAGCTCGAACACCGCGGTTCCATCTTCCAGAGCAACAGCGACACCGAAGTGATCGTGCATCTTATCGCCCGCTCGCAGGCCCGCAACTTCTCGGGCGCGCTGGGCGACGCGCTCAACCAGGTCGAAGGCGCCTATTCGCTCCTCGTTCTCACCCCCGATGAACTTTATGCCGTCCGCGATCCCCGTGGCTTCCGCCCCCTCGTCCTCGGCAAAGTCGCTTCACCCTCGGGGCGGGATGCCTGGGTTGTCGCCAGCGAAACCTGTGCGTTCGATCTCCTCAACGCCCACTATGTCCGCGAAATCGAACCCGGCGAAATGGTGCGCATCTCCAAATCCGGCCTCGAGTCCATCCGCTTCAGCCCGGAAAAGCCGCACCAGTACTGCATCTTCGAACATGTCTACTTCTCCCGCCCGGATAGCATCATCTTCGGCCGCTCCGTGAACCACTCCCGAGAAATGCTCGGCCGCCTCCTGGCCAAAGAGCATCCCGTCGAAGCCGACATGGTATGCCCCATCCCGGACTCCGGTGTTCCCGCGGCCATCGGCTACTCGCTCGAATCCCGGATCCCCTTCCGCATGGGCCTAATCCGCAATCATTACATCGGCCGCACGTTTATTGAGCCGTCGCAGGCCATCCGTAACTTCGGCGTGAAACTCAAACTGAATCCCGTGCGCGAACTCATTGCCGGGAAGCGCGTCGTCCTCGTCGACGACTCCATCGTGCGCGGCACCACCAGCCGCAAGCTGGTCCGTATGATGCGCGGGGACGGAGCCAAAGAAGTCCACATGCGCATCAGTTGCCCGCCCACCATTTCTCCCTGCTACTACGGCGTGGACACGCCCACACGTGAGGAGCTGATCGCTTCCTCCAACACGCCCGAGCAAATCTGCAAATATCTCGGCGCCGATTCCCTCGGTTATCTCTCGCTCTCGAGCCTCAAGCAAGCCGTCAACGATACCGCCAACAAGTTTTGTACGTCCTGTTATACGGGCGTGTATCCAACAGACCTAGTACAACTGGAAGTCCGCGAAAGCGCCTCCAACGGAAAAACGACCGAAGTCGTGGCGGTGGAACGTGAAAGCTGAACCACGCAAGACCGGAGCCAAGCAGAACACTGAGGAGACAGCTTCGCAACAGACGGAGCCTTCCCTGGGTGTTCGGATCCGCCGGGAAATCCTCGCCTGGTTTTGGATTGGATTAGCATTCATTCTGGTCAACGGCACCCTGGGGCAGGCCCGCGTCATTCCTTCCGGCTCCATGGAAAACACGCTCCTGGTTGGGGATCACCTGATCATGAGCCGCGTGGGGTACGACGCCGGCGTCCCTTTCACTAATTGGCATTTTTCACTGTGGCGACACCCCAAGCGCCAGGAGATTATTATTTTCAAGCCGCCTTATGGCGGCCCGGAGCAAGCCGACCTCATCAAGCGGGTTATCGGTCTGCCGGGCGATCACGTTGACATCCATGATGGGTCCGTCTGGATCAATGGCCGGAGACTCCAAGAGAACTACACGACAGGCCCAACGGAGCTTCCCTATCCCTCGGAACTGCTGCCTGCGTTTCGCGGCCTGCCGTTGACCGTTCCGCAGGATCAGTATTTCGTACTGGGAGACAACCGCGGCAATTCCTACGACAGCCGGTTCTGGGGATGCGTTCCCCGCAGCAGCATCATCGGTACTCCCGTAGCCATCTACATGTCCGTGGATGCGAACGGGGACGCGTGGAATGGCGACCTTGCCAATCGTTTCTTGGCCTATAGCAGGGCGTTGCTGCATCCCCGCGAAATTCGCTGGAAGCGGCTCTTCGAAACCTTTTGAACTAGCCGGACATTGCGTACCCTTTTCTTCGATCTGCCGACGCCAACGCGTCCCTGATGGCTGTTATACTAAAGCTTCCCGCTGTTTCGTCTTTAAGGTGAATCGTGAAAGCTGACGCAATCAAAGTGAAAACAAAGGACGCCCCCGCTAAAGAAGCAGAGGCCTCCATGAGCTCCAAGGTCAAAAGCGAGGCCATCGCCTGGTTCTGGGTGATTCTCGCCTTCATGCTTATCAACGGCACGCTCGGGCAGGCCCGGGTGATCCCCTCCGGCTCCATGGAAAACACGCTGCTCATCGGCGACCACCTGATCATGAGTCGCGTGGGCTACGACGCCGGCATTCCCTTCACCAACATCCACGTGCCCCTGTGGCGCGAGCCCAAGCGCCAGCAGATCATCATCTTCAAGCCGCCCTTCGACCCCGCCCAGCCCGACTACGTCAAGAGGGTCATCGGCCTTCCCGGCGAAACCGTGGACGTGCACGACGGGGGCGTCTACATCAACGGCAAGCGGCTCCAGGAAAACTACACCCTCGGGCGCAGCGAACCTCCGGGACGCTCACAACTGATCGGCTCATTCACCGGCTTGCCGTTCAAGGTTCCCGACAACTGTTACTTCGTGATGGGCGACAACCGCGAGAACTCACTCGATTCCCGCTACTGGGGCTGCGTGCCGCGCAACGACATCCTCGGCACGCCGGTGCTCATCTATATGTCGCTGGACGCGCCGCGCGACGCCTGGAACGGTGACATCACCGCCAGGTTTCTCGCCTACGGGAATGCCCTGATTCATCCCGGCACCGTCCGGTGGCGCAGGTTGTTTCATGTGTTTTAGAATGTAGGCCCCGCCTTGTTTACCCCGGCTGGGCCGGGCAGGCGGCCGCTTGTTTGCGTAGAACATCCACAGTGTGACCCTTGTCGAGCTCCTTTTCCTTGCGGCCTCCCGCCGTTCGCAGGTTCCGGCCCGGCAAGGCACACTGCTTGTCCCAGCGGCTCGTAACCATTCGTGAAGGCGGCTCACCATGAAATACGCCGATGCCGGAGTAAATATCGCGGTAGCCGATGACGCCAAGCAGCGCATCCGTCATCTGGCCAGCCGTACGTTTACGCCGGCGGTTCTTGGCGGTATCGGCGGCTTCGGCGCGCTGTTCTCCCTCGATCACAAAAAACTGAAAGAGCCGGTGCTGGTTTCGAGCGCCGATGGCGTGGGCACAAAGCTGAAAATCGCCATGGCCATGGGCGTGCACTCCACCGTCGGCGGCGATCTCGTCAATCACTGCATTAACGACATTCTCGTGCAAGGCGCCGAGCCGCTTTTTTTCCTCGATTACCTGGCCATGGGCAAGCTCGAACCCAACGTCGTCGAACAGCTCGTGGACGGCATGAGTCGCGCGTGCCGCAAAGCGGGTTGCGCCTTGATCGGCGGCGAAACCGCGGAGATGCCCGGCTTCTATGCCCCAGGCGAATACGATCTTGCGGGCTTCATCGTCGGCATTGTCGAACGAAAAAACATTCTCACCGGAAAGAATGTCAAACCCGGCGACACCCTGCTCGCGCTACCCTCGGCCGGCTTGCACACCAACGGTTACTCCCTCGCGCGCAAACTCGTTTTTGAAGTCGCCAAGCTCAAGCCGGAGACGTATGTCGCCGAAGTCGGCAACAAAATCGGGGCCGAACTTCTGAAGCCGCATCTTTGCTACGCGCCGGCGGCGAAAAATCTTCTCGCCAAGGGTTGGGTGTCCGCCCTTGCGCATATCACGGGCGGCGGCATCCCCGGCAATCTTCCCCGCGTGCTGCCCAGTGGCGTGAAGGCCATCATCGATCTCGATGCCTGGCCAATTCCTACAATCTTCAAGTATCTGGCCAAGCTTGGCGAAATCGATAGTGATGAGTTGCTGCAGTCCTTCAACATGGGTGTGGGCATGATCGTCATCGTTCCCGCCGCTTTCGTGAAAGAAGCCGAAGCGGACCTCAAACGCCGCCGGGAAAAATTCTTCCGCATCGGCCGCATCGAACGCGGCGACACCGGCAAAGCCCGCCTCGTCTATTCCGGCGCCCTGAACCTCTAACAGAGTCCAAACCTGCCATTCCGAGGGCGGTTTGTGCCCAAGGAATCTGCTCTCTCTGCGGAAAGCAGATTCCCGCTTCTCTTGGATGACATTCACAACGCCTCAACGCGGCTGGCCCCCGCGTAAGCCGGCTTCCTTGCCGGAGCTCGCCGTGGCAACTCCCGCTTCAGCTTTCGCAGCCAGCGCAGCTCCAATTGAAACTGCTCGATCATGTGGCTGACCATCCACACCGCTTCGTGATATGGGTGGCCCACCTCCTCGAGGATGCTCGCCAGTACTTCCTTTTCACGACTCCTTTCTTTTTCCAGAAATTCCCGCCGTCGCTCGAGTTGTTTCTCAAACACTCCCGGGCGCGCCTGCCAGGAAAGTGCAATCCAGGTCAGAAATGGCGGCCGGTCCCGCTGTGTGGTCCACTCCGCGCGTTCCAGCGCCTCCGCCAGGGCCGCACGGCCCTTCACCGTCGTTTCAAAGGTGCTGCGTTCCGGCCCGGCAGAGGGCTCCCCTCCCTCTTCGTGCCGGATCATCCCCGCCCGCGCCAGTTTTTCGAGCGAGTAATACACCTGCGGCCGCGAGATTCCGGCCCAATCGCGGATTTCTCGCCGCTCCAACTCCAGGTTTGCCTGGTACCCATGCATGGGCCGCTCGGCCAGCAGGCTCAGCAGGACCAGGTCCGGCGTGGTCAGCTCGGTCTTTTTCTTTCGCACGGCCACCCCTTGAAACTCTGCCTTGACACCTGAACTAGTCTAATTTAGACTAGTGGCGAAGTCAAGGAGAATTTCCCATGTGCAGATTCACTCTCGTACTCCTCGCTCTTGCTCTCGGATTCGTTTCGCTTCGCGCCCAACAAACTCAGGAGAAAGCCACCATGAACATCAAGCGCATCACCCCGGTCCTGCTCGTCAAGGAAATCGAGCCGCTCGTTCCCTTTTGGGTCGATCGCCTCGGCTTTGCCAAAACCATTGAAGTGCCCGACGGCAACAAGCTCGCCTTCGTGGCCTTCCAGAAAGGCTCCGCCGAAGTTATGTACCAGACCTACGCTAGCGTGGAGAAAGACGCCCCCAAGGAAGTCTCCAGCACCGCCGGCAAGGGCCCAACCTATCTCTACATGGAAGTCGACAACCTGGACGCGGTCATCGCCGCGATGAAAGACGTCCGCGTGGTAATGCCCGAGCGCACTGCCTTCTATGGCATGAAGGAATTTACCGTCGTCGATCCCGGCGGCCACTTCATCACCTTCGCTCAGCCCGTCTCCCCAAAACATTAGAAACCGCCTCATAAACGGGTAGGGGGGCACGGCCTTACCTCCATGCGGGAAAAGTCGAGTGGCACAGGCACTCCGGCCTATGCGCCGTCCCCTTCAACCACAATTTTGCCCCGTGGGACATGGAGGGGCGGCTTTACGCCGCCTGGGCCCGTGCGCGATGCCAGCCGCCTCATTTTGTGGCCCGCGCCGGATGTGCTACTTTTCTTCGTTTATGAAGAAGCGCATCGGAGTGCTCTTAAGCGGGCGCGGCTCGAATTTCGAAGCCCTGGCGGAAAGTGTTTCCGCGGGGCGCATCCCCAACGCCGAAATCTCCATCGCCATCAGTAACAAGCCGGGCGCCGCGGGCCTCGAACGCGCACAGGCTCGGGGCATTCCCGCGCACGCCATTCCCTCCAAGGGACTCGAACGCGAAGCCTACGACCGGCAAGTTGCCACCGTCCTGCAGGAACACAAAGTCGGCCTGATCTGCCTGGCCGGCTACATGCGCCTGCTTTCGCCCTTTTTCGTGGCCGCGTTTCCTCAGCGCATCCTGAATATTCATCCGTCGCTACTGCCGTCTTTTCCCGGCCTCGAATCGCAGAAGCAGGCGCTCGATTACGGCGTGAAATTCGCGGGCTGCACCGTTCATTTCGTCGACGAAAACCTCGATGCGGGCCCCATCATCCTGCAAGCGGTCGTCCCGGTTCTCGACACCGACGACGAGCACACCCTTTCCGAGCGCATCCTGAAAGAGGAGCACCGCATTTATACCGAAGCCGTAAAAATCGTCCTGGAAGGAAGCTACAAAATCGCCGGCCGCCGTGTGATTCGCGTTTTGTAAGGAGCGGGCTTGCTCGGCCCGTTCACCACGACGCGTCATCCGGAGGCCACGCAGTTTGCGACGGAAGGACCTCAATGCGAACTGTCATGCACCGCACCGCCTTTGAAGCGGCACCGACGCGGTCCGACGCGCCGTTTGCAATGATCGTGGCGGGTCACGAGGCACGGGACCCAGGTCACAATCAGATGACGCATTTCTGCGATACTAATTACTTATGACTTCGACCTCGTTCAAACCTGTCGCCGAACAGCTCGCCTACCTGACAAAAGGTGTCGCCGAAATCATTCCCGAGCCGGAACTCAAGGCCAGCCTGGAGAAATCGCTGGCCACCGGCAAGCCGTTGCGCGTCTACCTCGGCGTCGACCCCACCGCTCCCGATCTTCACCTCGGCCACACCGTCGTTCTCCGCAAGCTGAAGCATTTTCAAGACCTCGGCCACATCGCCGTCTTCCTCATCGGCGATTTCTCCGCCATGATCGGTGACCCCACGGGCGTTTCCGAAACCCGCCCGCCTCTCACCCGCCATCAGGTGGACGCCAATGCGAAGACATACCTTGAGCAAGTTTTCAAAATCCTCGACAAAGACAAAACCGAAGTGCGCCGCAACAGCGACTGGCTTACCAAGCTTTCCGCCGAAGAGATCGTTCGCCTCTGCGGGCGCTACCGCCTCGCTCGCATGTTGGAACGGGAGGATTTCCGAAAGCGTCTCGATGAAGGCCAACCCATCTCCGTCCACGAACTGCTCTATCCCCTGCTCACCGCTCTCGACGCCGTCGAATTGAAATCCGACGTCGAGCTCGGCGCCACGGAGCAGAAATTCAATCTCCTGGTGCACCGCGAAATCCAGCGCGAATACGGCTTGCCTGGTCAGTCCGTCCTGACCATGCCCATCCTCGTCGGCCTCGACGGCCAACGCAAAATGTCCAAAAGCCTCGGCAACTACATCGGCATCACCGAATCGCCCGCCGACATGTTCGGGAAAATCATGTCCATCCCCGACGAGCTGATGTGGACCTACTACGAACTCGTCACCGACCGTTCTCCCCAGCAGATCGCCGCGCTGAAGCAGGAAGTTTCTTCCGGCGCGCTCCACCCGATGGACGCCAAGATGCGCCTCGGCGAAGAAGTCGTCGCCGGCTTTCACGGCGCGGACGCCGCTCGCAAAGCTGCCGAGAATTTCCAGCGCGTCTTCCGCGACCGCCAGGCCCCCGAGCAGATGCAGGACTTCAAAGCCACAAAACTCGGCGATCGTTTCGTCTCTTTCACCCAGAAGCGCGGAGACGCCGCCGATGTTTCTGGTCCGCACGAAATTTCGCCCATCGGCAAGGAACGTTGGTCAAAGATCCTCGCCTTGATGGGCCAGGTAGCTTCCACCGCTGAAGCCGAGCGCCTCATCAAGCAAAAGGGACTCGAGATCAACGGCCAGATCATGGCCGACCCCGCCGCTCGCCTCGACTTCAACGAAAAAGCCGCCTACACCATCCGCGCCGGCAAGAAAAAATTCCTCCGTCTGATTGTGGAGTAAGTAGCAGGGGCTTCAGCCTGTGTTTTTCCGCCGGGTGCCCGACACGCCGGTTTCGCGTGTAGGGATTTTGGACCTCTACCTATCCACCGTGTCCGTCACACGCAAGGCCCAGTGGCACAGGCTTCTGCCTGTGCTCTTCTCGCCAGTCACTAGCCACCAATCACTCTTACTGGCCACTAATCCCAATCACTTCCGCCACCAACTCCCCCACATGCTCGGCAATCGCCGGCGCGGCCGTTAATCCTGGCGACTCAATACCGATCAAATGAATCACCCGCGGCACTTCGCCGTCCGGCTCAATCACAAAATCTGCAATGCCCTTTTCTCCCGGCGCTTTCAGCTTCGGCCGCAATCCCGAATAACCCAGCTGCAAGTCGCGCTCTTCCATCTCCGGCAGCATGGTCTTTGCATCCGCGGCGAACTCCGCAATCGCCATACGGTCGCGCTCGTAATTCTCTTTGCCCTCCACATACGTCGCCGTTGGCCCCACCAGCGTCGTTCCCCAAAGCGTCTTAGTGAAATGCACGCCCAGCGTTAGCTGGTCGTGATGCGGCAGGGGGTACACCAGGTTGCGAATCAGCTCCGCCCGCGGTCCTCGAATCTCGCAATATTCCCCGCGCACCGGATAAATCTTCCAAGGCCGCGGCCCCAGCAGTTGCGCGATTTCATCGGAATACAATCCCGCCGCGTTCACCACGCAGCGTGCCGCAATCGTCTCTTCTTCCGAATCTTCTTCATCGCCGATACGCAGTGTCACTTGTATCTCATCCTTTTTCTGCTCCAGCGCCACCACCTTCGCGTGATTCACCAGGTTCGCGCCTTGTCCCTCGGCCACGCGCGCAAACGCGTGCACCAGTTCCTCCGACGCGCAAATCCCTGTCGACGGCACCTCCAGCGCGGCAACCCCCTTAACGTGCGGCTCCTTCGCGCATATCTCCGCCGCGCCAATCAGCCGCAGTCCTTCGACGCCGTTTTCCTCACCTTTCTTCTTCAGCGCCACTAACTCAGCTTCCTCGCGCGCCTCTTTCGCCACCACCAGTTTCCCTGTGGTGCGGTGCGGCACGTTATGTCGCGCGCAGAATTCCTTGATCAGCCGGTTCCCGGCCACGCAGTGCTGCGCCTTCCATGAATTTTTCGAGTAATAAATTCCGGAATGGATCACGCCGCTGTTACGGGAACTGGTGGCCATCCCGAATCTAGGATTTTTCTCCACCAGAAAAACGTCCCGCCAACGCCGGGAAAGGGCAGCCGCAATCGCGCATCCCACCACACCGCCGCCCACAATCAGCACATTTGCCTGGTCCATAGTCTTTGCAGTTCTGCAGCCGTGTTTCTGAGACAGTTGAAGCCTACTGATCTCCTCCGAGTACATCGAAATAGGGCTTGCATGTCTCCAGTCGTGCTTCAGTGCCATCATGCACGGAAAACTTCGCTATTTTTCCGATCTCGTATCCATTCTTCCAGAGAGTAGCGCTTCCGTACTCTCCATCCTTATTCACCGCGTAAAAGTACAGATGAAACGTGTTGAGCCTCTTCTTATCTCCGTTGTAGTTCCGAACAACACGCCCCATTGCTTCCAGGCAAGCATCGGTCGGCTTCATTCCCTTGCGCATCAGCTCCACAATGGTGTGCCCGCCGGAAATCTTGATGTTTTCCTCGCCTTTCCCGGTTGATCCCGCGCCACCCACGTCGCCGTCCACATAGAGTCCGGCGCCGATAATCGGCGAATCGCCCACGCGGCCCGGAATCTTCCACGACAATCCCGAAGTCGTCGTCGTGCCGCTCACTTCGCCCTTGGCGTTCACCGCCAGGCAGTTGATCGTCCCTGTTACCGGGTGCGCGATTCGCTCCTCCGCATACGCAATCTGTTCCGCGTCGCCATCAAACAGTTCAGTCATGTGCTCCCTCCACTCCGGGCTATCGATTCCCGGCCGCCAGTTGAAGCTGGTTTTTGCCTTCCAGGCTAGCCAGATCTTCCGCGAGTGCTCCGTCAGCAGGTTCGTCTCTTCGAACCCTTCCGCCACACCGAAGCGCCGCGCGCCGTCTCCCACGAGCATCACGTGGTTCGTGCGCTCCATCACCGTTTTCGCCAATCGAGCCACGTTCTTGATTTTTTGCACGCTGGCCACGCTCCCCGCCCGCCGCGTCGGCCCATGCATCACGCTGGCGTCCAGTTCCACCACGCCCTCTTCATTTGGCAATCCCCCGTAGCCCACGCTATCGTCGTTCGGATCGTCCTCGACAATCGTCACCGCGGCCACCGCCGCGGCCAGTGTATCTCCGCCGGCCTTCAGAATCTCCATCCCTTTTCCCAGCGCGTCCACTCCATTGTATGAGGAGATCATCACCGGCCGCGTTCCGCCGGTCGCACTAGCAACTCCAATCCTCGTCTTATCCTGGAACTCCAGCGTCTTTCCAAACAGCCGCCCTGCACCCGCCAGCACGCTCCCCGCCAGAGTCCCCGCAAAGAACTTCCTCCGCGTCCACAGTTCCATGGCTTCTCCCTCAAATTGTGTTTCTTGTATTCGATGCGAACTCACGGGTGGCCGCACTTTGTGATTTTCTGGCCGGTGGTTTCTTCGGCCACGGGCCACTTCTTTTTAATCACTTCCGCCTAGCGGCAAATAATACTGTGTGCCCTTTACCGGTTCTTGCAAGCGCTTCAACAACTGCTGCAAATCCTCGCTGCGCTCCACAAAGTCGATCTCCGAAGTATCCACTACCAACAAATCCGCGCTTCCGTAATGAAAAAAGAAGTGTTCGTAGGCGCGCGCTACTTCTTCCACGTACGCCGGCGCGATGCGGCTCTCCTCCGCCACTTTCTTCTTCGCAATGCGCGCGCGCAGCACCTCCGGTTTGGCCTGCAGATATATCACCAGATCCGGCTGGGGCAGTTCCGCGGTCAGCGATTCGTAATACCGCTCGTACAATTTTAATTCCGCGTCATCGAGATTCAGATTTGCGAAGATGCGGTCCTTCTCCATCAGAAAATCGCTGATCACCGGACCCGGTGCTTCCGCCGCCAGCCCTTCACGCATGCGCTTCTGCCGCTCCATCAGGAAATACATCTGCGCGCGAAACGCCGCGCCCGCTTTTTCCGCGTAAAACTCCGCCAGGAAGGGATTGTCCTCACAATCGTAAATGCGCCGCGCGTGCAGCCGTTCCGCTAGGATGCGCGCCAGTGTGGTCTTGCCCACGCGCAGCGGCCCTTCAATCACGATGAACCGCGGGGCCTGCGGACCCTTCATGGGTATGCGTGCCCGCTTCGCCGAGGACGAGTCTGATCCCGCCATGTTCCCCCGCTCCACCCCGAAAAAGGGTTGGTTGCGGGCGATTATAGCAGTTCTGTACAGCCCCGAAACGGGGTGATGTTCATTTCGGCAACGCCGCGGATCGCCTTTACAATCAGCAGCTTACTAGATTTCAAGCAAACCGGCAGACCTGCAGGTTCCCCCTCGCTAGTACTATTCCATTTTGTGACCAACGGGCCAGTGACACCTGGCCCTAGGTACAGTTAAATAGACGAGCGTCGCAGGAGCCGGACCCTAGCCCGCGCCCGCGACCCTGAGGTGATTCTTGCTACTTTCCGCAACCGCAACCCTGCTCCTTCTTTCCATGCCAGCCACGGATTCTCCAAAGTCCGTCGCAACCGATTCCCCAATCACCTCACACACCCCCGACTCGAATAAACCCACTACCGCGAATCACGTTCTCCCGGATGCACCCGCCGCCAAGCCCGAGGTCGCTGCTCAGCCAGCCGAGGTCATCCGCCCGTTTTCAAACGCTCCTATAAAGCCAGCCATCGAACGTCCTGCGCCAACGCGGCGGCAGCGCGCACTCTGGTACACCTTCATGGCCGCGGGCCACGGCGCTGCCGTGTTTGACGCGTATTCCACGCGTCGCGCGCTTTCCAATAATGCCGGAACGGAAACCGATCCCTTTCTTCGCCCCTTTGCCCACTCCAATGCCCTTTATGCAGCCACGCAGGTCAGCCCCGCCGTGATGGACTACATCGGCCGCCGCATGATGACCAGCAGCCACCCGACGCTGCGCCGCCTCTGGTGGGTACCGCAGGTGGGCGGCGCGACGTTCTCCTTTGGTGCTGGCATCCACAATTACGGCCTGGTGAAGTAGTTTCCCCCGCTGCAATTGAGCTGCAAGGCTATTTAACCGACGGATACCTAACCAGTTCGCGAAACTCTCTTCTATCGTTCCCTGCCCTGATTTCTGCGTTATAGTATTTGTAATTCGTTCGCGGGGACCCCGCCCGGCAATTTCCCTGGAACAATTCTTCAGCGAACGAGTTATGATTTTACCTCTGGAAAAAACAACGCGCCGCGGCGCCGTGGGGACGCCAGCCGGAGATGCGGGAGGACAACGGTATGAAAAAGCCAATCTTGGGAATGGCCATTCTGTTGGCAGCCGCCTGCGCGGCCAAAGCGCAGGAGAACAGTAACCTAGCCCTTGCGCTCGGATCCGACAACGCCGCCGCTCCCCTCAGCGAGACTTCCGCGGCCCAGGCGAAGCTGTTCGATTCGGACGCCGGCGGTTCCACAACGTTCGCGACGCCTGCGGCGGAGCCGGCCCCGGCCGTTCCCGCTGCGCGGCCTACCCCAGCGAAACCCAAGCCCAAAATGCCTAAATTCGTCTTCGGCGATCGTGACGATTACCGCTGGCAGTTGTATGTGGGCGTGGAGTTCTATCGCTTTTTGTCGAACATTTACAACGCCAGCATGGTGGGCACCAACACCACCCTGGACTACTACACCAATGGCTGGTTTGCCGTAGAAGGAAGCATCGTCACCGGTTTTGCCCCGCCGGTGCTGGACAACGAACACGTGAAGTATTTCGGCGGTGGAGGCGGGATTCGCATCGGCGGGCGTCGCAACCAATTTGAGCCTTGGGCTCATGCGCTGGTCGGCGGCTCGCACCTTCAGCCGCAAACGGCAGGCAACAGCCGCAGCGCGCTTTCGGCCCAAGCGGGCATCGGCCTGGACTACCGCCTGAACGCGCGTTTATCGCTCCGCGCCGAACTCGACTGGGTGTACACCACGTTCTTCGGCCAGACGCAAAATAACTTCCAAGGCACCACCGGCGCGGTGTTCCACTTCTAAGTTTGTTTAGAAAATCAAATTTGTGGCACCGGATTCCAAAGAAAT
>DATFSI010000001.1:0-20435 GCA_035262705.1 Candidatus Acidiferrum sp. | reverse complement strand
GAAGAAGGCGGGCGGCACACGCCGTTTTTCACCGGCTATCGTCCGCAGTTCTACTTCCGCACCACGGACGTCACCGGCGATGTGAAGTTGCCGACTGGCGTGGAGATGGTGATGCCGGGCGACAACGTGAGCTGCGAAGTGGCGCTGATCACCCCGGTGGCTCTGGAAAAGGGCTTGCGATTCGCGATTCGCGAAGGCGGCCACACCGTCGGCGCCGGTGCCGTCACGGAGATCATCGAGTAGGTTTGGTCCGTTTAACGAAAGGTTTCTGAAAAGGATTTAAGACATGCGGGAAATCATTACGCTGCAGTGTGGTGAGTGCAAGAATCGCAATTACACCACCACGAAAAACAAAAAGAAGCATTCGGAGCGCATGGAGACCAAGAAGTTCTGCCGTGCGTGCCGCAAGCACACGCCGCATAAAGAAGCCAAGTAAGAGCGGCTTCCGGCGGGACACGGCAGTGCGGTTTTGGTTTTAGGGGAGTCGTCCAACGGTTAGGACTCCGGTCTCCAAAACCGGGTATGGGGGTTCGAATCCCTCCTCCCCTGCCAGGATTTCGAAGGACACGAACCGCGGGGTTCGTGCGGGTGAAAAGGATTCATGGCGACACAGGCGGTCAAAGTGAATAACGAAGAATCAACCGGCAACGAGCTGACACGCAAGGTCACCGGCTCGATTGAAGGCACTAAGGAATTTCTGCACGATGTGCGTGTGGAGATGAAGCAGGTTACCTGGCCAAGCCGCGAGGACGTGGTTTCGACCACCGGCGTGGTTATCGCTACCGTGGCTTTTTTCGGCGTGTTTCTCGCCATTGTCGAGAAGCTCGCGCAAATGGGTCTCGATCGCTTGCTCAAGTATTTTCACGTTTAGGAACGGAAACGGCTTATGTCGATGCAGTGGTACATCATTCACACCTATTCGGGCTTCGAGAAGAAGGTCAAGGAAAGCCTCGAGAGCCGTGTGGCCGCGTTCAGCTTGCAGGACAAAATTGGTCGCGTGCTGATTCCCACGGAAGACGTCGTCGAAATGCGAGGCGGCAAAAAGGTAGTCGCTTCGCGCATGTCCTATCCGGGCTACGTGCTGGTGGAAATGGACCTCGACGAGAACACCTGGCACATCGTGCGCAACACGCCGCGCGTCACCGGCTTTGTCGGTTCAGCCACCGCGCCGCCGCCGCTTTCGGAGGCGGAAGTCGACGCCATAATCAACCGCGTGCACACGCCGCAGGACCGCCCGAAACCGAAGGTCGTCTACGAGCGCAACGAGCAGGTCCGCATCATCGACGGCCCGTTTGCGAATTTCAACGGCACAGTCGAGGACATCGACAACGACCACAGTCGCCTCAAGGTTTCCGTCACGATTTTCGGGCGCTCGACGCCGGTGGAACTCGATTTCGCCAGCGTGGAAAAGCTGGGCTGAACGAATTTGTAGGTGGCCGGTCTTTAGACCGGCGGTTTTCGAAGTAGTGGCGCCCATGATCAGTCCGCCAGAAAGAACAAGGTTTTGAGGTAGAGGAAACATGCCACCAAAGAAGCTACAGACCACCATTAAGTTGCAGTTGCCGGCTGGCAAGGCCACTCCGGCGCCCCCTGTGGGCACCGCGCTCGGCCCGCACGGCGTCAACATCATGGATTTCTGCAAGCAGTTCAATGCCAAGACGCAGAAGGAACCCGACGGAATGATTTTCCCCGTGCTGGTCAGCATCTACACCGACCGCAGCTTCACGTTCATCCTGAAGACGCCGCCGGCTTCCGTGCTCCTGCTGCGCGCCGCGGGCATCGCCAAGGGCTCCCCGGAACCCAATCGCAACAAAGTCGGCAAGGTCACCAAAAAGCAGGTCGAAGACATTGCCAAGATCAAGCTTGTCGATCTCAACACCACCAATCTGGACTCCGCTGTCCGCACCGTTATGGGTACGGCCAAGAACATGGGTCTGGAAGTCGTGGAAGCCTAAGAAGTCCCAGGCGACCGGGATCACAGAGGTAGACGAATGAAGAAGTCGGGAAAAAAGGTGGAGGGAGCGCGCAAGCTCGTCGAGGCGCGGCCGTACAAACTCGCCGACGCCACCGAATTGATCAAGAAAACGCACCATACCAAGTTCAACGAAACCGTTGAACTGGCTATCAACCTGGGCGTGGACCCGAAGCACTCCGACCAGGTGGTCCGCGGCACGGTTATTCTTCCGCACGGCCTGGGCAAGTCCGTCCGCGTATTGGTTCTCGCAAGCGGCGAAAAGCAGCGCGAAGCCACCGATGCGGGCGCCGAGTTCGTGGGCGGCGACGATATGGTGCAGAAAATTATGGAAGGCTGGACGGATTTTGACGCCGTCATTGCCACGCCGGACATGATGCGTGCCGCCGGTAAGTTGGGCAAAGTTCTCGGCCCTCGCGGCCTGATGCCCAATCCCAAAACCGGCACGGTCACGGCGGATATCGCCAAGGCTGTCAAGGAAACCAAGGCTGGCAAAGTGGAATTCCGCGTGGACAAGGCCGGCATCGTGCACTGCCCGGTGGGCAAAATCAATTTTGACGCCGCGAAGCTCTCGGAAAATGCACACGCGGTGATCGTCGCTGTGGTCAAGGCGAAACCCGCGGCAGCTAAAGGTAAGTACGTGAAGAAAATCACCCTGACTTCAACCATGGGCCCCGGCATCAGCGTGGACCTCGCTGAGGCGGAAACGCTCGCGGCGGCTGCCTAAGCAGAAGGATTTGGAAACGAGACCATGAAGAAGAAAAGCGAAAAGCAGAAAGACCTCGATCAGCTGAAGACCGACCTCGCGAAGGTCTCCACGGTTATCCTCACCACGTTCCAGGGTATTACCGTGGAGGACGACACCAAGCTCCGCCGCGAAGTGCAGAAGGCCGGCGGCAAATACCAGGTGGTGAAGAACACGCTCGCGGAGCGCGCCGGCAGCGGCACGCCCGCCGAAGGCGTCCTGAAGAACCTGAAGGGGACCAACTCCATCGCCTACACGCAGGCCGATCCGGTCGCGCTGGCCAAGGCGCTCACCAAGATTGCCAAGGACGTTCCGGCGTTTCAGTTCAAGGCCGGCGTCGTCGAGGGCCGGGTCATCTCCATCGCGGAGATCCAGCAGCTGGCCACCATGCCGTCCAAGGAAGAGCTGATCAGCAAGATCATGTTCCTCCTGAACGCGCCGGCGCAGCGCATTGCCACCGCGTTGAACGCGTTGCCGCGCAATCTCGCGGTCACCGTCAGCGAAGCGGTAAAGGCTGAAAAGTTTAGTTCGTAAGGGTTCGGAAACCCGGCGGCCCGCCGCGGGGTTTCGAAAATTTTGATTCAGAAAAATTTGAGAGGAGAAACTGCAGTCATGTCGAAAGTCGAAACGATCCTGGAAGAAATCAAGGGCCTGACGCTTCTCGAGGCGTCCGACCTGGTGAAGAAGATGGAAGAAGCCTTCGGCGTTTCTGCCGCGGCGGCCACGGTGGTGGCGGCCAGCGGTGGCGCGGCTGCAGGCGCCGCTGCAGCTCCCGCGGAAGAGAAGACGGAATTCACCGTCGTGCTCACCGACGTGGGCGGCAACAAGATCAACGTCATCAAGGCCGTTCGCGAAGTCACGAGCCTCGGCCTGAAGGAAGCCAAGGACCTCGTCGATGGCGCGCCGAAGACCGTCAAGGAAGGCGTGAGCAAGGACGAGGCGGCCACCATCAAGAAGAAGTTCGAGGAAGCGGGCGCCAAGGTCGAGATTAAGTAATGGCTGGCCGGCCGCTCGCCGGCCGGCTGTCCGTGGTTCGGGCTTCGAGTTCGGCGCGGCGCTTTTGGTGCATGGCCGCGCCAGGGGAATTTGGTACGCAAGCTACGGCCGGTATTTACAACAACCTACGGGGTCCTTGCCGGACCTTCACTCACCGTGTGCGGAGCGGCTTCGGGCAAGCTGCGCGGCATCACGGTTAAGTGTTTTTTAGCGGTTTTCCGTACCCTGCCCGAAAGGGAATGAGGTAAATCAGGCATGTCCAATAGCAACCAGCACGTTCGGGAACGCCAGCGACTGGATTTTGCGAAAATCCAGGGGTCTATCCAGATCCCCAACCTGATCGAGGTCCAGAAGAAGTCCTACCAGCGCTTCCTGCAGATGGATTTGCTGCCCAGCGAGCGCGAGGACGGCGGCCTTCAATCGGTGTTTACGTCGGTGTTTCCGATCCGGGACTTCCGCGAAATGTCGCAGCTCGAGTTCGTGGACTACTCGATCGGAAACTGGGAATGCAAGTGCGGCAACCTTAAGGGGCTCCACCACCTGCGCGCCACCTGCCGCAATTGCGGCGCTTCCGTCGTCACCAATCCTTACCAGACCGGCGATGTGGTCTGCCAGAAGTGCGGCACGTTCAACAAGAACACCCCCACTTTCTGCAACAAGTGCGGCGACCCCGTGGCCATGCAATTGAAATACGACGTGAACGAGTGCCAGGAGCGCGGCATGACCTATTCCGCGCCGCTCAAGGTCACCATTCGTCTCACCATCTATGACAAGGATCCCGATTCCGGCGCCAAGACCATCCGCGACATCAAGGAGCAGGAGGTCTTCTACGGCGACATTCCGCTGATGACCGATAACGGCACCTTTATCATCAACGGCACCGAACGTGTCATTGTCAGCCAGTTGCACCGTTCGCCAGGCGTCTTTTTTGAAAGCGCCAACAACCGCACTTACTTCCTCGGCAAGATCATTCCTTACCGCGGCTCGTGGGTTGAATTCGAGTACGACACCAAAAACATTCTCTATGTGCGCATCGACCGCAAGCGCAAGTTCCTCGGTTCCATCTTCCTGCGCGCGCTGGGCATGAAGTCCAACGAAGAAATCCTCCGCACCTTCTATCAGGTGGAGCGGATTTCCCTGCGCGACAAGGATCTTCTCTGGAACGTTTCGCCGGGCCTCGTAGACCGCAAGCTGACCCACGAAATCCGCAATCCCAAGAGCGAGGAAGTCATCGTCGGCGCGCACAAGCGCGTCACTGAAACGCTCTTCAAGGAACTCATCAAGGCTAAGATCTCGCAGGTTCGCGCGGCTCTTGCCGACCTCGAAGGCGCTTTCAGCGTCGCCGACGTCGTCAACCGCACCACCGGTGAAGTTCTGCTCGAGGCCAACAAGCCCTTGACCGGCGATCTCTGGCAGGCCTTTGCGGAAGCCGGCATCACCGAAGTCGATATCTTCTTTCCGGAGCGCGACGAAATCGGCACCGTGCTGTCCCGCACTCTCGACAAGGACGCCATCCGTTCTTCCAAGGAAGCGTTGATCGAAATCTATCGCAAGCTGCGTCCCGGCGACCCCCCGACGCTTGAAACGGCAACCAATCTCTTCCGCGGCATGTTCTTTGACCCGCGCAAGTACGATTTCAGCCGGGTCGGCCGCCTGAAGTTCAATATCAAGATGGGCTTGGATACGCCGCTCGACAACCGCACGCTCGACACGACGGACTTTGTCGCGGCCATCAAGTATCTCTTCAAGCTGCGCAAGAACATTGGCGTGGTGGACGACATCGACCACCTCGGCAACCGCCGCGTCCGCGCGGTTGGAGAACTGCTCGAAAACCAGTTCCGCATCGGCCTGGTCCGCATGGAGCGCGCCATCAAGGAAAAGATGAGCGTGTACCAGGAAATGTCCACGGCTATGCCGCACGACCTGGTCAACGCCAAGCCGGTGATGGCGGCCATCCGTGAATTCTTCGGGAGCTCGCAGTTGAGCCAGTTCATGGACCAGACCAACCCGCTCAGCGAAATCACCCACAAGCGCCGCTTGTCCGCGCTCGGTCCGGGTGGTCTTTCGCGCGAGCGCGCGGGTTTCGAAGTGCGCGACGTGCACCCCACGCACTACGGCCGTATCTGCCCGATCGAAACGCCGGAAGGTCCGAACATCGGCTTGATTAGTTCGCTGAGCTGCTTCGCCCGCATCAACGACTACGGCTTTATCGAATCGCCCTACCGCCGCGTGAAGGGTGGACGCATCATTGACTACGTTCACATCGTCAACGCCGGCGACAGCGAATTCAAGGCCGGGGACATCGTCGAACGCGACCGCGTCGAGGAGCTCAACGAAGAGCTCAAGCGTCGTAAGGTCGTCTACGAACCCTATTGCTTCTATCTTTCCGCTTGGGAAGAGGACAAGTACGTCGTTGCGCAGGCTAATGTTTCTCTCGACGACCGCCTGAAGATCACCACGGAACTCGTCAACTGCCGCCAGGCCGGAAACTTCGTGCTTAAGAACCGCGATGAGGTCGACTACGTCGACGTCTCGCCGAAGCAGCTCGTTTCCGTCGCTGCCAGCTTGATTCCGTTCCTCGAGAACGACGACGCCAACCGCGCGCTCATGGGTTCCAACATGCAGCGCCAGGCCGTACCTTTGATCCGTGGCGAAGCGCCGCTGGTAGGCACCGGTATGGAACGCGTCACCGCCCGCGATTCTGGCGCCGTTGTACTTTGCAAACGCGATGGCATTGTCGACCAGGTCGACTCCGAGCGCATCATCGTGCGTGTGGAAAGCGATCACTCGGGCGTGCTCAGTCGCGAAGTCGGCGCGGACATCTATACACTCACCAAGTTTAAGCGCTCCAACCAGAACACCTGCATCAACCAGAAGCCGCTCGTTCGCGTAGGCGACCGCGTGAAGAAGGCCCAGGTTCTTGCCGATGGTCCCTGCACCGAGCGCGGCGAACTCGGCCTCGGCCGCAACGTGCTGGTGGCTTTCGTGCCCTGGCGCGGTTATAACTTTGAGGACGCCATCCTCGTCAGCGAAAAGCTGGTCCGCGACGACTACTACACCTCGATTCACATCGAGGAGTACGAAATCGAAGCCCGCGACACCAAGCTCGGCCCCGAGGAAGTCACCCGCGACATTCCCAACATCAGCGAGTCGTTCCTTCGCAACCTCGACGAAAGCGGCGTTATCCGCATCGGCGCGGTCGTGAAGCCGGGCGACATCCTGGTCGGCAAGGTCACCCCCAAGGGTGAAACTACGCTGACCCCGGAAGAGAAGCTCCTCCGCGCCATCTTCGGCGAAAAAGCCGGCGACGTGCGCGACGCTTCTCTTTACTGCCCGCCGGGCATTGAAGGCACTATCGTCGATGTCAAGATCTTCACCCGCAAGGGCGGAGAAAAAGACGAGCGCCACAAAGCCATCGAAGCCGCTCAGGTCTTCAAGCTCGAGCGCAACCTCGCCGATGAAATCCGCATTCTCACCGACGAGCGCCTCAAGCGCCTCAGCGATCTGCTGGGCGGCAAGGTTCTCCAGGCCGACCTGCACGACGAAAAGACCAACAAGCGCCTGCTCAACAAGGGCGTCGAGCTCACGCGCGACCTGATCGAAAAGATCTCCACCCGCAACCTCAAGCGCCTGAAGCTGAACGAGAAGGATCCTCTCCTGATCGAGAAGATCGAAGAGATCGAGGAGATGACCTCGCGCCAGATCGACGTGCTCCGCAAGATCACCGAGGAGCGCAAAGAAAAGCTCAAGAAGGGCGACGAACTGCCCCCGGGCGTCATCAAGCTGGTCAAGGTCTACATCGCCATGAAGCGCAAGCTCTCCATCGGCGACAAGATGGCCGGTCGCCACGGAAATAAGGGCGTTATCGCCCGCGTCGTCCCGGAAGAAGACATGCCGTCTCTCCCGGATGGCACGCCGGTGGAAATCGTTCTCAACCCGCTCGGCGTTCCTTCGCGGATGAACGTCGGACAAATTCTCGAAACGCACCTCGGCTGGGCCGGCAAGGAACTCGGCAACAGCCTGAAGCGCCTGCTCAGCAAAGAGACCAAGGCCGAAGCTCTTCGCCGCTGGTATCGGGAAGTCTTCAGCGAAACCGCCATCTGGAAGTCGCTCTCGAAGCTCAGCGACGACGAGTTGCTGGAATTGTCCGAGGGCCTTAAGGACGGCATCCCGTTCGCCACGCCGGTATTCGACGGCGCGCGCGAGGCGGAAATCCGCCATCTCCTCGAGGTCGCGGGCCTTCCGCACGCCGGCAAGATCAATCTGTTCGACGGCATGACCGGCGAGCAGTTCGATCAGCCCGTCACTGTCGGCTATATCTACATGCTAAAGCTGTCGCACCTGGTCGACGACAAGATCCACGCTCGCTCCATCGGGCCGTACTCGCTCATCACCCAGCAACCGCTGGGCGGCAAGGCGCAGTTCGGTGGGCAGCGGTTCGGCGAAATGGAAGTCTGGGCGCTCGAAGCCTACGGCGCCGCGCACATTTTGCAGGAACTTCTGACCGCAAAGTCCGACGACGTCTATGGCCGCGCCAAGATTTACGAGGCCATCGTCAAGGGCGAGCCGGGCATCGAGCCGGGCGTTCCCGAGTCGTTCAACGTGCTCGTGCGCGAGTTGCAGTCGCTCTGCCTCGACGTCGAGCTGATGAAGCGCCAGAAGCCGACGGTCGAAAAAGCCGCCGACTAAGTTCCGCCGTAGGGGCGCCGCCCTGTCCTGAGCGCAAGCGAAGGAATGCTGCGCCCCATCGCGGCAAGTTCGCTGATTCGAGTTTTTTGGGTTCTCAGCCGTCCTCGGTTGGCATCCACGAAGATGCCCACCGGGACGCGGCCCCCGCCGCAAGGCGAGGGCAGGGAGGAAAACACCTTGTATCGCAGCAGCCCTTATGATCGCGCCAGTTTGATTGCGGACTTCGATTCCATTCGCATAAGCCTGGCGAGTCCCGAAAAGATCCGTTCCTGGTCTCACGGCGAAGTCACGAAACCCGAGACCATCAACTACCGCACCTTCAAGCCGGAGCGGGATGGCCTGTTCTGCGCCAAGATTTTCGGTCCGGTTACGGACTGGGAATGCTTGTGCGGCAAGTACAAGCGCATGAAGCATCGCGGAGTCATCTGCGACAAGTGCGGCGTTGAAGTCACGCTCAGCAAAGTTCGCCGCGAGCGACTCGGCCACATTGAGCTGGCTTCGCCCTGCTCTCACGTGTGGTTCTTCAAGGGCCTGCCCAGCCGCATCGGCTACCTACTTGATATTTCCATGCGCGATCTCGAGCGCATTCTCTATTTCGAAGCCTTCGTCGTCGTCGACCAGGGCGAAGTCGCCATCTTGAAAGAGCGTCAGGTCCTCCAGGAAGAGGAATACCGCAAGCTCGCCACCGAGTACCCCGGCCAGTTCACTGCCAAGATGGGCGCAGAAGCCATCAAGGAACTCCTGCGCCGCGTCGAAGTGGACAAGCTCGCCGACGACCTCCGCGAAAAGATGAAGGCGGATCCTTCGCTCCAGAAGCGCATCAAGTACGCCAAGCGCCTCAAGGTGCTCGAAGCCTTCCGCAAGTCCGGCAACAAGCCGGAGTGGATGATTCTCGACGTTATTCCGGTGCTTCCGCCGGAATTGCGCCCGCTCGTGCCTCTCGACGGCGGCCGCTTCGCCACTTCCGACCTTAACGATCTCTATCGTCGCGTCATCAACCGCAACAACCGGTTGAAGAAGCTCATGGAACTCCGCGCGCCGGACGTTATCGTGCGCAACGAAAAGCGCATGCTCCAGGAAGCCGTGGACGCGCTGTTTGACAACGGCCGCCGCGGCCGCGTGCTGCGTGGCACCAACAACCGCCCGCTCAAGTCTTTGAGCGATACGCTCAAGGGCAAGCAGGGCCGCTTCCGCCAGAACCTTCTTGGGAAGCGCGTGGACTACTCCGGCCGCTCGGTCATCGTCGTCGGCCCGGAATTGAAACTCAACCAGTGCGGTCTGCCCAAGAAGATGGCGCTCGAGCTCTTCAAGCCGTTCATCTATCACAAGCTCGAAGCGCAGGGGCACTGCACCACCATCAAGCAAGCCAAGGAAATGGTGGAACAGCAGGAAGCCGTGGTGTGGGACATCCTCGAGGATGTTATCCGCGAGCATCCAGTGCTGCTCAACCGTGCTCCAACCTTGCACCGTTTGGGCATCCAAGCCTTCGAGCCGACGCTCGTCGAAGGCAAGGCCATCCGTATTCACCCGCTCGTCTGCACCGCTTTCAACGCGGACTTTGACGGCGACCAGATGGCCGTGCACATCCCGCTTTCGCCGGAATCCCAGGTCGAAGCGTCCGTGCTCATGCTCAGCTCGCGCAACATTCTGTCGCCCGCGCACGGTCTGCCGCTCGCCGTTCCTTCGCAGGACATGGTTCTCGGCATCTACTACCTGACCAAGTCCAAGCCGGGCGCCAAGGGCGAAGGCCGCGTCTTCGGTTCCGCCGAAGACGTGATGCTCGCGCTCGAAGCCGGCGAAGTCGAACTTCTCACTCCGATTCGGCTGCGCTACACCGGCGAAGTCATTGACCTGACCACGGCGTTCGACAACCAGGACGTTACGCACACCGAACCCGTGAAGATGCAGCGGCAGTTCATCCAGACCACTGTCGGCCGCGTCATCTTCAATTCAAACTTGCCGAAACACATGCCGTACATCAACGGCTTGCTCAAGAAAAAGGGTGTGCAGCAACTCGTTTATTACGCGTACTTGCGCTTTGGCCTGCAGGCCACCGTCGACATCCTGGATCACCTGAAAGCGCTCGGCTTCACCTACGCCACCCGCTCGGGCATCTCCATCGGCATCGACGACATGCTTATCCCCAGCGACAAGTACAAGCTGGTGGAAACCGCCGAAAAGGAAGTCGTCAAGGTGCAGCAGCAATACCTCGACGGCGCCATTACCAACGGCGAACGCTACAACAAGGTCATCGCCATCTGGGGCGACGTTACCGAAAAAGTTGCCGACGAAATGTTTAAGGCCCTCGAAGGCCAGGACCGCGAAGGCAGCATCAACCCCGTTTACATCATGGCGGACTCCGGCGCCCGCGGCTCCAAGCAGCAGATTCGTCAGCTTTCCGGCATGCGCGGGTTGATGGCCAAGCCTTCCGGCGAAGTCATCGAAACGCCTATCACTTCCAACTTCCGCGAAGGCTTGACCGTGCTGCAGTACTTCATTTCCACGCACGGCGCGCGCAAGGGCTTGGCCGATACGGCGCTGAAGACCGCCGACTCCGGCTACCTGACCCGCCGCCTCGTGGACGTAGCTCAGGACGTCATCATCAACGAGTACGACTGCGGCACATCCGACGGCATCTACGTCGAGCCCATCATTGAAGCCGGCGTCGAAGTCGAGCCGTTGCGCGACCGCGTCGTTGGCCGTGTCTCCCTCGAAAAGATCAAGGACTTCGAGGGCAACGTCATCGTCGAGGTCAACCAGGAAATTACCGAAGAGCTCGCCAACCAGATTCAGGCCGCGGGTATCGAGCGCGTGCGCATCCGCTCCGTGCTCACCTGCGAGTCCCGGCGCGGTGTTTGCGCGCTTTGCTATGGCCGCAACCTGGCCACCGGCCGCATGGTCGAAATGGGTGAAGCCGTCGGCGTCATCGCCGCGCAGTCCATCGGCGAACCCGGCACGCAGCTCACCATGCGTACCTTCCACATCGGCGGCGCGGCTACCCGTGTCAGCGAGCGTTCCACTCTCGAAGCCAAGAACGCGGGCAGCGTGAAGTTCGTTGACCTGCGTCACGTTGAAGGGCGTGGAGGCGCGAGCATCGCCATGAACCGCTCCGGCCTCATCGTCATCCTCGATGACAAAGGCCGCGAAAAGGAACGCTACCACGTCGTCTACGGCGCGCGTTTGCGCGTCAAGGACGGCGACACCGTCAACCAGGGCCAGATCCTCGCCGAATGGGATCCCTTCACCTTCTCAATCCTTACCGAGACGGCGGGTTCTGTGAAGTTCGATGATCTCCGCCCCGGTCTCACTATTGAGGAACAAGTCGACGAGGTTACCGGCCTCTCGCAGCTTGTGGTCACGCTGCCGCCCGGCGACGAAAAGCATCAGCCGGCGATTCTCGTCCGCGATTCCTCCGGCAAGGTCCGCAAGAAGTACCTCATGCCCTCCCGCGCCCACTTGATGGTGCAGGATGGCGACGAGGTCCAGGCCGGAGACGTGCTCGCGAAGATCCCGCGCGAAACCACCAAGACCAAGGACATCACCGGTGGTCTCCCGCGCGTCGTCGAGCTCTTCGAAACCCGCAAACCCAAGGACCCCGCCGTCATCAGCGAAATCGACGGCACCGTCCGCTACGGCGACATCGCCAAGGGTATGCGCAAGGTTTACGTGGAAAGCGAAGACGGCAAGACCTCCAAGGAATACGCTATCCCCCGTGGTACTCACATCAACGTTCAGGAGGGCGAGCACGTCCGCGCAGGTGAAGCGCTCATCGACGGCCCACTCAACCTCCACGACCTGCTCGCGGTTCTGGGCGAGAAGTACACCCAGGCCTATCTCGTCAACGCCATTCAAGAGGTCTACCGCCTGCAGGGCGTCAACATCAACGACAAGCACATCGAGACCATCTCCCGCCAGATGATGCGCTGGGTGAAGGTCGAAGACGTCGGCGACACCACGTTCCTTCTCGAGGAGCAGGTGGACAAGTTCCGCTTCCGCGAGGAAAACGACCGCATCATCGCCGAAGGTGGGCGTCCCGCAACCGGCCGTCCGCTGCTGCTTGGCATCACCAAGGCGTCGCTTTCGACCGACTCGTTCATCTCCGCGGCCAGCTTTCAGGAGACTACCCGCGTCCTCACCGAAGCGGCAGTCGCCGGCAAGGTGGACTACCTGCGCGGCTTGAAGGAAAACGTGATCATGGGCCGGCTGATTCCCGCCGGCACGGGTCTCGAACACTACCGCAACATCCAGTTGCTCACCGAAGTCCCGGCTCCGCAACCTGTGGAGGAACTCCCCGAAGCGGCCGACTTCGCGGCAGTTGACGATGCGGCTTCGCTCGACTTCCTCTCCGGGAAGGATGACGACGACGCGGCAGCCGCCGCCACCGAAGGCCAGGACTAACCTCGGTTCAACGCAACCTTATTTGCCGCACCTTCCAATTCAGAAGGTGCGGCTTTTTTCTTTGTAGCGCAGGTCGAGCGCCTTTTGCTCGCCCTGCGGTTTTTCGCTGTCTAACCGAAACCAACTACTATCATCTAACCAGCCAAATTCGTGAACAGGGAATCAATCATGAAAAAACAGAAATCTCTTCCAGAACATCTCGTCGAACTTCTCAAAGGCGGCCACGCCCACATCACCTTTGACGATGCTGTGAAAGACTGGCCGTCACACCTGCAGGGCGTTCGCCCCGAGGGCGCCGCTCATTCGGCCTGGGAAATTCTCGAACACCTGCGCATCGCCCAGTGTGACATCCTCGAATTCACCCGCAATCCCAAGTACGTCTCTCCCGAATTTCCCGCCGGCTATTGGCCCAGAACCCAGGCTCCTCCCGACCCTAAAGCCTGGAACAACACCATAAAATCTTTCCGCGCCGACCTCGACGCCATGATCAAAATCGTGCAGAACAAAAAGACGGATTTTTACACTCCCTTCGCCCACGGTGACGGGCAAACCGTCCTCCGCGAAGTCCTGCTCGTTGCCGATCACAACGCCTACCATCTCGGCGAATTGCTCCTTGTCCGCCGTCTCCTGGGCACCTGGAAATAATTTCCCACTCTGGCCCTTCGTACAGGTATGGCCCAGGAACCCAGGGGTCTTTACCTACTTGCTGGCCGATAAGTAACCTTCTTATCATTGGAAATCGGAATTTTAGGGCCAGGTGTGACAGTTCGCGGCACAAGAACGATGCAGCCTCAGCCCAATCCGGATGGCCCCCAAAAACTCTCACCGGAACGAGAGACCCGTGCTCCCCTGTCTGAGCGCGTCGAACTCTTTGAAAAGCGACAACGCGAACTTTGGTTCCTCACCTTTTTCATCCTCTTCCTGGTCAGCGGGGTCTTTGCGTGGATGTCCTGGGGGTGGCTGCGCACCGCTGATCTTCACCTGGAAGCCTTGCCGTTGGGTCTGGTCCTTCTTGTCAGCCTGCTTGGCGTTTACGTCTGGAAGAAAACGCACGAAATCGCCGAACTGAAGGGTCTCGTGCGCGGCATGGATCACCGCGATTCCGCCACACTTCCCAGCGACCAGCAGCTTCAGCAGCTCTTCGCGATGATTTCCAAGTCGCAGCAGGGTTTCCGCGACCTCATCGACTCCTTCGACGATATTCTTCTGGCCTTATCCCTGGAAGGTGAAATCCGCGCGGTCAATCGCAGCTTTTCCGATCTCGTCGCCCGTCCATTCCAGGAAATCATCGGCTGCTACCTTGCCGAGTTTTTTGAGGATACCGACGGCCGCCCCATGGAAGTGGGAGAAATCGCGCGGACCCGTTTTCTCGAGCGCCGCATCTGGAACGGCGTCCTGCATGTCCGCCTAAAAAAGCGCAATGTCGTCTATTTCTTTGATTGCGTTGCCCACGCCATGATCCGAGATGGCGAGGTTCACGGTGTCACCGTCCTTGCCCGCGACATCACTGCCATGAAGCGCAGCGAAGCCCGCTTCACCGAGCTCTTCGAATCCCTCCAGGAAGGCATCTACATCGTCACACCCGAGGACAAGATCCTCGAGGTCAATCCCGCCCTCGTTTCCATGCTGGGCTATCAGTCCAAGGATGAAGTGCTCTCCAAGCGAGTCACGGAGGTTTTCGCCGACGATCTTTTGCGTAACGCCGTCGTTTACGGCGCCGGCAGCGCCGCCGGCCCGCAAGGCCGCGAAATCACCTTGCACCGCAAAGACGGCCAGCCGGTCCATTGTCTCAACACGGCATCCGCCGTCCGCGACCCCAACGGCCGCATCATTCGTTTTCAAGGCGCGCTGGTGGACATCACCGGGCGCCGCGCCATGGAAAAGCAGCTCCACCAGCAGCAGGAATTCGCCCGCCGATTGATCGACAGCTTTCCCGACCTCATCTTCGTTGTGGATCCGCAGCGGCGTTATACCTTCGTCAGCCCCAAATTCAAGGAAGTCCTTGGCTACGAGGCCTCCGACATCATCGGTCACACCTTTGGCGAACGCACTCATCTCGACGACCGGCCGGCCATGGTGTCTCTCTTTGACGATTTAATCGCCGGAAAGCAGAATTTTGCTTCCATTGAAGTCCGCGTTCGCCACACCCAGGGCGAATGGCGCAGCCTCAAGTGCAATTTCAGCCCGCTATTTAATGAACAAGGGAAAATCGAAGGCGTGGTCGTTTCTGGCCGCGACGTCACCGAGGTCAAGCGCCTGGAAAGCCAGCTCATCCAGGCCGAAAAGCTTGCCGCTATGGGGCAAATGCTAGCCGGCGTCGCTCACGAACTCAACAATCCCCTTACCGCCATTCTCGGCGCCAGCGAACTCCTCCGTGATCGCCAGGGCGTCGACGACAACACCAAGCGCCAGCTGGAAATGACCCATCGCCAGGCCCGCCGCGCGGCCCGAATAGTCCAAAACCTACTGGAATTTTCTCGCCCTGCTTCTCCGCAGAAAAAGCCGTTGGACCTCAACGTGGTTGTCGACCGCACTCTGCAGCTCCACGATCATTCGCTTCGCCGTAACAACGTGGAAGTCGAATTCCACGCCGTGCCCGGTTTTCCGCTCATCGTCGGCGACGCCAACCAGCTCATCCAGATTTTCCTGAATCTCATCAGCAACGCGGAGCATGCCATCCGCGAGGTCCGGCAGTCCGGCCGCGTTCAGATTCGCCTGGGCCGCTCCGGAAATCGCGTCGTTGCCACCGTGCAAGACGACGGCGTTGGCATCAAGCCGGATGACCTGCCGAAAATTTTCGATCCGTTCTTCACCACCAAACGCCCCGGCGGCGGCACCGGCCTCGGTCTGAGCATCTGCATGTCCATCGTCCGCGAACACGGCGGCAACATCGAAGCCGCTTCTTTACCTGCCGGCGGGGCCGCATTCACGGTTTCCTTGCCGATCGCCGAAATCGAGCCGGGCAAGACTCCCGTCCCGGAATCGGATACCGGGGCCGGTGATCGTGTACTTCCCACCCTCACCGCTTTCGCGAGGCACACCATTCTGGTGCTCGACGATGAGGAGAGCATCCGCATGCTCCTCTCCGAAGGGCTAGCCACTTACGGTTTGAAAGTGGATTGCGCGGCCACTGCTGAAGAGGCCCTGCGCATGATTCTGGCCACCAAGTACGATGCGATTCTTTGCGACCTGAAGCTGTCCGGCTCTGGACCCAACGCCGACGGCTATGGCGTGGCTCAACGCCTGAAAATCGCGGCCGGCAACAAGCCCGAAATCATTTTTATGTCCGGGGATCTAGTGAGTGGGGAGGGCTCCAACTCACCGTCACGCTCCCGCCATCTTCAGAAACCCTTCCGCATATCCGATGTGTTGCGCATCCTTACTGAGGTCTTCTCGCCGGTTCACGCCGGCAAGCGCTGACCGGCAACTGCCCGTTTGGTGTAGTGGCTTCAGATCGGCGATCCTACTTCCCGCTTTTTCCCAACCCTTCATCCATGCCGAAATCCCATACATACAAATTCAACCCGTCCGCCAGCACTTCCGCCAGCACATATTCCCCGGGCGTCAGTGGCTGGCTCAAGGTGAACCGGTACACGTTGGGAGCCACTTCCCATCTCTGCACCGAGACGATATTCGCATTCTCTCCGACTTTCTCGCCGAACAGCGTCTTGATGGATTCCAATTGCCGGTTGCCGCGGCCCACCTTGACGCGAATCAGTTCCACATCCGGTCCCGCCTCGTTCGGCCTGTGGCTTCTCTGGATCCCACCCACTTCGTCTGGCCCAGGGGGCGCTTCGCGCAAATAAAATTCCGGATGCTCGCTTCGCAACCGCACCACGGCGCGCGCTCCCTGCAGCGTCACGTTCTGCTTTCCCGGTACCACTGGCACCGGCACCAAAATCTGCGTAAGGATGCGCTTCTTGTCTGTCTTCACTTCGGACGCCGCCTGGTCCAGCACCCGCACGGACTTTCCTTCCACCAGGAACATCCCTTCGCCTGACGGCAGAAACGTGCCCTGGCCCACTTGCAGGCTCGCATCAATGTCCGTCGCGTTGTCCATGCGTCGCGCTTCTTCCTGTTTGTGGACTTTTTCTACCAGCGCTGTGGACTCTTTTTCCGTCTCCTTTTCCGCTTTCGCCGTCGCGTCCCAGTCCACCATCGACGCCGGCAACTCCTCCCAGGCACCCCGCTCTGTGCTGTAGTAGCGGACGCGGTCCCCGTTCCGCTGGTATTCCCGCACCAGTTGGTAAGTGCCGTCGGTCAGGATCAGCTTCATTCCTCGCGGGTCCACGGAGCGTTTTGTTTCCGTGGTGGCGTTCGATTCCTGCGCAAGACCCCCACTGCACAGGCCCCCAAGGGCGGCGAGCAACAGGCACAGGCGGACGGGGAACAGGCAAGGGAGAGGACCATGGACGGATTGGCGAGCCATTCCAGTACCCCCCCTATAATCGTAAGCCCAATTTAAGGGCCGGATCTTACCAACACAACTTGCCGCAACCCAGCCCGGCCGCAAACGCTTCATCCGCAAGCAGGATAGCGCGCCGGAGTCGGGCGTCACAAGGATAGTCAATTAGATGGAGAATTTTACGGTCGGGAGGCTTGGGAGGGCAGGGGCCTCTCAGAGACAGGCGCGATCCGCTCTAGTGCGAGCAGCGCGGGAATAGCGTAACCAGCACCATCAGGTCTGACAGCGTGAACAGCCACTGGTCCGCCTGGGCCCCGGCCGCTTCCGCCGCGCGGGCGATCATCCCAAGATGACGGCTGCGCGCGAAGTTGTGCAGGTGCTCCATGCAGATGCCAGTCAGGCTGGCTACTTCCGCATCGGTGAAGATCTTCTGACTCGATTTGACGGTAACCAAGGGGTTCCTCACGTTCCCTCCAACTCCGCCGCCACTCAGTCTCTGTGATGCTGACCGCAGGTTAGAGGATGCAAATCACAAGAGCAATAGTCGTTCCGTTTCAGCACTTTTAAACCAAATCACTAGTACTCTTGGAGAATAACCCCGAAAAAAGCCCTTTGTTGCGCTGTTCGAAAGATCTTCGTCGGGAAACACTACTAGATCTGACAGACGGGATATGCAAAAACGTATCTAACTTGTGAAATTCCTACAGCTTTCGGGAGAGCTTTTCTTCAATTTCTTTCATCTGCTTGGTGTGCCGGATTTGGTGGACCGCTATCATTTCCATCCATTCATAGACATTCAGCATACCCAGGAAGGGGTGTTGCCAGCAGTAGCGGCGCAAATCGCGTCTTTCGGTTTCCGAAAGAAAAGCCAGCGTTCGTTCCCGTGCGCCGCGGAGCGCGGCCATCATGATTTCCTTCTCCGCCATCAGCCCGGGATCCTGCGGCACCGGCGATTTTCGCTTGATAATCCGCGCTTCCACGAGCCACAAAGGCAGATGCAGCCGTTGTGAAAAGGGAACTGGGGCGGCCATTTTTTGCAGCATCCGGTCGGCGTTGCTGATGATGCCGTCCTCCACAGCCGTAAGGTGCGCCACGATTTCGCCCGCCGACCACGCCTCTGGAGCAGGTTGCCGCTCCCAATCCTGGGCCGTAATCGCGTCTGCTGCCTGGCAAAATCCAGTCTGGGCTCTTTGGAGTTTTTCTCGAATCGACGCGAGCGTTTTCATCTCACACTGACCTGGCCGCTTCTTCTACGCTTTCTCTGTGGCCCTCTATGTCTTTGTGGTTTGGCTTCTCCTGCGAGCTATCGCTGGTTGGCGATTGCTAGACCGTCGCTCCGCCGGCCTCCTCAAATGCGTGCGCCAGTTGCAGCACCCGGGCCTCTCCGAACGCCGGGCCGAAGATCTGCAAGCCCACTGGTAGCTTTCCGCATACCTTCCCGCAGGGTAGGGAGATCCCCGGCAAGCCCGCCAGCGATCCAGTAACCGTATAAATATCAGCAAGATACATCTGTAAAGGGTCGTTTGTCCGCTCGCCTAGTCTAAAAGGCGGAACCGGCGAAGTCGGCGTCACAATCGCATCCACCTTCTGAAACGCGTTCTGGAAATCCTGGGCAATCAGCGCCCGCACCTTCTGTCCTTTCAGGTAATAAGCGTCGTAGTAGCCCGCCGAAAGGACATATGTTCCCAGCACGATGCGACGTTTCACCTCTGCGCCGAACCCTGCGCCGCGGGTCTTCCTATAGGTTGACACCAGGGTGTCACTCTCTTGACGCAACCCGTAACGCACACCGTCATATCGCGCCAGGTTCGAACTCGCCTCCGCAGTCGCGATGATGTAATAGGTCGCAATGGCATAATCCGTGTGCGGCATCTGGATGTCCATCACCTGACAGCCCAGCTTGCGCAGCAGTTCGATTCCCGCGGTGATTTTCTCGCGGACGCTTGCGTCCATGCCCTCTCCGAAGTACTCCTTGGGGACGCCGATCTTCATCCCCTTCACTGGCTTCTTCAGTTCTACCGCGTAATCGTCCACCGGCGCGGTGGTGGACGTCGCATCGTTCGGATCGCGCCCGGCCATCACCTGCAGCACCGCCGCCACATCTTCCACGTTCCGCGCGAACGGCCCGATCCGGTCCAACGAAGACGCAAACGCGATCAGCCCGTACCGCGACACGCGGCCATAGCTCCCCATCATTGCCGGAATCCCGCAGAACGCCCCCGGCTGCCGGATCGACCCTCCCGTATCCGTCCCCAACGACGCAACCGCCATTTCCGCCGCCACCGCCGCCGCGGAGCCGCCGCTCGACCCCCCGGGCACCGTGCCCGGCGCCGCCGGATTCTGCACTGGCCCGTAGGCAGAGTTCTCGTTTGAGCTGCCCATCGCGAACTCGTCGCAATTCGTTTTGCCCAGAATTACCGCGCCCGATGCTTCTAGCCGTGTCACGGCCGTGGCGTCGTAGGGAGGTACATAATTCTGCAGAATTTTTGATCCGCAAGTAGTGCGCACGCCACGCATGCTGATGACGTCCTTCACTGCGATCGGCACACCCGCCAGTGCAGGCAGGGGCCTTCCTGCCGCCACCTCTGCATCAATGCGATCCGCCTGCGCATAAGCCCGCTTTTCGCAAAGCGTCAGATACACGTTCATCTCTTTGTTGCGCGCGTCAATGCGCTTGAAATACTCGGCCGTCAACTCTCGCGCCGAAACCTTCTTCGCCACCAGCGCCTCTCTCACTCCTCGAATTGTCCAGTTCGTCGTCATCTTCTCTCACGATTTAGTTTTCGGAAGCCTGTCATCCTGAAGGTTGCGCATTTTGCGACCTTAAGGATCTCAATCCCCGCGTCTTGCCTCGCCGTCTCCCTGTTCTCTGTGCTCTTCCTCTGTGCCTTCGTGTTAAAAAGCGCGCCCGCCAGTCCTAGCCGGAATCCGCGAAGCTCCTGTTGTCCTTTACTCCTTTATCTCTTTCTCTCGCCACTCGCCACTTCTCTCCATTACTTCTCAATGACCTTCGGCACCCGAAAATACGGCGCCTCCGGATCCGGTGCCTGCTTCAAAATATCCTCCGCCACCGCGCAGGGCATCACGATGTCTTCCCGCAACGTCGCGTCCGCGGTCTGGTCGTCCGCCAATACCTGCGCCATCGGCTCCACACTGGTCGTATCCAGCTCGTTCAGCTTCCCGATGTATTCCAGGATTTCGTCAATCTGGGCGCGGTAAGTCTCGAGCTC